>JAFSGG010000068.1 GCA_017434775.1 Clostridia bacterium
ACCAGCAGTATCGCAATGAGAGGCAGAGTGGCTATCCGCAGGGGCAGCTTGAGCAGTTTCTTCATAAGTACCTCCATCTGATTCTTGGGGAGACAGGCACGGGCGTGTCGCTCGTGCCTGTTTGCTATGTGGCACAGTTCCTCAGTCGTAAATCAGCTCGTTGAACAGCATTTCTTCAATCCGATTGTGAATACTGTTCATGCGGCGTACCCATTCCATCTGGTCGGCAGCTTTCAAGTCCTCGGTAACGCCTTCGGCTGCTTTCATCTGAGGAATCAGCAGATCCAGGCGTTCCTGGCAGGCATCGTCAATGCTGTACAGGTGCTTCATGAGCTTGCCGGACAGCAGGAGCTGATTGAACAAGAGGGACCGATGCTCCCGGAGGTATCGCATGCGCATTCTGCCGTACTTGCCAAGCGGGCGCATGTCCTCGGCAGGGATGCCGATGTTGGGCAGGTAGTAGTCTCCACAGCGGCGATAGGTCAGTTTCATGGGGTATCCTCTCTTTCTGCTGCAATAGAAAAAGCAGCTATGTACTTGAAGGTTTCCCTTCAAGCCATAACTGCTTGAATTACTTGTATTTCCCGCGACTCATGACGAGGAGGGGTAAACCTTCCTCTACATAATAACTCGGAAGGAACAGGACGTTTGTTTTTGTTTATCGCCGGACAGCCAAGGCTTCCCGGGGATTCTTTTTCTTCTGGATACCGCTCCAGGCGTGGATGACCAGCGCCAGGGCGATAACGCCGTAAGAAATGAAGGCACGCAGATATTCACCGATGGAAGCATCGGAAGAGAGCAGTTTACCGGCGTCCGGAACCACGATGAACATCAGGTGGAACAGGATGCAGCCCAGAATGGCCTGGCTGTTGGTTGCTTTCCGGATGGAAGCACCGCCTACCAGAATGGCAGCACCGGCATACAGGCCCACCTGTTCATGAGCGCCGTAGGTCTGGAAGGAACCCATGTTCTGCACAAAGATCAGCTGTCCCCAGCCGGCCAGCACAGTGGAAATCATGATGGCGATGATGCGCACACGATCCACATTGATACCGGAAGCGTTGGCCACGGTGCGGTTCTGACCCACAGCGCGGAAGTTCTGGCCCAGGCGGGTTTTCAGCAGAGCGGTATTGAACAGGCACAGCAGGGCCACTACGCCGAAGGTAGCCATAGGAGCGCTGATGTTCTCAAAAATGGCTGCAATGGGGGGGATGAACGTGAGGCCGGTAACGACAGCCATGATGCCAATGATGATCAGGCCGCGCCGCTGCTTGATCTTTTTGAGCAGCATCATCACAAGAATAATGGCAGCAGCAATGCCCAGCACCAGATACAGGGCATCCAGCAGGGGCATGCGCCATACATCATCCAGCGCATACTTGAAGCCGCGTTCGGTGGAAAGGTCGATGGTGTTTGCAACACCGGTGGAACCCTTAACCACCAGGCCAGGGGCATTCAGGGGGATCAGATTGCCGAACACAAACAGGAACAGCAGCTGATACAGACCATTGGCGAAGTAACCCAGGATCAAACCGCCGATCATTTCCTGGCCCTTCATTTTGTTCATCAGTTTACCGATGAGGAAACCGAAGAAGGAAGCCAGCGGCACCGTGATGGCAGCAGCCAGCAGCATGCCGGGCAGGCCGCTGATGCCCCATTCCACCGTCCACAGGCAGGCAATCTGGGCCGCCATGGCGCCGATGGTGATGGCGAAGTTGATACCCATACCGGCAACCACGGGAATGATCAGGGCTAGTACAATGAAGATGTTACGGCCCATGCGGCCGGTCAAATCGCCCAGCACCTTGTTCAGGTTCTGTCCGCTGGCCAACAGGCACACGATGGACAGCGCCACGAACAGGATCATAACCGCATTGCTGCGAAGGAAGGAAGAAAGGTTGAATTTCTTTTCATTAGCCACGAGAGCCACCTCCAGACTTGGTCAAGGCATAGAGGATGATGCCGTTGGAGATGAGGATGCGCAGAGTTTCGGAGAAGGTGGAACCGGGCACCAGCACATTGGCAACGGGCATGCCCAGCGTCAGTACGCCCTGGAACAGGAACGTACCGATGAGCACGTTGCTGATCTTACCACGGGTGGTGGTAGCACCGCCGATGAGGATGGCAGAGGCTGCCACAAAGCCCATCTGACGGGGAGCGGTATACAGCTGGATGAAGCCGTAACTCTGGGAATAGACCAGAATACCGATGGCACCCAGCATGGTGGAAAGCACAGTACCGATCACGCGCATTTTGTTCACGTTGATGCCGGTAGCTTCGGCAAAGCGGGGATTATTACCCACGGCAGCCATGGCCACGCCCGTCTTGGAACGGGTGAACAGCCATACCAGCAGGCACATCAGCGCCATGAACAGCAGAGCACCGGTGGGGATCGTCAGATCGCCGATGCTGAAAGAAAGGAAATCGTCCAGGATGTGCTTGAAGTTGGTAGAATCCAGGCCCACCGTGTTGCGAAGGCCCGTACCCATGGGCCAGCGCAGCTTCAGGCTATTGAAGGGGAGCACCAGCCAGGCAATGCACATCAGCGATACGATGGAGAAACCAACATAAGTGGTAACGGACATTTCTTCGCCCTTGAGGCGGTTGAGCATCTGGGCGTACAGCCAGCCGGCAATAGCGGCAATAACGACGCCGATGGCAATGGCCACGGCAAAGCCGGCAATGCCGGGAATGCCCCATTCGATGGTGCACAGACCGCCAACCAGACCGGCCACCAGACCGATGGGCAGGCCCAGGTTCAGGCTGATACCGCACTGAATACCGGGAACCATGGCCAGCACCATGATGGAGTTCATGCCAAGGCGCACCAGCGTATTGGACAGGAGGGCAGGCAGGGAAAGATCAAACCACAACGTCAGGAAGCAAAGCAGAATGAAGAAGGAACCCAGCACAATGCGGGGGAGCCCCAGCTTCTTGCTCAGCGTTTCGTAATAGAGGATCATCAAAGCCAGGATCAGGAGCGCCAGACCGGCATAGATGATATCGTCAGCGTGACGGACCAGGGTTGCCAGGAAAGCATTTTCAAGCGCAACGGCGCTGCCCTTTTCCACATAACGGTCATACAGCAGGGCAAAATCATCGCCGGGCTGGAAGACGATATCGGACAGCGTGGGCTTGAGGGTGTTCAGCGTTTCGTCGTCGATCAGGGGATAGAATTTCTTGAGTTCGGTGCCCACGATCAGATATGCTTCATCGGCGATGGCCTGTTTTTCCAGCATTTCGTCCGTAGCAACGAATTTGGACATATCGATGACGATCACGGGATCGCCGATCACTTCTTCACCGGCTTCCAGCTTCTGCTGGCGTTCGGCTTCCGCCTTGGCGCGGGCTTCCGCTTCGTGGGTTGCACGATATGCCTTTTCCGCTTCGTCCTTAGCGTCGTAATAGTCCTTCAGTTTGTTGGCATAGTCAAGCAGAGCGGCTTTCAGACCGGTTGTATCCATGGCAGAAAGATCCACGCTGCTGTTGGCGTACATGGCACGGGTGGCTTCTGCAGCCTCAGCCTTGCGCATTTTCGTCAGTTCAGCCATGGAAATTCTATTGGGATCGTTCCGGGGCAGGCTCTTGTATTTTTCGTTGTATTCCTGCTTGGCGGCTTCCGTAGCCTGCTTTTCAGCGATGGCAACGAAGGTTTCCACATCGCCGGAAGCGTTTATAACGGAATGGAGGCGCATAGACTGGAGCGCATCTTCGCCGGTCTGGCCGTTGCGCAGAATCAGCGTAACAATGCCGCAAACAATGGCGATCAGGGCGATGGCGGTCAGTGCAAAAGCAATGATCCGGCGGACTTTACTGGTTGTCATTGTTCATCGCCTCCTTCTTGTGTTCGCTGGGCTTGATGCCGCTCATGGCAAGACCGAAATCCGCATCGCTGGCATCGGGGGAGAGGGTATCCACCACTTCACCTTCGGATACGATCATGATGCGGTCGCAGATGCTACGCAGTTCCTGAAGCTCGGAAGAAACCATCACGATGGTCATGCCCTGTTCGCGGTTCAGTTTCACCAATGTTTCCAGCACCAGCTTCTTGGCACCGATATCAATGCCGCGGGTAGGTTCGCTGACAAAGAGGAATTTGGGATCCATGGTCAGCGCACGGGCGATGCACACTTTTTGCTGATTACCGCCGGAAAGCGTGCCCGTATGCTGGGTGGGGCCGAAGCAGCGAATGTCCAGTTCGTTAATCATCCGGTTGGCCTGTTCACGGATTTGACGGCTGTTTTTCAGGGAAATGGGACCCAGGAAAGAAAGATATTCTTTCTTTACCTGCATGGCCGTAAAGACGATATTGTCTTCAATGCTCTGGTCCAGCAGAAGGCCTACGCCCTTGCGGTCTTCGGAAACCATGGCCATACCGGCACGAAGCGCATCGGCGGCGTTGCCAAGCTTCAGCGGCTGCCCAAAGAATTCCACATTGCCTTCGGAATCATACAGGCTCATGATACCGTTGGGGATGCCCAGCTTACCCTGGCCGGCCAAACCGCCGATCCCCAGAATTTCGCCTTCAAATACGTCAAAGGAAACGCCGCGCACTTCTTCGCCGGGCATGTTGACGTACAGATCATCCACGTGCAGCGCCACCTGATCCTGGGGCAGGGGACGGCTTTCCACGGAAACCATGGCTTCGCCCTTGCGCCCGATCATCAGTTCAGCCAGCTGGATGATGCTGGTATTCTTCTTCTGAATGCTGGTTACCAGATGGCCGTCACGAAGGATGGTGATGGCATCGGCAGCTTCCATGACTTCGTCCAGGCGGTGGGTAATAAAGATGATGGCAATACCGGTTTCGGCAATAGCCTTCATTACCCGGATCAGCTGTTCGGCTTCGCTTTCGGTAAGCACAGCGGTGGGTTCGTCAAACACCAGCACCTTCACACCGGTTTTGTCAATTTCACGGGCAATTTCAATAAACTGCATATAACCCACGGGCATACCTTCCACGCGGGTGTATTCATCAATGGACATACCGACACTGTCCAGAGCCTTTCTGGCGGCGGAGGACATGGCCTTCATATCCAGAGTTTCCATATTTTTGCCAAGCAGCCGGCTGACCAGATTGCGGTTGGTCATTTCACGGTTCAGCTTGATATTTTCGGTAACGGTAAAACCGGGCAGCAGCATGAATTCCTGATGAACCATGCCAATCCCTTTTGTCATGGCGTCACTGGGAGAAGAGATATGCACTTCTTCGCCGTTGAGCAGCACCTGACCGTCAAAACCACCGGTGGTGTGAATGACGGGCATGCCGAAAAGTACGTTCATCAGCGTGGATTTACCAGCGCCGTTTTCGCCCAGAAGGGCATGGATTTCGCCGGGGCGAACCTGGAGCGTAACACCCTCCAGCACTGTATTTTCACCATAGCGCTTGCCGATGTTTTTCATTTCAAGAACGTAATCAGCGCTCATTCGGTGAACCTCCTTTGCAAAATAGGGGCCCGCCCGAAATGGGGCGGGCCCTGTTCCCTGAACTGGGTTTAATTATTCGAGGTAGTCGTTGAAATCAACGGGAGCCAGCAGGATGGTGTAGTAGTTGTCGAAAGTCACGCCATCAGCATTGGTGTAGTTGGCAACCACAGCGCCGTCGATCTTGGTGGTGAGCAGTTCGGACAGCTTGGCAGCGTCGTTGGTGCCGTTGAGCTGACCATCGATGTAAGCCTTGCCATATTCAACACCGATTTCGATGATGGTCATGGCAACGGGGGAAGACCAGGTGGAGAAACGGCCCACAGCGCCGTATTCGTTCAGCTTGGCAGCGATAGCCTTCAGAGCAGCTTCGTCGTCACCGCCCACAGCCAGTTCCAGGCCCAGAGTGGCGGGGAAGGCATGATAGGGGGAGGGGCAGCAGGGCTGGGGATAGTAGGCATTGGGCTGAGCCAGAACAGCAGTCTGCAGAGAGGGCTGCATGCCGCAGTTGGTGGTGAAGAAAGCAACCTTCTTGCCTTCGTACTTAGCCATCTGCTGGGGAACGTCTTCCAGAATGAACTGCTGGGAAGCGGACAGGCCGGCTTCGGCAGTGGGGTCGGGAGCGGTCACGTCAACCAGTTCGATGCCCAGAACGTCAGCATTTTCCTGCATGAGGGCATGACGGCCAACGATCAGTTCCATGGCCATGTGACGGGGGAAGGAGTAGTGGATCAGCACGTCGATGCCCCAGTTGGCGCAGGTTTCCATGATGGTATCGCCCTGAGCGATTTCGTCAGCGTACATAACGATGTCAGCAGCTTCGGAAATAACGGCGGGGTCTTCCTGGGGAGTGCCGGCGATCAGCAGAACTTCGTCGCCGCGCAGTTCGCGAACCTTATCGAAGGCAGCCTTGGTGCCGGGAACAGCCTGGCAAACCACGATGGCCTTGACGTCGGGATCCTGAGCGAAGTTAACAATCTTGGAAACGGTGGTTTCCATTTCGGACATGAAGTTGTCCGGATAGGTGTCGGTGATGATGTGATCGGCGCCCCAGGTGGCGATGGCCTTTTCGGCAGCGCGGAATTCTTCTTCACCCTGAGATACGGTACCGGTGAGGATGGCGATCTTCCAGTTGCCTTCTTCAGCAACAGCGAAGGAAGCCATGGTCAGCAGCATAGCTACAGCCAGAACGATGCTCAACAGTTTTTTCATGGTTGATTTCCTCCTTGAATAATGGGACAGGACATAACCCCTGTCTGAATTGTTTATACAATACCACATGTTTATACAGCTGTCAATGATTACAATTTTTCTTTCGTTATTTATTTTGAAAAGGCGAAAACCTTGATAAATCGGGAGGTTTTTGACGTAATCCATGCAAATATCATGAGAAAAAAACAGCATAAAAACAATTTATATACATCGAAATATTACATAATTATGAAGAATACACGGAATATACACAAATTTTCGGCCGCTTCATGCGGACGATTGAAAACGGATAAAAATTCTGCTATACTGGTGACAGGAAAAAGTATGAAACAATGTGTATATTATTCGGCAGGAGTGAGCGGTATGATCCGAACAGAAGGGTATATTTCCGATTGGGCATTTCATCGGGATTTCACATTCGAACAGGCGGCGTGCCTGACCCATGTGAACTATTCCTTCGGGCTGGTGAAAGAGGGGAAAGTGAGCATTGCTCATCTGAAGCAGCGGGAAAGGCTGGAAAAGCTGCAGCGGGATTTTCCGAAATTGAAAGTGAACCTGTCTGTTGGCGGCTGGGGGGCCGGCGGCTTTTCCCCGGCGGTGGCAACGGCGGAAGGTCGGGAAAAACTGGCCGAAAGCGCCATTGCCGTTATGAAAGAGATGAACCTGGACGGCATCGACTGGGACTGGGAATACCCGGGCTCGGATGCAGCCGGAATAGAATGCAGCCCGGACGATCCGCAGAATGTGACGGAGCTGCTGGTACGGATGCGTGAAAAGCTGGATGCACTGGAAAAAGAAACCGGCAAGAAGCTGGAACAATCCATTGCCGTGGGCGCCGGACGGGTGCAGGATTATCGGTGGGATCAGGCACTGCCGGTACTGGATACCGTGAACCTGATGACCTATGATATGACCGGCGGCTTTTGTACGCCGGTAACCAATCTGAAAAAAGCAGATTATGCCGTGTACAGCGTGGAAGAATGTGTGGCGGATTTTGTGAAAGCCGGTGTGACCAGGGAAAAACTGCTGCTGGGGGCAGCGTTCTATTTCCATGTGTTTGAAGGTGTGGACGAAGTTTTCCCCTTCGGTAAAGCGTACGAAAAGAAAGGCCGCAATTTCGGGGCGGATCAGCTGGACGAAAGCTGGCAGCGCATCTGGGATGAGCAAACACAATCGGCTTACTACAAAAAAGGAAATGCCATCGCCACCGGCGACGATGAAGCATCCCTGCGCTGCAAGCGGCAATATATCGAAAGAGAAGGGTTGGCCGGCGCCATTATCTGGGAGCTGAACCATGATGGAAAAAACCGGCTGTTGCCGTACATTGCAGGAAAAAAAGTGTAAAAAATACAGAAAGAAAAGCGGATGCATCTCATGAGCATCCGCTTTTATGTTTGGGTTTATTTTTTCAGGGTGAAGGAAGCTTTGTTTTCCGTCCGGCTATCGGTGCCGATGAAGACTTCGAAGAGACCGGGTTCGGAAACATAATCCATGTGGATGTCGTAGAAACGCAGCATCTCTTCCGTGATGGTAAAGGAAACGGTTGCCGTTTTGCCGGGTTGCAAAGTAACCTGACGGAATCCCTTCAGTTCGCGCACCGGCCGGGCTACACTGCCCTTCACATCCCGGATATAAAGCTGCACCGTTTCGGTGCCGGGACGGCTGCCGGTATTTTGCAGAGTAACGGAAGCGGTGAGGGTTTCGCCGGGCTGCAGGGTATCCCGATCCAGACGGACGGAAGACAGAGAGAATTCGGTATATGTCAGGCCGAAGCCGAAGGGATACAGGGGTTGATTGGGAATATCCTGATATTTGGAGCCAAACCGGGCTTCGGCGAAGTTGCCGTTAAAGGGCCGGCCGGTGCTCAGGTGATTGTAATGGATGGGCAGCTGGGCGGCGCAGTAGGGGAAGCTCATGGAAAGCTTGCCGGAGGGGGTGCTGTCGCCGTACAGGGTGCGCACCAGCGCCGGACCGCCTTCCGTACCGGGGAACCAGGCAACCAGCAGGGCCTTGGCTTTATTCTGAATGGCGCGAACGTCCATGGGACGGCCGCAGAAGAGAATGACGGTGATGTTTTCATTCACCTTGGCCACTTCATCCAGCAACCGCTGCTGACAGGCTGGCAGGGTAAGGGTGGCACGGCTGGCAGCTTCGCCGGAAAATTCCCGATGTTCACCAAGCGCCAGCACCACCTGATCGGCAGCCTTGGCGGCTTCAATGGCTTCCTGCAGCGCCTGTTCCAGATCCATTTCTTCTTTTTCCACAGGCTTCTGGAAACCGTGGACGATATCTTCCGGCCCCAGCACCGGGCAGCCTTTGGCAAAGACGGTCGTACCGGGAAGGGCTGCATCCATCAGAGCCGCTTTCAAAGGGGTGGTATCCTGATCGTCGCAGAAAATGGCCCAGGAACCGCACAGGAATTTATTGTCCACAAAGGGGCCGATGAAGGCCGTCTTTTTTGCGGCATTCTTTTCAAGGGGCAGCATGCCTTCGTTTTTCAAAAGCACGAAGCTTAATTCGGCGCAGGCCTGAGCGGCTTTTTTGTGTTCTTCACAAAGGAGCAGGGCTGCTTCGTCGTCGGCGCTCAGATCCTTATAGGGATTTTCAAAAAGCCCCAGCTTGTTTTTCAGTTCCAGAACGCGCAGGCAGCTTTCATCAATAAGGAATTCGGGCACTTTGCCCTTTTCCACCAGTGTTTTCAGGTTTTTGATGTAAGAGGGGCTGACCATATCCATATCCACACCGGCTTCGATGGCCAGACGGGCGGCGTCGGCAAAATCTTCCGCTACGCCATGGGGGACCAGTTCGCCCACGGCTGCCCAGTCGGAAATCAATACGCCGTCAAAGCCCATGTCTTTGCGCAGCACATCCCGCATGAGCCAGCGGTTGGCGGTGGAGGGGATACGGTCCAGGGTGTTAAAGGACGTCATCACCAGCGCCGTGCCGGCATCAATGGCGGCCTGATAGGCGGGCAGATAATCTTCTTTCAGCGTTCGGGGAGATAATTCCACATTATTGTAATCCCGTCCGGCTTCCGGCGCGCCGTAGCCGGCAAAGTGTTTGAGGCAGGAAGCCATGCGGCCTTTATCCGTCAGGCGTTCGCCCTGATAGCCTTTCACCATAGCGGCAGCCATGAGGCCGTTGAGGTAAGGGTCTTCGCCGGTGGATTCCATCACCCGGCCCCATCTTGCATCCCGTACCAGGTCCGCCATGGGGGAGAAGGTGACATGAATACCGGCGGCGGCGGCTTCCTTTGCAGCTGTGGCAGCGCCTGCTTCCACCATGTCCGGGCGGAAGGTGCAGCCCTGGGCCAGGGGCACGGGGAAAACGGTGCGGTAGCCGTTGATGATATCCGCCATGAAAACAAGCGGAATGTGATGGGGATGATGGGCCATGTATTCATCCTGCAGCGCTTTTATTTTTTCTGCGCCGATGATGGAAAGATAGCTGCCGGCCAATTGCAGGTCTTCCTGGGTGATGCCCATATCGCTGGCCGGGCCGGTAATATGGCCACCGTTTTGGAAATAGGAAGGCAGCTGCACCAGCTGGCCGATCTTTTCTTCCAGGGACATATCCGCCAATAATTGTTTCAATTCTTCCGGACGCATGGTAATCATCCTTTCAAACTCGTGATGAAGAATTTACACCTGTTCACCGTTGATGAAGACGGCCTTCACATGGGTACTCACTTCAAAGGGACAGCCGTCGGTGATGACGATATCCGCATCCTTGCCCACTTCCAGGGAACCTACCCGGTCTGCCACGCCGATATGCTCTGCCGGATGGATGGTGATGGCTTTCAGGGCTTCAAAGGGATCCATGCCGGCCTGTACGGCAAGGCCGGCGCACAGGGGCAGATATTTCTGGGGGATCACAGGTGCATCGGTGATGATGGATACATGACAGCCGGCCTTGGAAAGGGCACCGGGGGTTTCCCAGCTTTTGTTGCGCAGCTCAAACTTGGATGCATGGGTGAGGGTGGGGCCAACCGCCAGGGGCACGTTTTCCTTGGCCAGTTGATCCACGATCAGATGGCCTTCAGTGACGTGTTCCAGGGTGATATTCACGTCAAATTCCCGGGCAATGCGCAGGGCGGTAAACATATCATCCGCCTGATGGGCATGGGCTTTGAGGGGGATTTCCTTGCGCATGACGGGGAGGAGGGCGTTGAGCTTCATATCAAAGGCTGGCATTTTGGATGCGTCGTCTCCGGCCCGTTCAATCTTCTGTTGATATTCCCGGGCTTTGAACAGCATTTCCCGCAGCTTGGCAGCCGTGGTCATGCGGCTGGAATTGCCCTTTTCCCGGTAGCAGCGCTTGGGGTTTTCGCCGAAAGCGCACTTCATGGCCACTTCCTGGCGGATGCACATATCGTCAATACGGTTGCCCACAGGCTTGAATGCAGCAAAGGTGCCGCCCAGCACATTGGCGCTGCCGGGGCCTGCGCACAGGGTGGTGATACCTGCCTTCCGGGCTTCCACTAACGTTTCATCCCGGGGTTCAATGGCATCGATGCCCCGCAGCTGGCAGGCCAGAATATCGCCCATTTCATTATAATCAGCGCCTTCGTAGCCGATGCCGTAGCCGTGCAGGCCGGTATGGCAGTGGGCTTCCACAAAGCCGGGAAATACATTCAGTCCGGCAGCATCAAACACCTGCGCTTCTTCACAGCAGATGTTTTCTTCGATTTTTACAATTTTCTGCCCGTCCACCAGAATATCGGCGGTGTAAGGGGTGGCATGGACTGCGTCGTGAATTTTTCCGTTTTTGATCAAAAGCATAAAATGATCCTCCCACTCGTTTATTTGTACGTAATTACAGTATACAACTTGCATCAGTATATCACGGAAACAAAAACTTGACAATACACAGTCGTTCGTCCGCATAACATATGATAGAAAATGGCATGAAAATTTCCAGGAATAACAAAATGGTACTTTTCAATTGCATGAACTTATGTTATAATGAAGAAAAATGTAACCATGACGATTGTTTGAAAGGAGTAGAGGCATAATTGATCACCAATAAACGGCGGACAATCGGCGTTTTTATGAACCGTGCCGATACAGATTTTCAAGCCATTGCCCAGCGGGTGACGCAGAAGCGGGCCAACGAACTGGGCTATGATGTTTTTTACTTTTTTACGGTAGGCTATCGTGACAGTCTGAATCATTATGATGTTCAGGAACTGGCCATGTTCAATTTTGCGCCGGCGGATAAACTGGACGGCGTTTTGGTGATGCCCGATTCTTACGATATGCCCGGCTTCCGGGAAGGGCTGCTGGATATGCTGGAAAACAGGGTGAAATGCCCCATTGTGTGCGTGCGGGACAGCCGTATTCAGTATAACAGCGTTTACACCAACGATAATGATGCCATTCGTCCCTTGCTTGCGCACCTGATGGACGATCATGGATACAAAAAGATTGCTTTCCAGGCCGGTTACGAAGGCCATCCGGACAGTGAAGCACGCCTTCGGTGTTATCTGCAAGAAATGGAAAAACGAGGGCTTCCCATTCCCGAAAATGCCGTTTATTATGGCACGATGTGGACCAAGGGCGCCGATAAGGCATATGAACATTACTTCAGCGGCCCCAAAGAAGAATGGCCGGAAGCGGTTGTGTGCGCCAATGACTATATGGCCTATGCACTGATTGAAGAAGTGATTGCCCATGGCTATTCCGTACCGGAAGATGTGGCCATCACAGGCTTTGACAACATCGAAAATGTAAGCCTTTCCCGTGTGGGGCTGACCACCGTTGGCCAGGATTACAAAAAAATGCTCCTGACGGCCATGGATATGCTGGACGAACTGATCCAGACAGAAGCCCGGGGAGAAGAATTGCCGCCGTACCGGCATGTGCATTTGGATGGCCGCTTTGTGAAACGGCACAGCTGCGGCTGCCCCGTGGAAGAAGAAAAAGAAGATTATGTCCTGAAAATCCAGAACTATAACAAGACGCTGCGCACCATCCGTCAGCGTGAAGTGAGCCAAACCTATTTTTCCATTGAGCTCAACGCTGCGGAAACCTATGAAAATCTCCATAGCACCGTGATCCGCAAGCTGCCGGATATTCCTGCCCTTCGGGATTTCTATCTGTGCCTGTTCACGGATGAAGAGGGCTATGCGGAAAAGATGACGGACAACGTGAAGCTGATTTCGCTGGTTCAGGACAGGGAAGACGGCGGTTCCCCGGGGCTGGTATTCAATAAGAATACCATTCTGCCTTCCCTGGCTGAGCGAGATGAGCCTCAGGCTTTCTATGTGCATCTGTTGCATCAGCGGGAAAGCATGTTTGGCTACACCGTCATTCAGTATCAGGAAGATCAGACGCCCAGCATGTTTTACATGCACTGGAATATCATCATTTCCATCGCCCTGCGGAATCTGAACAGCCAGTTCAAGCTGGAGGCACTATATGAAGAACGCCGCCGCTCTTCCATCACGGATGTGCTGACGGGTATCTACAACCGCCGCGGGTTTGAAGAATTGCTGTTCTCCCAGTGGCAGAACCTGTGCATGTTCAAAAAGAATGTGTGCTTCATCTCGCTGGATCTGGATAACCTCAAGGCCATTAACGATACCTACGGTCATTTGACCGGCGGTGACTTGGCCCTCAAAACCATTGCCAATGCCATTGTCCATGCCGCACCTGCCGGCAGCATCGCCGCCCGCTTCGGCGGGGATGAATATGTGGTGTTCATTCCCGATTGCGATGAACAGGGAGCGCAGCTATTCCGCCGCAAGTTTGAGGCGTTCCTCCGGGATTATAACCATACGGCCCGGTTTACCGTGGGTGCTTCCATCGGCGCCGCTGTGTTTGAACTGGGTGAGGGGCTGACCATGAGCCACTGCATCCACGAAAGCGACGAACTGATGTATCAGGAAAAGAAGCGCCGTCATGCCGAACTGAGACAGCACCGCATGAACCTGCGCTGATAAAACAAAAAAAAGGCCTTCGGGCCTTTTTTGTTTGCAGTTACATCTTTTTGCAATAGATGAACTTTAGAATGACGCTGGCAAGCAGCTGGAAAATAGCGGCGGCAGTCAGGGTAATGGTGACGGTGATGCTGAAGAAACCGGCAATCAGGCCGGCGGCCACCAGCACAAGGGACAGATAGATCACCAGGGGCTGGCCGGCTTTCTGCATGATCATGCGGTGGCGTTCATCATGCTCTTCAATGTACATTTGGCGCAGTTTATTTTCATCCTTCAGAGCTTTGGACTGCTGCATAATGATGAACAGCGCCACAATGCTGCCGCCGCACCCCATGCCAATCAGCATGCCGGTGATGAAATTGCGGGGGTCATCTTCAGGTAAATCCACAAAAAGATTGACAGCAGCCATGACGATCAGAAAACAGGCTACCAGTACACGCATCAGGTTCAGGCGCTTTTCCACGGTCTTTTTATAAGCGGTCAGGTTCATTACAGTTCCTCCTCCAACATAAAAACGTCTTCAATGGGCAGCTTGAAATACTTGGCGATCCGATAGGCCAGGGGCAGGGAAGCAATGTATTTTTCCGTTTCGATGGACGTGATGGTCTGCCTTGTGGTGCCTACCGCCAGCGCCAGTTCTTCCTGAGACACCTTGTTGGCCTTTCTCAGTTCTTTGATCCTTGTTTTCATAGAAAATCCTCACTTTAAAAATGCAATGTCGACTTTGCAAATAAAGTATAGTATACTTTGCGTTAAATGTCAAGCACACTTTGCAAAAAAGTTTTGTTTCTTTCCGGATGAAGCAGCAGCCCGCGCCGTGCCTGTATTTACCTAATGAATGAACATAAAGAAGCAGATGCATGAAAAAGCAGATTTTCTTACCGCGAAAAACCCTCCTGCCGTAGTTTTTGTTCTACAACAGGAGGGTTTTGCTCATTATCCGGTGCATGGCCCGGCAGGAAAAGCAGAGCGTTCGTTTTCTTGTACATTATTTGAGGAACTGAGTCATCACATAGCCAACCTGACCGGCATAGCGCACTTTGGTCCATTCATCGCCGGGAATGAGCACGGTGACGGGGGTGCCGGTGTACAGCCGCTGATAGACGCTGCTGTTGGTCTTGCTGGGGCTGGAACGGAAATTTACGTATGTATTGCCATTCTGGATGGTTTTCTGGGTGCTATCTGTGCCGGAGAGGGTAAGATACTTGGTCATCATATAGCCGATATTGCCGGTGGCGCTGCCGTAAACCTTGCACCAGGTTTCGCCTACTTCGATCACGTGGAAGCGAATGCCGTTCTTATACTGGGCAATGACACGGGAGGTGGTGCTGGGTTCTTCCCGCAAATTCAGCACCTGGGTGGCCACGGGATTATTCACATAAGCATAGCCTTTGGTATCTGGCTTCTGCACGGGCACGGAGGGCTTGGGGGTGGAGGGCGCGGGCACGTAACCGGAGGAGGTGGAACGCAGCAGGGTCTTGTCCATATAGCCATAGCGGCCGTTGATGCACACACGGTAGAAGTCGTTGCCTTCCAGCAGCACTTGCACCTGAGTACCGTTGGGATACTGAGCCAGGATGATGGAATCCGTTTTGCTGGGGGCGGAGCGCAGGTTGGTCTTACCGCTGTTTGGCGCGCTGATCACCGCGGTTTTGGTGGTGGTTCCACCATAAATGGTGACAAAATTTTTCATGAAGTAGCCCACCTGGCCATAGATTTCCACCTGATACCAGTTATCGTAAGAGGAAAGCACATTGAATGTGGCGCCGTTATAGTAGATGCCCAGCACGGGAGCGGACAGGCTGGGGTACTGGCGAAGATTCAGAAACTGGGTGGATACAGGATTGGAAACCACGCCGGTGGTGGCTGCAAAACCTTCGGACAGGGTGTTTTCCCTCTCCAGGAAGTTCTTGCTCATGTAGCCAACCTTGCCGTTGCTCATGACCATGACCTGATACCAGTTGCCGGATTCGCCCATGATCATCACCCAATCGCCCCGCTTGGCAGTATAAAGCCGATCATACTGGGTGCCGGGACCCTGGCGCAGGTTCAATGTATCACTGCCATCCACCACGGCAAAATCATTGTAATTAAGTGCCTGGGCCGGGGTCAAAGCAAACAGCAGGGCAAGGCAAATGAAAAGGGGAATAATTTTTCTGGCGATCTGCTTCATAATGGTTCCCTCCAAGTTTTTTGTCCTTACACTATATAAGACGAATAAGTGTTGGGTTTTGTTCCAGGGGATCACATAATTTCCAATAAAATTCTGTTTTGCAGGTTCATTCCTTCCCGGGTGAGGAAAACCCGGCCGCCTTCCCAGCGGATGAGGCCCTCCTGCAGGGGCCTTTGCAGCTTTTGCCCATAGACAGCGGAAAGGGGTTGCCCATGCATTTGATAGAAAGCATCTTCCTGTACCCCTTCCATGGTGCGAAGCCCCAGCATCATCGTTTCAAACCGGGCATCTTCCGGGGAAATTGTTTCTTCCGCTGCAGGCATTCCCTGCAGATAATCGGACAGACCAGGGGGATTTTGATACCGCACAGCTCCCACAAAACCGCAGGCGGCACTACCGATGCCAATATAGGGCACTCTCTGCCAGCAATCCCAATTGTGCCGGCAGCGGAAGCCGGGTTTTGAAAAATTGCTGATCTCATACTGCTCAAAGCCGTGCTTAGCCAGTATATCCTGGCACATGGCGTATTCTGCCCGTTCTGTTTCTTCGTCTGGCAGCTGCCACAGGCCTTTTTGCACCTGAGCGTGCATTTTTGTGCCTTCTTCCACGATCAGGCCGTAGCAGGATAAGTGGGTTGGCTGCAGGGTCAGGGCACGCAAAAGGGTTTCGCGCACATCTTCTGCCGTCTGCCCGGGCAAACCCAGCATCAGATCCTGGTTGAGGTTATGAAAGCCCATACTTTTGGCCATTTCAACGGAGGAAACCACGTCTTCCCAGGTGTGAATGCGGCCCAGCATGCGCAAAAGATGGGGCTGGGCGGCCTGGGCGCCGAAGGAGAGGCGGTTGACACCGTGCTTTTTCAGTACGGAAAGAAAATCTTCCGTTACCGTGCCGGGATTGCATTCGCAGGTACATTCCGCATCGTCCGTAAAGAGAAAATGCCGGCGGAGGGCAGAAAGGACCGTATCCATTTCTTTGGCAGGAAAGACGGATGGGGTGCCGCCACCAATGAACAGGGTGCGGATGGTAAAGGGATAGGCTTTTGCTTTCTGGCGGATTTCCCGGAGCACGGCCTGGGTGTAGGCAGCCATATATTGCTCCTGCCCGGCGAAGGAGGCAAAATCACAATAAGCACATTTGCTTTTACAAAAAGGAATGTGCAGGTACAGCCCGGCTTCCATCAGGGCACCGTTACGGCATACACGCTGCCGTCCGCAGCGCAGAGAATGGCCACCCCGTTATTGAGCATGCCCAGGAAATCGGTCACTACCACGCCGTCCATGGATTTGGGCAAGGCAATGGCTTCAAAGCGCTGCGCATTGATACCGGCACGGTAGATGCTGTCGCTGGCAAAGGCGTAGACACTCTTTTCAAACAGGGCGGCGCCCACACAGAAGGAAGGCATGGTAAAGCGCTTGTCCGTATTGCCATGGAGCAGACGCAGCTGGTTCATGCCGGCGGTGCTGTTGTTGGTGAGGGAGAAGAGCAGCATGGCTTTTCGGTCCGCCACGCCGTAATCTTCCGGTTTCCAGCCGTAAACCAGCACGGAATCTTCCGTATCTTCGGAACCGCGGTAATCAAAGCGCCGCACTTTTTCGGTGGAAATCACGTGAAGCTGATTATTGGCAAAAACTACGTTATATACCAGATGTTCCCCCAGAGAGATTTCGCCGGAATTGGTCATGTTCACTTTATAGGTGTGCATCACCACATTGTTGACGGTTCCGTAAATATCCAGGGAGGTGGTCCACAGGTATTCGCCGTTGTCAAAAAAGCCGATATCGGTGATAATCATATCGGAATAGGCAGCGGTTTCCGTATCAATGGTGGTACCCTGCATATCCTTGATTTCCAGGGTAGGGCCCACATCAGTGCCCATCACAATGCCCACATACTTGCTGCCGGCCTTGGCAAACTGGATGTTGTTGGCCAGGTTTTCGTTATAGGTGGGCTGGCCGTTTTGATTGAGAATGTGTAGCTGGCTGTTATTCCAGGCCACCACATTTTTATCGCTGCAGGAGAAGGAAGCGTTGCTGCCCAGGGTATAATCCCAGCGTTCGGTGCCGTTGGAATTCAGGCAGAACAGGGTGACCCCGTCATAGTAGAGAATATAATCGCCGAAGGGTCGAATGTCCTGGGAAGCGATGCAGGGGAGCCTGGCAGCGGAAACCTTTCGGTTATTGCTCAGCAGGCTGATGAGAATCACAACCACCAGGATGATCACCACGGCAATGATGCCCAGGCTGATAAACCGGGAGCGCTGATTGTTTTTTTCTGTTTGCAGAAAATTGCGCTTTTTGTATTGCAAATGCGTTCACCGCTTTCTGAAGAATCGGATAGATGTCCACTATATACAATTATACTATGAAATTCAGCCTGCGTCAAACAAAGAAAGGATATCTTTATCAGAAAGACGGGCGGGCATTTCTTCACCGGGGGTGATCAGCTTGTCAAAGAGGCGGCGCTTGCGATCGCTCATGGAAAGCACCTGTTCTTCAATGGAATGGTGCATGACCAGGCGGATCACTTCCACCTTTCTGGTTTGGCCGATGCGGTGGGCCCGGCTGGTGGCTTGTTCTTCGGTGGTGGGGTTCCACCAGGGATCGTAATGGATCACAAGGTCCGCCCCGGTCAGGTTCAGGCCGGTGCCGCCGGCTTTGAGGGAAATGAGGAACACGCCGCAGCTGCCTTCGTTGAATTCTTTGGTCAGCCGCACACGCTCCTGGGGTGGGGTTTCGCCGTCCAGATACAGGCAGGGAATATTTTCTGCCTGCAGCCGCTTTTCAATCAACCGCAGCATGGAAGTGAACTGGGAGAAAATCAGGGCGCGTTTTCCGCTTTCCAGGGCGGGCGGCAGAATATCCATCAAAAGTTCCATCTTTCCGGAAACGCCCTGATAATCCGGCAGGCGCAGCAGAGGATGGCAGCAAATTTGCCTTAGTTCCGTAATGGCGGAAAGTACTTCTGCCCGGCTGCGGTGGATGCCCCGGTTCTGCAAAAGATCGTGCACATGTTCCCGCTTTTGCAAAAGGGCAGCCTGATAGACCCGCTGCTGTTCCAGGGTCATCTGGGCCATGAGCACGGTTTCCATCTTTTCGGGTAAATCCTGCAAAACGTCGGTTTTCACCCTGCGCATCAGGAAAGGGCGGATACGCCGGCGCAGGTCATCGGCATGATCACCGTCGCTGTAGCGGCGCAGGAAATCGGTATATTTGGGCAGATAGCCGGGCAGCACAAAATCAAAAATGCTCCATAATTCCCCGGCGTGGTTTTCCATGGGCGTGCCGGTGAGGGCAATATGGGTTTTGGCGGTCAGCTGCTTTACGGCGTGGGCCCCTACGCTCTGTACGTTCTTGATCTGCTGGGCTTCATCCAGCACGGCAAAACGAAAAGGAATATCCTTCATAAGGCCTATATCCCGGCGGATGAGGGGATAGCTGGTAATTACAAGATCCGGCGCATGTTCGCCCTGGATGGAGGCAATCTGCTCGGCACGGGCCGCCTGGCTGCCGGACAAAAGCAGCACCTTTAATTGGGGCGTGAACCGGGCGCATTCGCTGAGCCAGTTATAGGTGAGGGAGGTAGGCGCTACGATGAGGGAAGGCATTTTTTCTTCTTCCTGCTGCACGCAGGCAAGCAGGGCGGACAACATCTGAATGGTTTTGCCAAGGCCCATATCGTCTGCCAGAATGCCGCCCATACCAAGCGCGTGCAGGCTCATGAGCCATTCATAGCCCCGCAACTGGTAAGGACGCAGGCAGGAAAGGGGGCAGGAAGGCGCTTTATAGGAAAGTACGGCCGTGCGCTTGGCGGATTCATCCAGCTGTACGTCCAGGTTGTTTTCCCGGATCAGTGCGCCCAAGCAGCTGGCCCAATAATTGCGCATACCCTCGGCAGCATTTTCCGGCATGGCTTCCGCTACGATTTCAGCCAGGGGCTGCCACTCGTCGGTATTGGAAAGGTCCAGGAACGTGCCCTCTCTGAAACGGAAATACCGCCGCTTTTTCCGCAGCGCTTCCATCAGGGGCAGCAGTTCATCAATGGGCGTATCGCCGTCCATCATTTCCAGCATAAGCCGGTTGCCGGTGGAACGGACGGCGCCGTGGAGTGTGGGTTTCCTGGGGGTCAGGCGGCGGAAATCTTTGCTGAAAAATACTTCAGCCATCTGATTGAGCCGGGCGGCACCTTCGGTGACAAAATCAAATATTTTTTCTGCGCCGCTGAGGTACACCTGGCCCCTGCGTACCCGGAAACCATCCTGGGCCAGGGCATCCAGAATTTCCTTTTCCCGGATAGCATCACGAAGCAAGAGCGCGTCCGTCTGGGCGGTTTCCGGCACAAAGGGGTCGATTTCATACGGACCGTAGCAGAAAGATACCTGGGCTGTTACGTCATGGCCGGATTTATCCAGATAAATCTTTGTTTTGGGTTCCAGATGTAAAAAGCGGCTTTCCAATGCCGGATCGATGGAAACGGTACCGGTGCGCAGCAGAAAGGGCATCAGTTCCTGCATCACCCGGGGGGTATCCTGCTGGGTGAATGTGAAGGTTGCTTCGCTGCCGCAGGCAAAGCGGCGCAGGGTGTGGATCAATTGCTGCTGATCCCGGGGCACGCGGATCACTTCGCCGTTGGCAAACACATAGCGGCAATCCCGGGTGAGCCGGTGCAGCACTTCCGGCATTTCGGCGGTGAGCTGCAGACGGTTGGGCGTACCGGATACATGAAAATTCAGCGGTACATTTTTATCTTCAATCTGGGAAACGGCGTATTGTTCCCCTTCGATATGCAGCATAAAGGGCAGGCGGCGCAGGATATCCAGCGCTCGTTTGCCGGCCTGGGCAGGCAGGAGCATCACCCGGGCGTCCGCACCGGACAGGGATTTACCGTGCGTCTGCAGGATCACTTCGGAGAGAAGTTCAAGCAGCCTCGTCTGCTGTTCGTCAAAGCGCATCCATTCCGGCCGGTATTCAAAGCCTTTACCAAGGGGCAGTGGTTCGCCCTTTTCCCGGCACTGGAGAAAATGGGGAATATGACGCACCACATACAGCCGCTCTTCGCCGATTTTCAGGCCGATCCTCAGCCCTTCCCGGGCGAGGAAAACCACCGGCAGCATGCGGATATTGCCGTTTTCCGGCAGCATCTGGGCTACGGCGTCAAAGAGGGCGGGAATGGCTGTTTCCCGGCGGATGCGATCCATTTCCGCCATGGCGCCGCTTTCCTGGGCAAGCAAAGCAGCCGCCACACAATGGGCGCAGAAAGCAGGGCCGCACTCACAACGGGCTGTGGTGGCCGATACGTGCACATTCATCAGTTTTCCGGCATCGGACACAATGTAGGCACATTCTTCCTTGCCGCGCTTTGTTTCCCGCACCAGCATCCGGTTGAAAAGATAACGGCCCTGCTGCAGGGCTTCTTCACCGGCCTGGCGCAACAGCATTTCTTCGCTTAACATGGTTTCATCCTTCCATGCGCCAAAATGGGCACATTCTTTATAAATTCGCCGCCTCCTGTAATATTCCTGCAAGCAAAACAAAGAAAAAAATACCTTCTTTGTATCTTTTACAAAGAAGGCGAAATTCTGATTGAATTTTTTATTTTGACAGTGCTTCCAGCAGGGTGTGCAGATTCTTTTTCATTACGTCTTCGTAAGCGGTCATGCTGCCGTCGCCGGTGACCAGCGGATCCAGCAGGTATACAGGCGCACCTGTTTCCCGGCTGATAACCTCCAGGGCAGCGTTTCGATACTGGGGTTCCGCAAATAAGGGGGGATTTCCGGCGGCAGTCACCTGATGGATCACGTCCATCAGGGTTTGGGGGGAGAGGGGTTCCTCCGGTTCCATAGAAACCACCGCCACAATGTGCAAATCATAGGCCTTGGCAAAGTAGGGAAAGGAATCATGGAAGGTGACGATTTGACGGGAAGGGATAGCCAAGAGATGGTCGGTAATATAGGCATCCAATTCTTCCAGACGGGTAATGTAAGCTGAAGCGTTTTTTGCTATCGTTTCCGCATGTTCCGGCATCAAATCGATCAGCCGGCTTTCCATGTTCTTCACCATCTGAATGGCGTTTTTCGGATCCAGCCAGATATGGGCATTGTATTCTTCCGCTTCATGTTTGTGTTCATGGCCGTGGTCGTGGTGATGCTCTTCATCGGCACAGATCAGCTCTATGCCTTCCGAGCAATCCACAATCTTCATTTCCGGCAGCTGGGAATGTACAGCGGGGAGAAAGACTTCCATCCCGGCGCCGTTGATCAGCAGTGCATCGGCTTTGGACAGCTTCAACATGTCTCCGGCCAGCAGCTGATAATCGTGCAGGCAGCCGGTGGAAGGGGCTGTCATGCAGGAAAGGGAAACACCGGGCACATCCTGGAGGATATTCTGGGCAAAGATGTAGACCGGATAGAAAGAGGCCACCAGCTGTACATCTTCTGCCAGTGCAGCCGGGCAGCACAGCAGCATTGCCAGCAATAAACAACATAGCTTTTTCATAGAAACTCCATTCAATCGGTTGTGGGCTTTCCGGCCTCCTGCGGCCAAAGAACCCATATATATCAGCGGTAAAACATAGTTTTTCAGTACTGAATGCAAAATTCTTTTTGATATAAAAGATGGTTTTCGGAGGGGGAGCGGGGGAGGTACTTTTGACGCAAAAGT
>JAFSGG010000069.1 GCA_017434775.1 Clostridia bacterium
GAACTGCCGGAAAAAAGGCGGCTGGTGCAGCAGATTGATGCAGACGACAGCGTGTACCAGCACCTGATGGCCCCCATCTGGGAGAAGCTGTACCGCTGGCAGAAAGATCAGCAGCTCACGGCTTCCCAAAGAGCCCTGCTGGAAGATCAGATTTCCCAGGAAGCCCGGCAGGCCACCGGCCTTGCCAAAGCCCCCTATGTGTGCCAGTTTGTGAAAGCGCTGCTGGCAAGCGGTGAAAAGGTATTGCTTTTTGCCCATCATCATGGGGTGATGGATATATACAAAAAAGAACTGAAGATGGAAAAGCCTGTTTTCATTACCGGCCGGGAAACCGCTGCCCAGAAAGAAGCGGCGGTGGATAAATTCATGCTGGGGAAAACGGACCTTTGCTGCATTTCTCTGCGGGCTGCCAGCGGCCTCAATCTGCAGCGGGCTACCTGCGTGGTGTTCGGGGAACTGGACTGGAGCCCGGCCGTCCATTCCCAGGCAGAAGACCGGGCGCACCGCATTGGCCAGAAAGATTCGCTTTTGTGCTATTATCTGGTGTCTCCAAGAGGCAGCGATGCGGATATGCAGGAAGCGCTGGGGCTGAAGGTAAGCCAGTTTGTGCAATTGATGGGGCAGCAGCCTCAGGGAGAAGACAGGGAGGCCGCCGGTGCCAATTTTGCCCGGCAGCATGTGGAAAAACTGATACGCCAATTGACCTGAGCGATATGCTCGGGTTTTTTGTATGCGGAAAATTGAAAAAGGGTATACTGCTGCCGAAAGGCGGTGTATGGATGAAAAGAAGAGCGGCGATTGCCTGTATGCTGGCGGCGGCCATGCTGATTGGCACTTGTGTCATGCAGACACATAATGGTGCTGAGGAAGAATTACCGCAGCGTGAAGCAACCAGGACAACAGAAACGGAAAAGCTGAGCGGACAGGCACAGATTCGCCAGACGATGCATTTTCAGCGCTGCGGCCATCAGGTGGAAAGGCGAGTGAAAGCGCCGGATGCTCTGGCCGGAGCGGATTTTAAGCAGGTATCGGCCTATTATGACCAATGGCTTATCCAGTCCATGGAAAAGGACAGCCTGGTGATGGAGCGGCATATCGATTTGTATTGCCCGGCGCATGTGATTGTGAGCATGGATCATACAGGACAGGTGGTACTGGCAGAAAACCGATATGGGGACGGCATGGCCATCCTGGAAATATTGGATACAACGCCGGTGGAGGAAGAAAAGCGAAGAATGCTCCTTGCAGGCATGGGGTTTGATAACAGGGAAGAAGCCGTGGCATGGCTGAAAATGCAGGGAATCATTCAATAAGCAGATTTGACAAGCGGTATACAAAGCGATATAATTCAAGTTATAAAAATACTTGACGGAGGAGCGTATGCAGAATAACAGTAGAAAAAAGGTGCGGCGGAAAAATCCCATGCTTTTCTGTTTTCTGGCTGCTTTATTGATCGTTCTGATCATTATATTTGCATTTCTGGCTGCAAACAGCCGGCAGAGTACCGGGGAATTGCAGGCGGCATACGACAAAGATGCGGCTTTTCAGCCCAGTCCTTCACCAACGGTACGCCTGGTTTCGGTAACACCGGATCCCTATCTTGTGACCCATGTGCCCCAGCCGTCGCCCACGCCTTCTTTCCTTTCCGTCGGATCGGAAGGGGAGATGGTACGCCAATTGCAGCAGCGGCTGAAGGAACTGGACTATTATACGGGTGAAGTGGATGGACAGTATGGCAGCGGCACCCGGGAAGCGGTGCGATTCTTTCAGTACCAGCATGGGCTGGAGAATGATGGTGTAGCCGGTCAGCAAACCCTGGCGGTACTTTACAGCAATCAGGCAAAGCCCTGTCCTTATACGCCGATGCCTCAGCCGGAGCCGGAAGTGACGGAAACGATTGTTGTGCAGACACCGGCGCCTGTATTGGCTACCCCTTCTGTTCCGCTGATGGGGTACGGTGCATCCGGTGAAAGCGTGGTGCAATTGCAACAGCGCCTACAGCAGCTGGGCTACTATACCGGATCGGTGGACGGCCAGTATGGCAACGGCACGGCGGAAGCGGTGAAGATTTTTCAATCGCAAAACGGCCTTTCAGCGGATGGCATTGCAGGGGAAAAGACCATTCATATCCTCTTTTCGGCC
Source organism: Clostridia bacterium (assembly GCA_017434775.1). Lineage (GTDB taxonomy): Bacteria > Bacillota > Clostridia > Christensenellales > Aristaeellaceae > RUG563. Next base: position 2,143 of record JAFSGG010000069.1, read on the forward strand.
AATGCAAAATACATTACCATTACGCCCACGCCTTCGCCTGTTTATCTGACCGGCGAAAATATCCTGTTGCTGGTAAACAGGCAGAATAAACTGCCGGAAGATTTTGTGCCCGGCGACCTGGTGAAGGTGAAGGACATCTGCGGCGATAACGTGCTCTATGCCAGCCAGAATATCCAAGGGGTACGGGTGGCCGTGGTGGCGCTGAATGAAATGATCGCAGCCGCAAAGGCGGATGGCATCGGGCCCTGGAAGATCCGGGAAGGATACCGCACCATTGCAGATCAGCAAGAAATTTTTGATAATTCGGTCTATACATTCCGAAAAGACGGTCAGACGAAAAGCCAGGCTATCTCCTCCACCCGGCAGACGGTGGCGGACCCGGGCTGCAGCGAGCATCATACCGGCCTGGCTTTTGACTTAAATGCCAATAATCCGGATTTGCCCTTTGCGGATACGGCCCAGTACGCCTGGCTGCAGAAACACTGCTGGGAACACGGCTTCATCATGCGCTATACGGATGAAAAAGAACACATCACCGGCTTCCTGGGGGAAGAATGGCATGTAAGGTATGTGGGTACGGAACATAGCCTGAAAATGCGGGATATGGGCCTGTGCCTGGAAGAATACATTATTTGGCTTGACAACCAGTAATTGTTGAAAACCGCCTTGACAGCAACAAATGAATACTATATAATGTGTAAGGTTCATCCTTGATAGCGGTACACAAAAGCCGACGAGTGAGAACGCTTGCCGAATATGCGAAACGCATGGCTTTGCCTGTACTGCGGGCAAGGCCATTTTTTATGGCAAGATGCACCGAAAGAAAAAACAGGAGGGGAAACACCAATGAAACTGGTCTACGACATCAACGACAGACCCCCGCTCAAAAAGAACCTGATCTTCGCCCTGCAGCAGCTGCTTGCCATCATGGCGGCCACCCTGCTGGTGCCCGCGCTGGTGAATTTGAACACCGGTACCAATTACATGAGCCAGCCTGCTGCTTTGCTGGGCGCCGGCTTCGGTACGCTGTTCTACATCCTCATGACCAAGGGCAAGAGCCCCGTGTTCCTGGGCAGCTCCTTCGCTTTCATTGCTCCTCTTGGCGGCGCTGTGGCGTTCGGCTACCTGGGCATCTTCCTGGGCGCTGTGTTCGCCGGTCTTGTGTATGTTGCCATCGCCCTGATCGTGAAGAAGACTGGCTCCGGCTGGGTGAACAAACTGCTGCCCCCTGTGGTCATCGGCCCCACCGTCGCTCTGATTGGTCTTTCCCTGTGCGGCAGCGCTGTGAACAACATGGCCAACATCGCCGCTACTCCCAAGGACTATAACCTGGTGCATATCTTGGTTGCTGTGATTGCTTTCTTTATCACCGTGTATGCTTCCACCAAGGGCACCACCGGTATGAAGCTGATCCCCTTCGTGATCGGTATTCTGGGTGCTTACGTGATTGCTCTTGCACTGACCGGCCTTGGCTATCTGTTCAATTGTGACTACATCAAGCTGGTAAAGTTCAGCGCTTTTGAAGGTATGCAGCTCTTTGAAGTGCCCAAATTCACCTTCCTTGGTATGTTTGAAGAAGGTGCTTCCAAGCTGAACGGCATCAACGGTATTCTGAACCTGCTGTTGTTGTTTGCTCCTGTGGCGCTGGTTGTGCTGGCTGAACACATTGCCGACCATAAGAACCTGAGCTCCATCATCGACCGTGATCTGATCACCGAACCCGGCCTCCATCGCACCCTGATTGGCGACGGCGTCGGTTCCATCATCGGTTCCTTCTTCGGCGGCTGCCCCAACACCACCTACGGTGAATCCGTGGGCTGCGTGGCCATCACCGGCAACGCTTCCATTTCCACCATCGTGATTGCTGCGCTGTACTGCATTGTGCTGGCTTTCTTCGGCCCCTTCACTGCTTTCGTGAACAGCATCCCCACCTGCATCACCGGCGGCGTATGCATCGCCCTGTATGGCTTCATTGCGGTAAGCGGCCTGAAGATGGTCCAGAAAGTGGACCTGAACGACAATCGCAATCTGTTTGTTGTGGCTGCCATCCTGGTGCCCGGCATCGGCGGCCTGAGCCTGAAGTTCGGCAATCCTGCTGAACCCGTGATCGAAATCTCCGCCATCGCCACTGCCCTGATCCTGGGTATTCTGGTGAATGTGATCTTCAACAAGCGCACTGCTGAAGAAAAGGCTGCAGACGCCGAATAATTTCCTGAAAATATCCTGAAAAAAGGGAAAATTTACGGAAATACATATTTACAAACCACGCCTGACATGCTAAAATGAAAGGCGTGGTTTTTTAGAACCGTTTGCCCGGGATGGCGATACTCCAACGCCTTGCCTGAGTGAACGGCGATTCGAAACAGGGGATGCCACACCCCAAGAAGGAGGAAAACTCAAATGGATAAGGAACTCAAGGCTCAGATCATGCAAACCTATGCCCGTCACGAAGGCGACACCGGTTCTCCCGAAGTGCAGGTTGCTCTGCTCACGCAGCGCATCAATCACCTCAATGAGCATCTCAAGCTCAACAAGAAGGACCACCACTCCCGTCGCGGTCTGCTGCTGATGGTTGGTCAGCGCCGTGGCCTGCTGGATTACCTGATGAAGACGGACATCGAACGCTATCGCGAACTGATTGCTAAGCTGGGTCTGCGCAAGTAATGCGCAAATAGGGGACTGCTGCCGGAGGCTGGCAGCCGGTGATGAACCGGGAAAAGGGCCTCGGCTTGCAGTCCCCTTCTTTCAGCCTGTGGGCAGGGGCCCATGGGTGAGTGAGTGTGTGAGGAGAGAGAAAGAAAATGGATTACAAGAGTTACTCGATGGAATTTGCCGGCCGTACCCTGACGCTGGAATTTGGCAAGTATGCCCAGCAGGCCGGTGGCTCTGCCGTGGTTCGCTACGGTGATACTGTGGTGCTGGTAAATGCCACTGCTTCCGATAAGGCCCGCGAAGGCGTGGATTTCTTCCCCCTGACGGTGGACTTTGAAGAAAAGCAGTATGCCGTGGGCAAGATCCCCGGTGGTTTCTATAAGCGGGAAGGCAAGCCTACTGATAAGGCGACCCTGACCTGCCGCCTGATCGACCGTCCCCTGCGCCCCCTGTTCAACAAGGGCATGCGCAATGACGTGCAGGTTGTGGCCCAGACTTTGTCTGTGGATCCTGATACCCCCCCGGAATTCCCGGCCATGCTGGGTTCTTCCATCGCCCTGATGATTTCCAACATCCCGTGGGGCGGCCCCACCGCTGCTGTGGTTGTGGCCCGCGTGAACGGTGAACTGATCATCAACCCCACCGAAGCCCAGGCTGCCGCTTCCGATATGCATGTGACCGTTGCCGGCACCAAGGACGCCATCATGATGGTGGAAGCCGGTGCCAAGGAAGTCAGCGAAGATGCCATGATGGACGCCATCCTGTTTGCCCATGAAAGCATCAAGGAACTGGTGGCTTTCCAGGAAAAGATCACCGCTGAAATTGGCAAGCCCAAGAGCGAATTCCCCCTGGTCACCACCGGCGACGATATCAAGGCCGCCGTGCGTGAATATGCGCTTGAAAAGTGCAAGTATGTGTACGCCACCACCGTCCGCAAGGAACGCCAGGCTCGCGAAGCCGAAGTTTCTGCCGATGTGGCTGAACACTTTGCTGATATTTTCCCCGGCCGCGAAAGCGAAGTGGCCGATGCGTTGTACTACCTGAACAAGGAAGTTATGCGCCGCAAGATTCTGGACGAAGGCATTCGCCCCGACGGCCGCGGCGTGACCGAAGTTCGCCCCATCTGGTGCGAAGTGGGCGTGCTGCCCCGGACCCATGGTTCTGCCGTGTTCACCCGCGGTGAAACCCAGGCTATGACCATCTCCACCCTGGGCATGGTGAGCGAAGCCCAGCAGTTGGACGGGCTGTCCAGCGAAGAAAGCAAGCGCTACATGCATCAGTACAACATGCCTTCCTACGCCACCGGTGAAGCTGGCCGTCTGCGCAGCCCCAACCGCCGCGAAATCGGCCATGGCGCTTTGGCGGAACGTGCTCTGGTGCCCGTGATCCCCACGGAAGAAGAATTCCCCTATGCACTGCGTCTGGTTTCTGAAATCATGGGCAGCAATGGTTCTTCCTCCATGGCTTCCGTGTGCGGCAGCACCCTGAGCCTGATGGATGCCGGCGTGCCGATCCATGCCCCCGTTGCCGGTGTGGCCATGGGCCTGATTCAGGATACCGAAAGCGATAAGATCGCCGTGCTCACCGACATTCAGGGTCTGGAAGACTTCCTGGGCGATATGGACTTCAAAGTGGCCGGTACCATGAACGGTATCACCGCCATTCAGATGGATATCAAGATCAAGGGTATCAACCGCGAAATCCTGAGCCGTGCTCTCAGCCAGGCTCTGGAAGGCCGCCTGCATATCCTCAAGATCATGCTGGATACCATCGGCGAACCCCGGAAGAACCTGTCTAAGTTCGCGCCCAAGATCATCAACTTCACCATCAATCCCGAAAAGATCCGCGAAGTCATCGGACCCGGCGGCAAGATGATCAACAAGATCATTGCCGAAACCGGCGTGAAGATTGATATCGAAGACGATGGCCGTGTGTTCATCTCCACCCCCGATCAGGCTGCTGCTGATAAGGCCAAGTCCATCATCCTGGGCATTGCCAAGGATATCGAAGTGGGCGATGTGTTCACCGGCAAGGTGGTTCGCATCATGAACTTTGGCGCCTTCGTGGAACTGTGCGGCGGTAAGGATGGCATGATCCACATTTCCAAGCTGGACAACAAGCGCGTGGAAAAGGTGGAAGACGTGGTGAACGTTGGCGACGAACTGGAAGTGAAGGTTTGCGAAATCGACAGCCAGGGCCGCATCAACCTGATCCGCAATGACATCGTGTATGAAAACACCAATTTCAGCCGCCCCGCCGGCAACCGTCCGCCCCGTCGTGACGGCCGGAACGACCGGAAATAAAAACGCATAATGTATTTGGCAGGGGGGAAGCTATCAAGTAGTTTCCCTCCTGTTTTCTAAAAATGATAAAAGGGTAATGAAATGGAAAAATTTTTGCTTTCAAACGGTTTGACGGTTCTTGTGGAAGAAATGCCCTATCTGCGGTCTGCTTCCATCGGGGTATGGGTGAAGGCTGGCAGCATGCTGGAAAATGAAAGGGATAACGGCCTGTCCCATCTGATGGAACATATGGCCTTCAAGGGCACCGGGAAGCGCACCGCCCGCCAAATTGCCGAAGAAATGGATATGATCGGCGGCATGATGAACGCTTCCACCAGTAAACTGTGCACCAATTATTATTGCAAAGTGATCGACGAAGATCTGCCCAAGGCGGCGGATATTCTTTCCGATATTGTTTGCCATCCGCTGATCGCAAAAGATGAACTGGATAAGGAACGCCATGTAGTGCTGGAAGAAATCGCCATGGTGGAAGACAGCCCGGAAGACGTGGTGTTTGACGTGCTGGCAGAAGCGGCCTTTGGAAAGCAAAGCCTTGGTATGACCATCCTGGGGCCCGCGGAAAAGATTGCTGCTTACACGGCGGAAGATTTGTTCGCTTTCCGGAACAAGCACTATGGGCCCCGAAACGCTGTGATTGCCATTGCCGGGAATGTGAAAAAAGAACAGGCGAAAAAGATGCTGGAAGATACGTTCGGCAGCTGGCAGGGGGCAGCCGGAGAAGCTTTCCCGGAAACGATTGCAGTGTCGGAGGAAAAGAAACTGTGCCGCAACAAGGAAACAGAACAGATGCATCTGGCCCTTTCTTTCCGCGGCCTTCCCATGGGGGATAAGCAGGTGTATGCCATGGCGGTGATGAATACCATCCTGGGCGGCGGCATGTCTTCCCGGCTGTTCCAGAAGATCCGTGAGGAGAGAGGGTTGGCCTATTCCGTTTACTCCGGCCCTTCCAACTATCCGGGCTGCGGTGAATTCAGTATTTATGCTGCTACGTCCCCCAAGCATACCAAAACGGTGATGCAATTGATTGATGAAGAAATTCAGCTGCTGCTGGATAAAGGGATTACGGAAAAGGAATTTCTGCAAGCCAAGGCGCACATTAAGGGCGGCTTCATTCTGGGGCTGGAAAGTGCCTACAGCCGCATGAGCAGCATGGGCCATAATCAGATTCTGCTGGGGCGGTATATACCGCCGGAAGATACCATCAGGGCCATTGAAAATGTTCAGATGGAAGATGTAATGCGCATTGCCGGGCAGATCCTGAAGGGACCCAAGAGCATGGCGCTGGTAGGAAATAAGGCAGAAAAGTATTTATAAGACGCAAAAGATGGGAGCATACCAATGAAAAAAATCCTGTTCCTGTTGGGAATGACGGCCATGATGGTTTTCTTTGCATGGAATGGCCTGGCGGAAGAAGCGGCGGATCTTACGGAAAAGTGCGCAATCGACGTATCCGTTTACCGGCGGAACATGGAATACATGCTGGATGAAGAAACCACCACCAAGTGGGAAACCGGCAACTTTGGCGGTTATGTGGAAGTAAAAACGCCAGCCGGCAATAAAAGCCAGGGCGTATATGTGCAGTGGGGCGCCAAACCCATTGATATCTGGGTGCAGGTTCCCTCAAAAGACGGAAAAACCTGGATAAATGATCAGAAAATAAACGGCACGTATTACAATCAATACATTCCTTTCGACAGGCCGCTCTCTCAGTTCCGCCTGTGCACCATGAATGGTGAAGACAAAATGGCCTTCATACGTCTGCAAGTGATGGGCGAAGGGGAATTGCCGGTATGGGTGCAGCAATGGCAGCCCTTTGAAGGGAAAGCGGATCTGATGGTCCTGGTGGCTCACCCGGATGATGAACTTTTGTTTATGGGCGGTGTGATCCCGCATTACAACACGGTCGAAGGAAAAAAGGTGATTGTGGTGTACATTGCCAGTATGCCTGCCCATCGCAAAGTGGAACTTTTGAACGGGCTGTGGCACTGCGGTGTGCGGATGTATCCGGAAATGCCTACGCCTAAATTCCGGGACAAGAATACCATGGACCGAAAAGAATGCCTGAACCTGTGGGAAGAAGAAAAGCTGAAAGAACACATTACCGGGCTTATCCGAAAATATAAACCGGACGTGATCGTAACCCACGATATCAACGGCGAATATGGCCACGGTGCTCACAAGGCCTGCAACTGGGCTGTGCGGCAATGTATTGAAAGAGCAGCCAGCTCTGCAAAAGATATACAATCTTTGCGTCAATACGGTGCATGGCAGGTAAAAAAGGTGTATTTCCATCTGTATGACGGAAAGAAGAGCATGGGGCAGATTTCCTTCAACTGGCAGAAACCGGAAGCGGCATTTGACGGCAAAAATGTGCTGACCATTGCAGCGGAAGCCTTCCAGATGCACCAGAGCCAGAGCCGGGCAACCATATATGCCGTCCGGGATTATGGGCCGTATGACAACAGTAAATTCGGCTTGTATTATTCCGCAGTGGGAAAGGATACGGGGAAAAACGACCTGTTTGAAAATATTGATATAACACAGGAGTGATGGACATGAAGCGCTTGGGTACGATGATCGATTGTTCCCGAAATGCTGTGATGAAAAAAGAAACGGTATTCCGCTGGATCGATATGACAGCCCAAATGGGCTATAACACCCTGATGCTGTACACGGAAGATACTTATGAAATGAAGGATCATCCCTATTTTGGCTATCTGCGCGGCCGCTATTCCCGGGAAGAAATAAAGGAAATGGATGATTATGCCGCAGCCAAAGGCATGGAACTTATTCCCTGTATCCAGACGCTGGCCCATCTGCGCAGTATTTTCAACTGGCCGGAATATGATGACGTGCACGATTGCCATGATATTTTGCTGGTGGGGGAAGAAAAGACCTATCAGCTGATCGACGATATGCTGCGCACCTGTGCCGAATGCTTCCGCAGCCGTACGGTGAATGTGGGCATGGACGAAGCCATGTTCATGGGCCTTGGTAAATACCTGCAGAAAAACGGCTATGAAAACCGTACGGAAATCCTTCTTCGCCATGTGCAGAAGGTGGCTGAAATCGCTGGGAAATATGATCAGCAGCTGATCATGTGGGGGGATATGTTCTTCTATCTGGCGGAAAGGGGATACAGCATCAGTGATGTGCGGGAAAAAATTCCTGAAAATGTGCAGCTGATTTACTGGGATTATAACTCCCGATCCTCTGCCCATTATGAAGAAAAACTGCATAAATATCGCCAGATTTGCAAGGACACATGGTTTGCCGGCGGGGTATGGAGCTGGACGGGTTTTACACCCCATAATGCCTTCACCCTGCAGACGGTGAAGGCAGCACTGCCTGTAATGCGCAAGGAAAATGTGGAAAACATATTCTATTGCCTGTGGGGGGATGACGGGGCGGAATGCTCCAAATTCACCACGCTGCCTGCTGTGTATACCATTGCGCGGATGGCAAAGGGCGAAGAAGATATGGAAAAGATCAAAAAGGGATTTGAAGATATGTTTGGTTTTTCTTTTGACCTTTTCATGCAGCTGGATTTGCCTCTGACACCGGAAAAGGAAAAAGATTTCAATAACCCGGAAAAGAAAATGCTCTATAACGATCCGCTCATGGGTATTCATGACGGCACGGCGCTGCCGGATGGCGGCAAGCGGTATATGGATCAGGCGCGGGCGCTGGAGGAAGGAAAGCTGCATCCGGCCTTTGGGTATCTGTTTGATACGCAGCAGAAATTGTGCCAGTTGATGGCACTGAAATACGGCTTTGGCGTACGCCTTCGGAAAGCGTATCAGGAAAAAGATCACCGGGCACTGATTGCCTGCATGATGGAATGCGAAACCATTCTGGAAAAGATGGAAAATTTTTATACTGCTTTTGAAAAGCAGTGGCACATGGAAAATAAGCCCCATGGCTTTGATATTCAGGATTTGCGGCTGGGTGGTGTGATGCGCCGGATGGAGCATGTGAAGCGGAAAATTTCCAAGTATCTCCATGGGGCAACGGACCGCATTCCGGAACTGGAAGAAACCATTTTGCCGGCGGATACCGATTGGTATACCAATTGGGAACCGGCGGTCAGCCCCAATGTGATATACCACATTTTTGAATGATGAAAGAGTGAAGGGAATGCACCATTTTATTCGCCTGACGGATTTTAGTGCGGAGGATGTACTGCGCATTTTTCGCACAGCGGATGAAATAAAACAAGGCATGCATACAGGATTTCTGAAAGGGAAGAGCATTGTGCTCTTTTTCCCGGCCAGCAGCATCCGAACCCGGGTGACTTTTGAAAAAGGGATTTATCTGTTGGGCGGCCAGCCTATTTTGTTTCCCTCGGATACGCTGGACAAAAAAGAAGACATCCGCGACGTATGCGGCTACCTGAACCAATGGGCGGATGCCGTTGTGATGCGCCACAGGGATATTCATCTGCTGGAGAAAATGACGGAATATCTGCGTGTACCCCTGATCAACGCCATGACGGATGGGAACCACCCCTGCGAAGTGACGGCTGATCTGTATGCTTTGTCGAAAATGCGGGGCGATTTCCGGAAGGAAAACTTCTTATTTGTGGGCAAATGCGGAAATATCGGCCTCGCCTGGAAAGAAGCGGCAAAGGTGATGGGTTTTACCCTGGAACAATGCTGCGGCAAAGGGTATGAGATGGACGATATCAGAATTCACTACGATATCGAAACTGCTGTGGTGGGAAAAGATATCATCTGCACGGATGCATTGCCGGAAAAGGATTTGCCATCGTTTCAAAAATGCCAAGTAACGCTGGATGCCATGAAGAAAGCAAATGAAGGCGCACTGCTCAATCCCTGTCCACCTTTTTATCGTGGCGAAGAAGTGGAGGCACAGGTGTTGGAATCACCTTATTTTGTTGGTTATTCGTTCAAAAAAAGCTTGCTGGAGGTGCAGCAGGCCATTCTGATGGACTGCATAGGTGAATAAAGAAAAACCACCGCTTGGCGGGAGGAGTCTTAAGGAACGGTTTATCCAGCAGCGAAAAAGCAGATGAGCATCCGGTGAAAAACCCGGATGCTCATTTGCGTATGTGCCCCCACAAACGCAATGCACTGGCACAGTGCGTATAATTGCGCCCTCCGTAACTGTGCTGTTCAATCCGGGCGACAAACTGTAGCTTAAATCGAACCTATATATTGCTTTATGACCTGTGCAATTTCGGAAATGGTTTTTCCATCTGTGTCAATAACATAATCCGTTGAATAGGGAGGCAAATGTAACCAGTAGAAATTCGTATCCCCCTCGTCGCCCCTTTCGTCGTGTCGTTTGATTAAGGTTTCTTCTGAACAGGTGAGTGTAAATCCAATAACCTCATAATCAGTTGCTGTAATGTCTTTCAGAATATTATTTCTAATGCTGCTGTTGGTCAGCACTACAGATGTAAAGAATACATACTCAAATCCTGACGATAGGTAATTTGACAACACAAAAGACATGCTTTTGTCCCCATTACGAAGACGCTTATCCGTTACTGAAAAAGGATTCACGCACCAGCACCAGTCTCCATCAAGATATGCGCTGTTTTCATATTGCTCAAACAGATGCCGCCCAACTGTGGTTTTTCCGACACAGGGAGAGCCGCTAAGAAGAATGAGCTTTTTCATAGAAAACCTCCTTTCCAGTTTCAAGACTATTGCCTTCATTTTATCACAGCAGTGCAAGCAACCGCAAGTCGGTCAAGGCTTGCGGTTGAAGTGAGGTTCTGATTGTTTGCCAAAAATCAATCTCAGTTATGATGTGCATGGAACGGATAAAGACTTCCCTTTCATCATACACACTGTTAGGCGGTGGTTTTGCAATACGAATAGAATTACAGGGCAGCGGCTTTCTTTTCAGCTTCTTCCATGATGGCGACGATGGCATCGCAGAAAGCGTCGAATTCAGGATCCTCTACCTGACGTTCGGGCCGGGTGAGGAAGTAACGGACGGAATCCTTGCAAGCCTGATCAAAGCGCAGGGACTGGGTATAACCAGGTACCAGCGCATGAAGCTTAGCGTTATCGAAGATAACGGAATTGGACTTATCGCCAATCAAGGCACCGTTGAAATCATATTTTTTGCAGGAAGCCAGCAGGGAAGAAGGAACATAGCAGGGCTTATATTCCACACCCAGTTCTTTTGCCACGGTTTCCATGATCTGGTTCCAGGTGAGGGATTCTTCAGAGGTAATCTGCACCGCCTGACCGATGGCGTGAATATTGCCCATGAGACCCACAAAAGCGGGGGCGAAATCCCGGCTGCTCATGACGGCCCACAGGGACGTGCCGTCACCGGGGACCAAAACTTTTTTGCCTTCCAGCATGCGCTTCAATACCTGCCATTCGCCCTTATTACCGTGAATGGACAGGGGCAGGGAACGGCGGGAATAGGTGTGGCTGGGGCGTACGATGGTGATGGGGAAGCCGTTTTCCCGGTATTCTTTCATCAGACGGTCTTCAATGGCGATCTTGTTGCGGCTGTATTCCCAGTAGGGGTTATACAGAGGGGTGGATTCGGTGATGTAGGGAGTTGCAAGAGGCTTCTGATAAGCAGAAGCGGAACTGATGAAAATGAACTGGCGGGTCTTGCCGGTAAAAAGGCGGATATCCCGTTCAATCTGGGCAGGGGTGAAGCAGATGAAATCAGCTACTACGTCGTAAGATTCATTCTCAATGAGCTTGGCAATGGCTGCTTCGTCATTGATATCGCCGATCAGTTGATTGGCGCCGGGAACGGAAGATGCGCGGTTGCCTCGGTTCAGAAGGGTCAGATTCCAGCCCTGGGAAACCAGCAGACGGGAAATTTGGGTACTGATGATGCCGGTGCCGCCGATAAATAATGCTTTCATAAAGAGATTCCTCCAGACGTACTTGATATTCTGATTACATATTCCATAAAGAATGGGAAAATTCCTGCATCAGCGATGACAGGAAAAGGAAAGGAAGTGCCATTTTCAGCACTTCCTTTGCATTTTTATTTATCGCTCTTGAGCAGTTCTTCACCGTAGCCATACTGTTCCTTGACAAAATCAATATCCTTATCGCCGCGGCCGGACAGGTTCACCAGCACGGAACCGGTGTTGTGTTCCTTGGCATACTGGATGGCATAAGCCAGAGCATGGCTGCTTTCCACAGCGGGAATGATGCCTTCCAGACGGCACAGCTGGAAGAAGGCGCGCATGGCGTCATCATCGCCGATGGTCACATAAGATACGCGGCCGATATCATGCAGATAAGCATGTTCGGGGCCGGAAGAGGGGTAGTCCAGACCGGAAGCAATGGAATACACGGGAGCGGGTTCGCCGTTTTCGTCTTTCAGCATGATGGAATTGAAGCCATGCATCACGCCTTCGGTGCCATAGTTCAGGGAAGCGGCGTGATCGCCCAGCTTCATGCCGCGGCCCAGGGGTTCCACGCCGTAGATATCCACAGGATCCGCCACGAAGGGCAGGAACATGCCGATGGAGTTGGAACCGCCGCCAACGCAAGCCACCACGGCATCCGGCAGATGGCCGGTCATTTCCAGGAACTGTTCACGGGCTTCAATACCAACAACGGTCTGGAAATCACGCACCATCTTGGGGAAGGGGTGGGGGCCCAGCACGGAGCCGATGCAGTAGATGGCGTCCTTATACTCCTTGGAATAGGCATCAAAGGCAGCGTCCACGGCTTCTTTCAGGGTTTTCAGGCCGTGAGTGACGGGGATGACCCGGGCGCCCAGCATCTTCATGCGGGTCACATTGGGGGCCTGCTTGGCAATATCCACTTCGCCCATGTAAATATCGCATTCCAGGCCGAAGAAAGCGGCAGCAGTGGCCAGGGCCACGCCATGCTGACCAGCACCGGTTTCGGCGATCAGCTTCTTTTTGCCCATGTATTTGGCCAGCAGACCTTCGCCCATGCAGTGGTTCAGCTTATGGGCGCCGGTGTGGTTCAGGTCTTCACGCTTGACGTAAATCTGGCACTTGCCAAAGTAATTGCTCAGGCGTTCGCAGTGATATACGGGGGTGGGACGGCCCTGGAATTCTTTGCGGATGCGGCGCAGCTCGTTAATGAACTTAGCGGACTGGCAGATGGTTTCATAGGCTTCGCTGATTTCTTCCATGGCGGGAATCAGCTTATCCGGCAGGTAAGCGCCGCCGTAGGGGCCGAAATAGCCTTTTTCATCGGGAAAATGCTTGAGGTAGGTGTCAAAATCACGGTAGTTCTGGTAGTTTTTCATTTGGATTGCCTTCCTTTCTGTTTAAGAAAATAATCAGATGGCGGCATCGTGTTCCGATAAAAAACCGCCCCAGACACATTGCCTGAGACGGAGAATTCCGCGGTACCACTCAGCTTGGCCTTTCGGCCCACTTTGCTCCATATGCCATCACACATGCTGCCATGATAACGGGTGCAGATCCCGTCACGCCCTACTTTGTTCAGGCGCACCCTCCGAAGCCCATTCGCCGGTCCTTTCTGCGTTGCGATTCCACCAGCCGCAACTCTCTTTGCCAGAAAACATACCGGTTACTTTTCTTCATCCACGGTTATGCATATATATTACATACAGGAAGCGGTTTTGTCAATCGTTTTTATAAAAAATGGTGTTCTTTTGGTGTTTTATCACCGTTCTTTGAAAAACTCCACCTTTTCGCCGCCGGGGCCGATGCAAAAGCCGATGCGCACAGGATAGGGCGGCACGGAAGGGAAGAGTTTATCCTGAGGTTCCAGAATGATCTCGTATCCGGCCGTGCGAATTTTCTCGATCATTTCATCCACATTTTCCACCTGAAAGGCGAAATGATTGATCATGCCATGGGAAAGGCCCTGGCTGTTGGCGAACAGTTCCAGCACGCAGTTGCCTGCATCCAGCAGGACAACGGAAGAAGCGCCTTCGCCCCATTGACGCAGAATGGGCAGTCCCACAAGCCCGTGATAAAAATCAATGGCCTTTTTCAGCATGCTTTCGCCTTCGTATTTGATGGCGATATGATGGATGCCCCGGATGTGCATAAGCGTCACTGCCTTTCCATGATGATAGGAGGAATATACCGCAGATGGCAGGCTGTGTCAAGCGAGATCTTTTTGAACAATATCCAGTGTGTGGTTGGAAAGCCCTACAAGATCCTTTCGTTCACAGAGGAAGAAATGATAATTCAGGTATATGCGGAAAGTTTCCTCATCCATTTGGCTGATGATATCCCGGTGATACATGGTGTACATATCGGTGCCCACAAAATGGAGTCGACGAATGGGAAAACCGCTATTGACTGCATCAATCTGTTCCATACGAACGATGTTGAAAAGCTCAGAAGGATCGGAGGAGACGGAAAATGTTTCAGTGTCCAGCAGCCCTTTTTCGATCACATGGCCCAGCATGTTTCTGCCAAAGGCGTATTGCATCATGGTGGCGTCTGCCATACAGTAAGCGGTCATGAGAATGCCGCCTTTTTTCAGTACACGCAGGGCTTCCGAAAAGGCTTTTCGGTGGTCATGGAGCGTATAGAGGTGGTACATGGGGCCAAGGAGCAGCACTCTATCATACGCTTCGTTTTCAAGCATATCCAAATTCAGGGCGTTTCCCTGAAAAATGCGGATATCTTCCCCCGGCTGGGTATTCTGATTGAAGATTTCGATATTGTGGGGAATCAGTTCCACCGCGTCCACCGTATACCCTTTTCGGGCAAGATAATGGGAATAGCGGCCTGTGGCAGCACCGATTTCCAGAATGCGCATGCCTTTTTGCAGGTATTTTTCGATGTAGCGGACGGTGGTGAGAAATTCAACAGAACCAACACGGGAAAGCAGACGGCCTTCCTCGTCATAATTGGAATAGTATTCGTTCAAAGCTTCAAAAGTTTCCATTTTCGTATCTCCTTTCGTTTTGAAAAAAACAAAAAACGCAGCGGTGAGGACATTTGCCTCCGCTGCGTTTACCGGAAAGAAAAGGACGTTGGCCTTACGCCTTTTTCCGGGTATGGCAATGGAAGCCCTTGTACATGTACCAAGGGTTGAAAGCAAAGTTGTTGAAGCTGTGCTTACGAGCCATGTGCCATACCTCCTTCGTTGTTTTGTGGCATGATAACACGGAAATAACGAAATGTCAACAGAAAAATTACAGACTGTTTTCCTTGATCATCTTTTCCAGTGCGCTGATGAGGGCGATTTTGCCGTGGATATAGGTGAGGCCGCCCTGCAGATAAGCGGTATAGGGGGCGCGGATGGGGGCATCGGCGGAAAGTTCGGTGGTGGCGCCGGAAACGAAGGTACCGGCGGCCATGATCACCTGATCCGTATAGCCGGGCATGGCCCAGGGTTCCGGCACGGCGGAAGCATCAATGGGGGATGCGGCCTGAATGCCCTGGCAGAAAGCGATGAGCCTTTCCGGCGTTTCCATCTGGATGGCCTGGATGATATCGGCCCGGGGTGCATCAAAGAAAGGGGTGGTTTTCATGCCCAGCAGTTCAAAGGTTCGGGCTGCCAGGACGGCTGTTTTTACAGCCTGGGCGACCGTGTGGGGCGCCATAAAGAGCCCTTGGTAGAAGGGCTGATAGGAAGCGGCGTAGCTGCCCACTTCCCGGCCGATGCCGGGGGCGGTGAGCCGGGCTTCGATGCGTTCAATGGCACGGTTGGTGCCCACAAGATAGGCGCCTGTGGGGGCCTGGCCGCCGCCGGCGTTCTTGATGAGGCTGCCAACGCATACATCGGCGCCAAAATGGCTGGGTTCGTTATCTGTGGTGAACATGCCGTAGCAATTATCCACCATCACGAAAATATCCGGGCGCACTTTATGCACGGCGGTGATGACCTTTTCCATATCCCCGGGCATCAGGGAGGCTCGCCAGGCATAGCCCCGGCTGCGCTGGATGAGCACCACTTTGGTGTTGGGCCGGATAGCAGCAAGAACACCGTCCACATCAATTTCCTGCTGATCCCGGCACATGTCCACCTGGGAATACTCCACTTTCATTTCCCTCAGGTTGCCCGGAGCATTGCCAACGGTACCAATCACGGTTTCCATGGTATCATAGGGTGCACCGGTGGCGGACAGCAAATGATCACCGGGAAGCAAAAGGCCAAAAAGGCACAGAGAAAGGGCGGCGGTTCCGCAGGCAATGGAGGGACGGACGATGGCGCTTTCCGCCCCGAAAAGACGGGCGAAAATGCGCTCCAAAGTATCCCGGCCAATATCGTCATAGCCGTAACCGGTGGTGGGGGCAAAATGACGGGTGGCCACGTTTTCATCATGAAAAGCGGATAGCACCTGATTGGTGCAGTACATTTCGTTTTCTTCAATGCGGGCAAATACCGGGGCACAATCCTGCTCTGCCTGAGCAATGAGGGCTTTGATATCCATCTTAATCCTCCGATTGGTAATCGTTGATGATGCGTGCAATATGCGTATCCGGGGTTTCTTCCCAAGGGAGCCACTGGATGCGCTGGTCTCTTCGGAACCAGGTCATCTGCCGCTTGGCAAAATGCCGGGTGCGCAGCTTGATAAGGCTGACCGCTTCCTCAAGGGAAAGATTTCCCTTGATATAGGGAATAATTTCTTTATAACCCAGGCCTTGCATGGAAGGGTGTTCTTCTGTAACGCCCATGGACAGAAGATTTTTCACTTCATCCACAAGGCCATCCCGGATCATCTGATCCACCCGCTTGTCACAGCGGTCGTACATGATGGGCCGGGGAATATCATAAGCGTAAAGGAAAAAACGGTAAGGTTCATCTTCCTGGGAGGGCTGCGGCTGCTGGGACAGGGGAATGCCGGTCAGTTCATAAACTTCAATGGCGCGGATCACCCGGCGAAGGTCATTTTCATGCAAGCGGGCAGCACTTTGAGGATCTATTTGCTCCAAAATGCGGTGTACTGCCCGGTTGCCTTCCGCTTCTGCCAGGGCGTGGTATTTTTCACGGATGGCATCATCACTGCCCACCTGCCCAAAGGCCATGGACTGGGAAACTGCCTGCAGATAAAGCCCGGTGCCGCCAACCAGAATGGGGCAGGGCAGTGTATCCATCAGGGGTTTGGCCCATGCGGCGTACTGGGAAACGGTGAAGTTATCCAGCGGCGAAACAATATCCAACAGACGATGGGGGACTATGGCTTGCTCTTCTTTGGTGGGCTTGGCGGTGCCGATATCCATGTGGGTATAGACCTGCATGGAATCCATACAGAGAATTTGGCCTGAAAGCTTTCGGGCAAGGGGCAGGGAAAGGGCCGTTTTGCCGCTGGCTGTGGGGCCCACAATACCAATGATTTTCTTTTTCATATTAACTTTGAATGCGGCGGAAACGCTTGTCCAGCTCCGTATGGGAAAGTTGGATCATCAACGGCCGGCCGTGGGGGCAGGTGGGGGTAACTTTCTGGTCGATCACGTCCTGAATGAGCTGCTTTACGCTTTCTTCCGGCAGCCGTTCGCCGCCTTTGACGGCGTGTTTGCAGGCCATCTGGATCACCCGGGAAGTACGGTCCGGCAAATTACCGGAGCCGTCCATCAGGCTGTCCAGTGCTTCCAGCAGGCATTTTTCGGCTTGTGGTGTGCCCAGAATGATGGGAACGCCCCGCATTTGCAGGGTATCATCCCCGAAAGGTTCCAGATCAAAACCGGCTTTTTGCAAAGCTTCTTGGTTTTCCTCATAGGCGGCATATTCCTGTTTGGACAGCCGCACGATCATGGGGATCAGCATGCTCTGACTGGCAGGGGCAGTGGCGGTTTCCCGCATGAAGCGTTCATAGAGGAGGCGTTCGTGCACGGCATGCTGATCGCAAAGAACCAACAGATCACCGTATTCCATGAGGATGTAGGTGTTAAACGCTACACCGATAATGCGTACGGAAGGACGGGTGTATTTTTCCACCGTTGCTTCCTGCACCTGTTCAAATTCAAGGGGTTTTGCTGGCGGCGGAACTGTTTCTTTTTTCTTTTCTTCCTGCACAAAGAGCTTGGGCGGCAGGATGTTGCTGCCGGATTCTTTGGCGGTGAAGGATTTCTTTTCCGGCAGATAGGGAACAAAGGGTGTAAGCGCCTCTTCCTTTTCCACCTTGACAGGCTTGAAAGAAGGCATGGAAGCGCCGTCTTCCGAAAATGCGGAAAGAGCGGAGGACAGAATGGGAGCAGCCGCCTTTTGCGGAACAGGGGTGGGAACGGTTTGAGACGCAGTTGCCTGTGTTTGTACAGCCTGCGGCATCTGAGGAGATACAGACTGGATGGAGACCGGAGCGCTATCCCGGATGATGACCGGCTGCTGCTCCCGGGGCTTTTCTTCAGCCGGGAACATAGCAGGAATCACAGGAGCAAGATTGGTTTTCTCCAGCGCTTCAAATACCAGTGTTTCCACAGCACTGCGCACGGCTTTTTCATCGGCAAAACGCACTTCCCATTTGTTGGGGTGTACGTTCACATCCACATTTTCATAGGGCATAGTGATGTAGAGGATGCACATGGGGAAGCGGCCAATGGTGATGCGCTGGCGGCAGGCCGTTTCCACGGCAGCGGAAAGGATGCCGCTTTTCATAGTACGGCCGTTGAGGAAGAAATGTTCGTGGCTTCGGTTGCCCCTTGCCACATCCCCGACGCCTACATAACCGGATACCATCACGCCGTTCATATTACCGTCTATTCTCACCAGCTGCTTCAGGGTGGATGTACCATATACGGCCATGATGGCGCTTTCCATGTTGCCGTCCCCGGCGCTGAAATACACTTGCTTTCCGTCCGCCATGAAACGGAAGGAAATGCCGGGATTGGAAAGGATCAGCCTTGCCATCAGTTCGCTGACGGCGGCAGTTTCCGTGCCGGGCTTTTTGAGGAATTTGCGGCGCACCGGCGCGTTATAGAAAAGTTCTTTGACGGTGAAAGAAGTGCCTTCCGGGCAAGCGGCATCCTGAATGTCCTCAATCACACCGCCTTCATTTTTCACCCGATAGCCGCTTTCCTTGCCCTTCTGCCGGGTGAGGCAGGTGACCTTGGAAACGGCGGCGATGGAAGCCAGCGCTTCCCCCCGGAACCCCAGCGATTTCACGCCGAACAGATCCGCAGCCGTGCGGATCTTGCTGGTGGCATGCCGGGCAAAGGCCAGCCGAAGATCTTCAAAAGCGATGCCGCTGCCGTTATCCGTCACCCGGAAAGAAGCGAGGCCGCCTTCCTTGATATCCACGGTGATGGCGGTGGCCCCGGCATCCATGCTGTTTTCCACCAATTCCTTGATGGCAGCGGAGGGGCGTTCCACGACTTCACCGGCGGCAATCTGGCCGATCACTTCCGGCGGCAGCTGATAAATACGGGTATTTTTCATAGGTGTCTCCTTACAGCTTCAGGGATTTTTCCCGGAGGATGAAGAGCTTATTGAGCGCATCCATGGGCGTCATGGAAAGCACGTCAAGAGCACGAATTTCTTCGATGAATTCCGTCTTGGCATAGTCTTCCAGGCCTACCTGTTCGTTTTTTTTCTTATGGCCTGCGCCCAGAATATTCTGGCCGATGGAATTCTGGCCCTGATTGGATACTTCCAGCCTGGCTTCAATCTGCTGGGCACGGGCTACCACGGGGCGGGGCACACCGGCAAGCCGGGCAACATAAATACCGAAGGATTTATCCGCACCGCCGGGGATGATTTTGCGCAGGAAAATCACATCTTCGCCGTGTTCCTTCACGGAAACGCAGAAGTTTTTGACCCCTTCCAGCGTGCCTTCCAGTTCGGAAAGCTCGTGATAGTGGGTGGCGAAGAGGGTTTTGATGCCGCCGTGCTTGGGATCGCACAGGTATTCCACGGCGCTCCAGGCGATGGAAAGGCCGTCGAAGGTGGATGTGCCGCGGCCGATTTCGTCCAGGATTACAAGGGATTGGCGGGTGGCATTGCGCAGAATATAGGCCATTTCGCTCATTTCCACCATGAAGGTGGATTGACCGGTGGCCAGATCGTCCGAAGCGCCGATACGGGTGAAAATGCAATCCACCAGGGAAATTTCCGCACTATCGGCCGGCACAAAGGAGCCGATATGGGCCATGAGGGTAATAAGCGCAACTTGCCGCATGTAAGTACTTTTCCCGGCCATATTGGGGCCGGTGATGATTTGCATGCGGTTTTCGGCGGTATCCATAAAGGTATCATTGGGAACAAAGCCTTCATCCGTCATGGCAGCTTCCACCACAGGATGACGGCCTTCTTTGATATCAATGACGCCATCCTCCCGGATGACGGGGCATACATAATTATTCTGTCTTGCCACATTGGCCAGGGACAAAAGGGCATCCAGGGTTTTATAGGCGGTGGCTGTGGACTGGAGCCTTGCAATCTGGCTGCTGATGATCTCCCGGATTTCATTGAACAGCGCCGTTTCCAGCCGGGCAGCCTGCTCCTGAGAACCGGTGAGCTTGACTTCAATGGCGTGCAGCTCTTCCGTGGTATAACGTTCGGCATTAGCCAGGGTCTGGCGGCGATTATAACGCAGCGGTACCAGATGATAGAAGGACTTGGTGACCTCGATATAGTAGCCGAACACTCGATTATACTGGATTTTCAGGTTTTTGATGCCGGTTTCTTCACGCTCTTTGGCTTCCAGCTGCATGAGCCAGTTTTTGCCTTCGGTGGAAGCGAGGCGGAGCTCATCCAGTTCTTTGTTATAACCGGCACGGATGACGCCACCGTCAGAAAGGAGAAGAGGGGCGTCCGGCGAGATGGCGCGGCGGAGCAGATCCGTAAGCTCCGGCAGCGGATCCAGCAGGGTATGGAGGAAGGAAAGCGAAGTGCCTTCCACCTGAGAAAGAAGCGACAAAATATCCGGTGCCGCTTCCAGCGAACGCAGAAGCGACAGGCAATCCCTGCCGTTGAGGGAATGATAGGATACTTTGGAAAGCAAACGTTCCATATCGTACACCTGCATCAGCTTTTCCCGAAGGGATTGGCAGATGACGGGGTTTTCATAGAGCGCTTTTACGGCACCCAGCCGGGCTTCAATTTTCTCTTTGTTCAGAAGCGGTTTTTCCACCCAGGCCCGCAGCAGTCGGCCGCCCATGGCGGTAACGGTCTGGTCCAATACGGAAAGAAGGCTGCCCTTGGCAGAGCGGCTGCGGAGGGTTTCCGTCAGTTCCAGATTCCGCCTTGTGGAAACGTCCAGCGGCATGGTTTCGCCCTTTTCCACGATTTGCAGCCGGGTGATATGCTGCAGGGCATTTTTCTGAGTATCCCACAGGTAACGCATGAGTGCGCCGGCGGCGCAGGCAGCCAGGCTTTGGCTTTTTTCCATGCCAAGAGCCAGGAGATTGGATACTTCAAAATGTTCAAAGAGCGCTTCCTGGGCCTTGGCGCTCTGGAAGGCGGAAGCGGAATACAGATGAGGGCGGACAGGACAAAGCGGTAAAAGAATATCCACATCCGCTGTGATGATTTCCCCGGGGTTCAGGGAAAGAAGAGCGCTGCGAAGGGCGGCTTCTTCAAAGGGTAATTGCTGGGCATAGAATTCACCGGTGGACACATCGCACCAGGAAAGACCGCAGCGCTTGCCGGAAATGCACACGGCACAGAGGAAGTTATTCCGGCGCTCTCCGATAACAGTGGAATCCGTCAGTGTGCCCGGGGTGATGATGCGGATGATATCCCTTTCCACCAGCCCTTTGGCCAGCGACGGGTCCTGCATCTGTTCGCCGATGGCTACCCGGTATCCCTTTTCCACCAGCCGCGCCACATAGGTATCGATGGCGTGATGGGGCACGCCGCACATGGGGGCGCGCTCCGGAAGGCCGCACTCCTTACCGGTCAGGGTAAGTTCCAGTTCACGGCTGGTTACGATGGCGTCATCAAAGAACATTTCATAAAAATCGCCCACCCGGAAAAAGAGCAGGGTATCGGGATTCTGTTCTTTCAGGCGCATGTATTGCTGCATCATGGGGGACAGGGTAGCCATAAGCGTGATGCTCCTTCAGTATGGATTAGTGATGGCAGTGACCGCCGCAGGAATGGCAATCGCCGCTGCAGGAAGATTCGGGGGCCAGAACTTTGGAAAGCTCCGCATTGACGGCGGCCATCATGTCGGTGAAGCCTTTGCGGGCCTTCTGCATAGCCAGAGCCATGGGCAGGGCTTGCATCTCCTGCTGCAATTTCTTCATTTTCTCATCAATTTCAGCCATGCGTTCAAAATCGGGCTGTTCCATAGCGGTGCAGGCTTCCATTTCCTGATGCATTTCTTCGTACTTGGCGAAGGCTTCTGCCATGGCTTCATCCTGGGTGGCGGCGTCTTCCGTGGCGCGCATGACGATGAATTCCTGAGAGGAGGCAATGGCCAGAGCCAGTTCTTTTGCTTTTTCGATGACGATAGAATCCATGTTGATCATTCTCCTTTGATGATTTCGCCGCGGAGCGTGGTTTTGCTGGCGGCGGTTATCTGAACGGGCACAATATGGCCGATCAAATCTTGTGTTCCCCGGAAGTTGACGGAAATATTCCGTTCGCTCTTGCCGGTAAGTTCGGTTTCATCCCGTCTGGCATGGCCGGAAACCAGAACGTTTACTTTGGTGCCAATCAGGGATTGGAAAATTTCCTGAGTAATCTGATCCTGCTGATGAATCAGCTTTTCAATGCGGCGAGAGGCCACGTCCGGGTCAATCTGCCCCGGGAGGGTTGCAGCCTTTGTGCCAACCCGGGGGGAATAGATGAAAGTGAAAGCGCTGTCCCAGCGCACTTCATTGGAAAGAGCCAGGGTGTCTTCAAACTCTGTCTCCGTTTCGCCGGGGAAGGCAACAATCAGGTCTGTGGAAATGCCGATATCGGGAACGGCTGCGCGCAGCTTGCGCACACGGTCCAGATAAATTTCCCGGGTATAGCGGCGGTTCATCATGTCCAGAATGCGGTTGTTGCCGGACTGCACCGGCAGATGGAAATGATGGCAGAGGGCAGGGTTGACAGCCATTTCTTCGATGAGTTCATCGGAAAGGTCCTTGGGATGGCTGGTCATGAAACGCACCCGGGGAATGCCTGTTTTTCCGATTTCATGCAGCAGCTGGGGGAAAGTGACGCCGAAGGAATTATCGTTGCCGTAGGAATTCACGTTCTGCCCCAGCAGCATGATTTCCTGAACGCCCTGCTTTTGCAGGTTTTCAATTTCCTTCAGGATATCTTTGGGGTTCCGGCTGCGTTCCCGGCCCCGGACATAAGGCACGATGCAGTAGGAACAGAAATTATTGCAGCCGTACATGATGGTCACATAATTCTGGAAGCTGCTTTCGCGCTTGATGGGAAGCCCTTCAATAAGGGTGGATTGTTCTTCCGGCACGGCAATGACCCTTTGGCGTTTTTCAACAGCTTTCAGCAGAAATTCTGGCAGGCGGTGGATATTGCCGGTGCCAAAGGCTACGTCCACAAAGGGATAGCGGCGCAGCAGGGTTTCAGCCATGCCGGGCTCCTGCACCATGCAGCCGCAGATGCCGATGAGCAGATGAGGGCGCTGCTTTTTGATTTCCTTGAGCCATGTAACATTGCCCAGGGCTTTGCGTTCCGCATTATCCCGGATGCAGCAGGTGTTATGCAGCACAAAATCCGCTTCTTCCTTGCAGGGAGCGGCGGTGAGCCCCATACGCTCCAGCGTGCCGGCCAGTTTTTCGGAATCGTGAGCATTCATCTGGCAGCCGTAAGTGACGATGAAATAAGTCTGGGGTCGTTCGGCCAGGGCGGCGAATTGATCGGCATAGGCCATCTGGGCATCGATTTCTGCCGGGGGAATGGGGAGGATCATATCGCGTTTATTCATAGAAATTCCTCTTTCAGCCCGGTGCCTTTGCAATGGGGGCAGGGCGAAGTGGTATGAAGAGCGGAGCCTGTTTTTTTGCGCGTCATTTCCATGAGCCCAAGGGACGTGAACCCATGAAGGACGGTCTTTGCGGTATCGGTGCTGCAGGCGTTCTGCATGGCTTCAAGGACGGCTGCACGGCTTTCTTCGGTTTGCATGTCCACAAAATCGATGAGGATGATGCCGCCGATATTGCGAAGGCGAAGAAGCCTTGCAATTTCTTTGGCAGCTTCCCGGTTCAGGGACAGGAAAGAGCTTTCCGTGCCGCCTTTTTTGCCAGTGAATTTACCGGAATTGACGTCAATCACCGTCATGGCTTCGGTGGGGTCGATGACCAGATAACCGCCGCAGGGCAGGTATACTTTCCGGCTCAGGGACTTTTCCAGCTTGCGCTGCACATTGGCAAGGGAAAAGGGATGATCCGCATATTGCACCGGGCAGGAAACAGCAAAAGGAAATTCGGAAAGATTGGTGATAATCTTTTCAAAGCCGCCCTTTTCATCCCGGAGGATGCAGGAAATCAACGATTCCTTTTCCTCGATCAGGCAGGGTGCGCAAGCGGAGGCTGCCTTTTTGCAAAGAGCGTGCCACTTATCCAGCAATTTCTGCACTTCGGCTTTTATTTCGTCCGGCGGAGCAGCGGTGCTTTCCGTGCGCAGGATGAGGCCCATGTTTTCCGGGGCGATTTCTTTTCCGAGACTGCGCAGCCGTTCGACTTCTTCGGCGTCTGTGATGCGGCTGGATACGGCAATCTTATTTGAAAAAGGCGTCAGGATGGCATAGTGGCCGGCAATGGAAATATCCATGGTGCAGTAAGGCAGCTTCTCCCCGATAGGGGGCTTTTTCACCTGTACCAGAACGGGCTGGCCGGAAAGAGGCTTTTCTTTGCATTCACTGTAGGGCAAAAAACCATTCTGATCCTTTGTCAGACGAACAAAAATGGCTTCCATGCCTTTCATGGCCCGGTCAGCTCTGGCCAGATAAATCTGTTCAGACTGTATTGCCGTTGATTCTTCCTGCCAGGAAAGCAGGGAAGCGCCATCCATCACGGCGCAGGAAAGCTTTCCGTTTTGTTGTTCCACATACAGCTGTTTCATCAAAGCATCTCCAGGGGCATAAAGCCGGGCGCTTCGCCGCCAAGAAGCTGCAGGCGGGTAATGAGGGCAGCCGGGCGTTCCTGGCCGGCAAATTCAAACAGGCTCTGCAGGAACAGATCCGGCTTGCAGGTGGCCTTTTCGCACAGGGAAAGGGTCATATACAGGGTATTTCCTTCCAGCAGCGTTTCATGGATCATGGGACGGATATCGCAGGGCTTCATGCCGGTTTTGGTTTTGCGGATGGCGGGAATTTCCGTCTGTGCCATGAAACGATGGAGTGTTTCAGAAAAGTTTTCGGGCAGGGATTCAAACTGCACGCTGTAAGTGGCGGCGGTGAGGGAAGCCATGGGCGCCGGGTGACGGTCATCGACTGAGCGGACAGCGATGCAGGGCAGATCTTTGGGCAAGGCAGCGGAAAGCATTTTTTTAAAATCGCCTTCGCACACGCCTTTGGAAAGGGGTACTTCCATAATTTCACGTTTGCCGGGCATGCCGACAGAGAGAGGGGCAGCAAAATTCAACAGAACATGGGGATTGAAGCCTTGAGAAAACGCAATGGGCAGGCCACTTCTGCGCAGAGCACGCTGCATGGCGCGCATCAGATCCAGATGGCCGATATGGCGGAGCCGTTCGCTTTTTTCAAAAATCACCAGCATTTTCATCAGTCGAACACCTCCGCTCTATGGGGCTTGCCTTTCAGTGGCGGATTTTCCACAAAATCGCACACATGCCATTTCTGCAGGCCGCAGCCGTTGCAGCCGTGGCGGCAATCGGGGGTGATGGCAGCCGCCTTGGCCTTTTCGTTTTCCTTCTTCAGGTATTCCTGAGAAACGCCGGCGTCAATGAACTGCCAGGGAAGCAGTTCTTCATAAGGACGTTCACGATAGGCGTAGAAAGCCGGATCCAGATGGCATTTTTCAAAGGCTTCCAGCCATTTTTCATACTTGAAATGTTCGTTCCAGCCGTCCAGACGGCAGCCCAGTTTCCAGGCAGTATAAATTACATCGCCGATGCGGCGGTCGCCCCGGGCGATGCAGGCTTCCAGCATGGACAGATGGGATTCGTGCCATTTGAAATTGACGCACTTTTGCTTGAGGTACTGGCGTAGCGCCGCCTGCTTTTCATGGACGGTTTCGATGGTGTCCTGTGCCGCCCACTGGAAGGGGGTAAAGGGCTTGGGAACGAAGACGGAAGCGGAGCAGGTGACCATCACGCCCTTAGCCCACTTTTCTTTGGGCATGGCATAATAGGCGCGCACCACTTTCCGGGCCAGATCGCCGATGCCCTGCAAATCTTCATCCGTTTCGGTGGGCAAGCCCATCATGAAATAGAGCTTCACACTGCTCCAGCCGCTTTCAAAAGCATCGGTTACGGCGCGGATCAAATCTTCTTCCGTAACGCCCTTGTTGATCACGTCCCTCAGGCGCTGGGTGCCGGCTTCGGGGGCCAGCGTCAGGCCGGATTTTTTCACCTTCTGGGTTTCTTCCAGCGATTGCTTGACGATATTATCAATGCGCATGGAGGGCAGGGATACACTGACCCGCTTTTCCTTATAGCGGTTCATCAGTTCGGAAATGAGCTGGGGCAGGCAGGTGAAATCCCCGGAAGAGAGAGAGGAAAGACTCATTTCCTCATAGCCGGTGGATTTTTGCAAAGCATCCGCCAGTTCCAGCAGCCTGTCCATGCTGCGTTCCCGCACCGGGCGGTACAGCATGCCGGCCTGGCAGAAACGGCAGCCCCTTGTGCAGCCGCGCATGATTTCCAGTACCATCCGGTCGTGGACGATTTCAGTATAGGGCACGGGGATGGAGGTGGGGTAGGAAGCGGCGGAAAGATCCTTCACCACGCGCTTTTTCACCACCGCCGGGGCAGCGGTATCGTTGGGCGTAAAGGAAGACAAGGTGCCGTCTTCGTTATAGGCGGCATCATACAGGACGGGCACGTATACGCCCTCCACTTTAGCCAGAGTGCGCAGAATATCCATCTTGGAAAGGCCCTGCTTTTTGCCGTCCCGGATGACGTCGATCAGTTCGTGCATCACCTCTTCACCGTCGCCGATCATAAAGGCATCGATGAAGGGGGCCAGGGGCTCGGGGTTAAAGGCGCAGGGGCCGCCGGCCACAATGATGGGGAAGATATCCTGGCGGTCTTTGGCATAAACGGGAATACGGCCCAGATCCAGCATTTCCAGGATGTTGGTGAAGCTCATTTCGTACTGCAGGGTGAAGCCCACGATATCAAAATGGTTCAGGGCATGCCGGCTTTCAAGGGAAAACAAAGGCACGTTTTTTTCGCGCATGAGATCCGCCATATCGGCGGCGGGCATGCAGATGCGCTCGCAAAGGGCATCCTCCCGTTCGTTGATGAGATGATAGAGGATTTTCATGCCCAGATGGCTCATGGCGATATCATAGGTATCCGGGAAGCAGAACGCGAAGGTGGCTTCGGCTTTGTCCCAGTCTTTTTCCACGGCGTTCATTTCCCCGCCGATATACCGGGCAGGCTTTTGTACCTGCTCAAGCAGCTTTTCCAGCTGCATCAATTCCTGTTTGTTCAAGCGGTTTACCCCTTTACAAAAATTCATATAAAACCAACTTATATGATAACACTTTCTGCGATTTTTGTCTATGAAGAAAAGATGAAAAAAGCGAGAATTCTGCACAGAAAAAAATAAGAAAATTATTGAAATAGGAGAGGGTTTCGTATTGACATTGACGGCAGGAAGTGCTATATTATGACGGAAATCCGATGAAATTAGTCGGAATTGGAAGGAGGGAATGTTTTGAAGCTTTCAACCCGGGGTAAATATGGAGTGTACGCCATGATTTACCTGGCCCAGCATCAGGGAGAAGGCCCGCAGTCCCTCAAAGCCATTGCGGAGCTGGGGCTGCCAGATCAATATCTGGAGCAGCTTCTGGGCAACCTGAGAAGAGCCGGGCTGGTCACCACCGTCCGGGGGGCTCAGGGAGGCTATCAATTATCCCGTTCCGCCGATGCGATTACAGCCCGGCACATTATCGAGGCCATGGAAGGGCCGCTGAACCTGTCCGAATGCGTGGGGGAAGCGGGGCACACCTGTCCCAGAGGCGGCCAATGCACTGCCAGGGGCGTGTGGAGCTACCTGACGGATGAAATCAATGGCATGCTGGACCGAATTACCCTCAGCGATATGCTAAACAACGATATCAAAGGAGATCGATGACAATATGAACCGCATCTATATGGATAATGCTGCCACCACGGCCATTTCCGCAGAAGCTCTGAACGCCATGCTGCCTTGCTTCGGGCAGGTGTTTGGCAACGCTTCCAGCATCCATTCCACCGGACGGGACGCACGGAAAAAACTGGAGGAAGCCCGGCGTACGGTAGCCGGTTTGCTTGGTGCCAAGCCCAATGAAATCTATTTCACTTCCGGCGGTACGGAAAGTGATAACTGGGCCATCAAGGGCGCTGCCTTTGCCAACCGCAATAAGGGCAACCACATCATCACCAGCCAGATTGAACACCATGCGGTATTGCATACCTGCGAATGGTTGGAAAAGCAGGGCTTTGAAATCACCTACCTGCCGGTGGATGAATACGGCCTTGTGAACCCTCAGGATGTGGAAAAGGCTATCACGGATAAAACCATCCTCATTTCCATCATGGCGGCCAATAACGAAATCGGCACAGTGGAACCCATTGCCGAAATCGGCAAGATTGCCAAGGAACACAAGGTGCTGTTCCACTGCGATGCTGTGCAGGCTATCGGCGCCATTCATGTAAATGTGAACGACTGGAATGTGGACATGCTGAGTCTGTCCGGCCATAAGTTCCATGGCCCCAAGGGCGTGGGTGCCCTGTACATCCGCACCGGCTGCAAGGTGGAGCAGTTCATGCACGGCGGTGCTCAGGAAAGGGGCCGCAGAGCTACCACGGAAAACCTGCCCGGCATTGTGGGCCTGGCCGCTGCCATGGAAAAGGCTGTGACCAACATGGAAGAAAACGCCATCAAGACCATGTACCTGCGGGACAAGCTGATTGACGGTATTTTGAATACCATTCCGCATACTCGTTTGAACGGACACCGGATGAAGCGGCTGCCCGGTAATGTGAACATTTCCGTACGGTTCATTGAAGGGGAAGCGTTGCTTTTGCGCCTGGATCTGGCTGGGATTGCCGCCTCTTCCGGCTCTGCCTGCACCAGTGGGTCGCTGGACCCCAGCCATGTGCTGCTGGCCATTGGCCTGCCCCACGAAATTGCCCATGGCAGTCTGCGCCTGTCCCTTTCCGATAACAATACGGAAGAGGAAGTGGACGAAGTTTTGAAAGTGCTTCCCGAAATTGTTACAAGTTTACGGGCTATGAGCCCCCTTTATGAGCAGTTTATGCAGGAGGAGAAATAACCATGTACAGCGAAAAAGTAATGGACCACTTTTCCAATCCCCGGAATGTGGGTGAAATTGAGAATGCCGACGGTGTGGGCCTGGTGGGCAATGCCAAGTGCGGCGACATTATGAAGATGTACCTGAAAGTGGAAGATGGCGTGATCGTGGACGTGAAGTTCAAGACCTTCGGCTGCGGCGCTGCCATTGCCACTTCCTCCATGGCCACGGAAATGGTAAAGGGGAAGACCTTGCAGGAAGCCCTGCAGCTGACCAACAAGGCGGTTGCGGAAGCGCTGGATGGGCTGCCCCCGGTGAAAATGCACTGCTCCCTGCTTGCGGAAGAAGCCATTCACGCTGCCGTGGAAGACTATATGAAGAATCACCCGGAAGCAGTAAAGTAAGGCTTTCTGCTCCGGGAAAAGGAGCAATATGGAACAGGAAGTACATGGAAATATTACGGGCATTCGGGAAACTCAGCTGGCAGAAATTGCCGCTATTTACGATTGCCCCTTTGATACGGACGAATTTGCGCCGCACGATCTCCTGACGGAGCTCGCGCGGCATTCGTGCGCTTTGAACAGAGAAATAGCCGTTTATGTGAGCCGGGACGGACAGGTGATGGATGTGACGGTGGGCGTTGGCAACAGCGTACCGCTGATGGATTTGCGCCTGCGACGGAACATGAAACGGCTTTCTTACATTCGCTGCATTCATACCCACCCCAATGGCAGCGCCCAGCTTTCGGATGTGGATCTGGCGGCCCTGCGCAGCCTGATGCTGGATAGCATGTGTGCTGTTGGCGTGGATGAAAAGGGCCGGGTTACAGGGGTCAGCGCCGCTTTTTTGACGGAAAAGGAAAACGGTGTGAATGGAATTGCCCTGACGCCCGTTTATTCTATGAAGCGGATGCCCCAGGCTGAATGGATGCATGAAATTGAAATTGCGGAACGGGCCGTGATGCAGGGCACCGATGCCGATGAAACCGAGCAGCCGGAACGTGTAGTGCTGGTAGGCATTGATACCGAAAAATCTTTGGATGAACTGGGCGCTTTGGCAGAAACGGCCGGCGGTACGGTAGTGGCAAAATTTTTGCAGAAGCGGCAAAAGCCGGATTCCGTGACCTATGTGGGCAGCGGCAAGGCCGTGGAACTGCAATTGGACGCCCAGGCGCTGGAAGCGGACGTGGTGATTTTTGACGATGAGCTTTCCGGCGTACAGCTGAAAAATCTGGAAGAGATCATCGGCGTGAAAGTGCTGGACAGAACAGCCCTGATTCTGGACATCTTTGCCCAGCGTGCCAAAAGCGGCGAAGGGAAACTGCAGGTGCAATTGGCTCAGCTCAAATACCGCTCTTCCCGGCTCATCGGCCAGGGTCTGGTGCTGTCCCGTCTTGGCGGCGGGATCGGTACCCGGGGCCCCGGCGAAACCAAGCTGGAAATTGACCGGCGGCGCATAAGGGAGCAGATTACGAACCTGCGCCGGGACCTGGATGCCCTGCAGAAGCAGCGGCAATTGCGCCGCAAGGCCCGGGAAAAGAATAAGATTCCCATCGTTTCGCTGGTGGGGTATACCAATACCGGTAAATCCACCCTGCTCAATAAGCTGACGGATGCCGGCGTGTATGCGGAAAATAAACTGTTTGCCACCCTGGATGCGGTGAGCAAAAAGATTGCCCTGCCCGGCGGGACGGAATGTTTGCTGGTGGATACGGTTGGTTTTATCAGCAAATTGCCCCATGACCTGATCGAAGCTTTCAAATCCACTCTGGAAGAAGCGGCCCTTTCGGATCTGCTTGTGATTGTAAACGACGGTGCCAACGAGGATATGCTTTCTCAGCACAAAGTGGTGGAAGAAGTGCTTGCCCAGATCGGCGCCGATACCCAGCCGCGCTTGAATGTGATCAACAAATGCGACCGGATGGAACCGGATACCCGGGTGATTCCGGACCTGCCGGATGCCATTCGCATTTCCGCCAAGAACGGCACCAACCTGGAATCCCTTTTGAAAGAAATTGAAAAGCAATTGCAGGGGGATGAAAAGGAAATGACCCTGCTGGTTCCTTTTGACCAGTTTGCCGTGATCAATGAATTGCGGACAAAGGGCAAAATTCAGTCTGAAGAATATACCGACACCGGCTGCATGGTGCAGGTGCGGATGAAACCGGAATTTGCCGGGCAGATTCTGGCCCGATACGGAGATATGGTGCTATGATGGGCGGACAAATGGCGGCAAGGCTGGTGGCCTTGTTTCTGGCGCTGATGAGCCTGGGGCGGGGCACGCTGGAAACGTATGAAAACGAAATGAGCCTTGGCGGTAATCTGTTCCTTGTGAACAGGGAATATGTGCTTGCGTCCGATTATCAGCCGGACGATCTGGTGAAGCCCAATGTACGGTGCACCAATTCCAATATCACCATGCGAAAGGAAGCGGCGCAGGCGCTGGAGGGCATGTTTCAGGCAGCCCGGGCAGAAGGCGGACATACCCTGATTGCCGTTTCCGGGTTCCGAAGCTATGGCCAGCAGACAGCCATATTCGAACGGAAGGTAAAGAATGTGGGGAAGAAAAAGGCTATGCTGCTGGTGGCGCCGCCGGGCACCAGCGAACATCAGCTGGGCCTGGCGATGGATCTGGGTACGCCCCAGAACCAGCAATTAAACGAAGCGTTCGGAGATACCGAGGCCGGGCAATGGGTGCGGGATAACTGCCATCGTTTTGGTTTTATCATCCGCTATAAGGATGAATGGACGGATATTACCGGCTATGCGGATGAACCCTGGCATGTGCGCTATGTGGGCGAAGAACATGCCGCAAGAATATACGAAATGGATATTCCGCTGGAATACTACATTGATACTTTACGCCTTGCGCAGTATGAAAAGATCCTGGATGAATGAGAGGTGGAACCGATGAAACGGTTGTTGATCATATTCCTTGCAGTATGCCTGATGTGCCCTGTGTTTGCCATGGCAGAACAGCCGGAGTGGACCTATCCGCTGGCTCCGGAGCTTCTCAAAGACGTGCAGGGGTTTATTGTGCTGGCCAACCGGGAAAACCTGTTGGATGAAAATTTTGCGCCCCAGGATCTGGTGGATGTGAAAATCCGCCATGTGGTGGATGATCCCGTTCGTAAGCCTGCTTATGAAGCGCTGGAAAAGATGTTTGCCGATGCGGAAGAAGCAGGTTGCAAACTGTATGTGAAGAGCGCTTACCGCAGCTATCAGACCCAGGAAACCATGTATTTCAATCGTCTGGAGAAAAACAACGGCAAGGATGACGGATGGGTTTCCTATCCCGGCGCCAGCGACCATCAGACAGGCCTTGGGGTGGACGTGCTGAACTATGAATGGACGAAAAAGGACGGCATGAACGAAAAATTCGCTTATGAAGCGGAAGCGAAGTGGATGGCGGAACATTGCTGGGAATACGGTTTTGTGATCCGTTATATGGAAGACAAGGAAGAAATTACAAAGATCAATTATGAACCCTGGCATCTGCGTTATGTGGGCAAGGAAGTAGCAGCCTATATGCGCGAAAAAAACTACTGCCTGGAAGAATTCACGGAAGAATGGCAGCAGTATGTGGCTGATTACGAAGCTGACGGCGGAAATTTTGAACAGCTGATCAAAGACCGGGCGCAGCTTGTGCCCACGGTGATCGGATATTCGGAAGACGGGGAAGAGGAAATTTCCATTTTCCATTGATGAAAAGGAGGAGCGCGCAATGCACAAAAGATGGTGTATGGTATTGGCGGGTATGCTGTGCTGCATCAGCCTTTTTGGCCATGCGGCTTCTTTTGATGACGACGGGCTGCTCCGGCTTGTGAACCGTCAGGAAAAGATTACAAAAAATTACAAGCCGGACGATCTGGTAAAACCCAATGTGCCTGTGAATAAGAAAAACCAGGAAGATCAGGTTTATATGCGCAGGGAAGCGGCCGAGGCACTGGAAAAAATGTTTGCAGCCGCCAAGGAAGAAAAGGGATATGTGCTGCTGGCAGTATCCGGCTATCGTTCCTATGGCGAACAGCAATTGATTTTCAATAACAAAGTGCAAGCCGTGGGCAGTAAGGAAGCTGCCCAGAAGAAGGTGGCCCCGGCCGGTGCCAGCGAACATCAGCTGGGTATGGCCCAGGATGTGCTGTGCGATAATTTCCGGCTGCTCAACAGCGGTTTTCTGGATACGGCGGAAGGGAAATGGCTGTACGAAAATTGTCATCGCTTCGGCTTTATTGTTCGTTACAAAAAGGAATGGAGCAGCATTACGGGCTACAGTGCGGAACCATGGCATTTCCGCTATGTGGGAGTCAGCCACGCCACGGCCATCAGTGCTTTGGATGTGCCGTATGAAACTTATGCGGAAAAAGCAAAAATGCTGCCGGAATATATCTTGACCCACGGCAATGCCTGCCTCTTGTATCATGTCATTGACAATGCACTGCATGGGGACGGCAGCTTGTATTTTGAAGTGTGCGCTATGCACACGGATGACGTGCAGCAGCAGGCCCGGAATATTGTGGATCTGACAGACAGGGTGCGGCCGGAGCATGTGACCTTGCCGGATGCCATCCGCAATCAGGGTGTGAAATAATGCGCTCCCTCAGAGAAAAACTGCAGGCAACAGCAAGGCAGCCGGTTGTGAAAAAGCAGGCGGCGGTCGATTGCCAGGTGAAGGAAATTCGGGTGCCGGCGGAAGCTTTTTTGCTGCCGGAAAGGATTGCTGCCGATAATCTTTATCTGATGCTGGGCGGCCAATGGCAGGATGTGAAGAAAGAGAATATTCTCTTTCTGGATACGGAGACCACCGGCCTTTCCCATGGTGCGGGTACGGTGGCATTTCTGGTGGGCGTAGGGTATTTTGAGGAAGAAAGTTTTGTAGTGCGGCAATACCTGATGCGGGATTATGATGAGGAAATCTTCCTGCTGCAAAGGGTATTGGCGCATCTTGGTGAAAAAGATACGCTGTGCACATTCAACGGTGCTTCGTTTGACATGCCGCTGTTGGATGCCCGTTTTACCATGCAACGGATGCGCAATCCCTATCATTTGCAGCACATTGATCTTCTGCATGTGGCGCGGCGCGTATGGAAACTGCGGCTGAAAAGCTGCCGGCTTTCCAGGCTGGAAGAAAGGGTGCTTGGCATCACCCGTGAGGATGACCTGCCGGGCGCACTGGTGCCGGAAAGATATTTCCAGTATCTGAAAACAAAGGACGAAGCATTGCTTGCCGACATTCTGGAGCACAACGCGCAGGATATCATTTCCCTGGCCCATCTTTTGCACCAGCTGGTGGTAATGCATGAAAGCCCCTGCTGTGCAGCGCAAAAGGAAGACGTATTCAGCCTGGGCCGGGTGTATGAAATGCGGGGCAGGATGGAAGGGGCCAGAATGTGTTACCGGGCAGCGGATAAGGGCAGCTTATCGGCGCTGGCACGAGCCCGGATTGCCGAAACCTACCGCCGGGAAGGCAGCACAGAACAGGCGGCCAAGGTGTATGAGAGCATGATCCGCTCCGGTCAGGGCGGTATTGCTCCAATGGTTGCCATGGCCAAAATTTGCGAGCACAAAAGAAGGGATATTCCTTCCGCGCTCGAATATACAAGAAAAGCCATTATTCTTTGCGCTGAAAAAGACGGAGGGGATATGGCTGCTTTGCAGAAACGATTTGAACGCCTGATGAAAAAGGCGAGGAAGGAATGATAAACATGGGATTCATGGATGTGATCAAATCCCGGCAGGCTGTAGCACTGCATCAGAAAGGCCGTCACGAAGAAGCGCTGGCGATTTACGAAGAACTGTATGGAAAAGGCCTGGTTTCAGCGGTGTATATGCTGCCGTATTCCGTGCTGCTGCTGCGGCGAGGCAAGGATGATAACGATTATTTGAAAGTGAAGGAAATCCTCAAAAAGGCGGAAAAAGCGCCGGATCTTTCCCCGGATAAGCGGCAGCAGCTGCTGATGAATTACGCTACCGCTCAGTATAAGCTGGGCGAAATGGAAAAAGCGCTGCATCTGCTGGAAGCCGCCCATCACAAAAATCCCTGCGGTATGATTTACGGATCCCTCGGGTTTCTCTACATTCAGGCCGGCGATGCCGAAAAGGCCCTGGCCTTTAACACAGAAGCCCTGGAATACGATGATGAAGATCCGGTGACGCTGGATAACCTGGGGCAGACCTATTACCGCCTGCTGGGGGATAAGGAAAAGGCGAAGGAATATTTCCTCAAAGCCATTGAGATCAAGCCGGGACAGATTGACACGCTGTATTTCCTCTCCCGGTATGATCTGGAAGAGGGAAAAAAAGAAGATGCCGTTGAAAAACTGGAAACGGCATTGGAAGGCCGCTTCTCTCCGCTGAATTATGTATCCCGTGAAGAAGTGGAAGCGGAAATTGCAAAACTGAAAGCATAACGAAAAAGAGCCGCTTGAAAAAGCGGCTTTTCGATTACAAGTTTATGAATGCAGGGCGGCACAGGCGCTCTCCATCAGAATATGGAAAGCCTGGCCTTCCGGGGCCACAAAAGGACGATCAAAATGCGGCATACCGCATACATTGCGTACCAGGCCATAATCATCCACCTGAGAAACGGCAGCCCTGCGGCAGTGTTCGGCGATGGGGAGATAAGCGCGGGAAAGCCAGCCGGAGAGGATACCCCGGAACACGGTATAGGCAAACATCTGGGAAAAGTTCACTTCCGGGAAGGTGGAGGGGTCATCCAATACGTCATGGAACATTCCGTTTTCCATTTGGAAGGGGATGGCTGCATCGAGCAGGGTGATCACCTTTGTGATGAGGTCTTGCTTTTCTTTCGCGTAAGCATCGGGCAGCAGATCAATCACCCGGGCCATGCCGGCCATGGCCCAGCCATTGCCGACGCCCCATGCATCTTTCCGCACAAAAACGCCTGTTTCCAGATTGCGCTGATGGGAAAGCAGCCTTTTATCCTGTTGAAAAAGGGCGTCCCAGTAGCCGTTTATTTGCTTGAGTGCATCGTTATAATAACCTGCCCGTGCCAGAAAGGGCGGCAGCATATAG
Source organism: Clostridia bacterium (assembly GCA_017434775.1). Classification (GTDB taxonomy): domain Bacteria; phylum Bacillota; class Clostridia; order Christensenellales; family Aristaeellaceae; genus RUG563. The sequence continues at coordinate 38,379 of JAFSGG010000069.1, forward strand.
AAAGAATCCACCCAGATTTCCGGGGCATAATCCACATGGTATACAATGCCGTCTGGCGTCCGGGGTGCATCCAGGAGCGCCCAGTTCAGCAGTTTATCTTTGGTATGAAGCAAATCGGGATCTTTGGTTTTTTCACAAGCAAAAAGCAGTGCTTCGCCAATGGCGCAAGGATCGGTTACAGCACCGGGATTGCCGATGTGCGCACAGCGCCCGTCAGAAAGTTGCCGGTTAGCCCCCTCAACTGCCATAAAAAGCGCTGTATCTTCATCGCCGCTTTCCAGAAAGGCTTGCGCCAAAACGCCCTGTTCCCAGCTGTAACGCTGCATGGAAAGGGCGGCTTTTTTCACTTTGGTGAAATCATACATCCGTAAATCACTCCGGTTTTTCTTTCATCATACCAGAAAAGATCTTTTTTGTATAGTGAAAATCATCCGAAGGCCACGTCCAGCAGCATCATCAGCGAAAAGCCAAGGCAAAATACGAGGGAGGAAAAAGCGGTGGAACCATTGCGGGACGAGGGAATCATATCTTCCGCTACCACATAAATCATGGCACCTGCAGCAAAAGATAGCACATAAGGCAGCAGCGGTACCATCAGGCTGGAAAAAGCGAGGGTAATAACAGCACCCGCAAGCTCTGCAATGCCGGAAAGAACGCTGAGCCAGAAAGCTTTTCTTTTGCTCATACCGCCGGAAACCAGCGGAGCATACACGATACCGCCTTCCGGAATATTCTGAATGGCAATCCCAACGGACAGCAAAAGCGCTGCGGAGAGCGAAACGCTACCGGTGCAAAGAAGACCTGCCAAACCGGCGCCCACAGCCATTCCTTCCGGGAAATTATGCAGGGTAACGGCCAGATAGAGCATACGGGCACTATGAACGGTTTCTGAGGAAAACTTTTTTTCCAGCCAATGAATGGAAAAGCAGCCGAGCAGAAAGCCGGATACAGCCGGAAAGAAGCGAAATGCACCATCGGATAAGGAAATGGCAGGCAATAACAGTGACCAGACGGCGGCAGCGGCCATCACGCCGGCGGCGACAGCGTTCATCAGGCAAAGCCGACTGTTTGTGAGGTATTTGTGAAAACAGACGACAAGCAGGATGCCGGACATGGTGCCGATGAAAGGCAAAAGCATGCCGGAAGCAACAATGAAAGGCGTACTCATAGGCAACACCTGAAATATTCTGCATATAGATTCATGAAAAAACTCCTTCCGTTGCACAAATGCACAACCACTGCATTCTATGCAAACGGAAGGAGTTGGGTGCGGATTATAAAAGGGAATCCAAAAGGGCAGGGGATACAGGCTTTTCGCTGCTGCCCTGGACAAAATCCGGTTTGCCGCCGCCGCGGATATTGCAGGAGCGGAGCAGGGACGCCATATCTTCCCGACGGTCGGCACTGCGGGCAAACAGCACATGGCAGCCTGCAGGCCGGGGACAGGAAAGAAAAAGCAGGGTATTTTCTTTCTGCAGCAAGGCTTTGGCAGCCTGTTGGAGGATCGAAGCATCGGCAAAAGGAAGATGGCAGCAATAAACATGGGCTTCCTTTCGGATTTCAAGGGAGTGGATAATCGTTTCAATTGCTGCAAGGGAAAGTTTCTGATTCATTTCCTTTTGCTGCGCCATCTGGGTATCCATCAGTTTCTGCAAAGCTGCCGGTGCGGTTTCGGTATCGGCAGAGAGCATGGCACCCATGGATCGAACGGCCTGATAGGAGGCCTGAAACGCATGAACGGCGCGCATGCCGGCGACAAAGGTCAGCCGCATTTTACCGCGGGCAGGCAGGGTGGACAGAATCTTCACCACGCCGATCTGGCCGGTGGTATCGGGATGGGTGCCGCCGCAGGCTACCATTTCAAAATCCCCCATGGCCACAATACGCACATGTTCGGATACCGTCGGCTTTTTGCGAAGGGGCAGGCTTTCCAGTTCATCGGCATCCGGAAACCAGCAGCGGATGGGATGATTCTGCTGAATACGGCGATTAACTGAATCTTCAAGCCTTCGGATTTCTTCTTCTGTCAGGTGGGTTTTACCCTCTTCCATGGCGATATCAATGCTGGAAACGTCACTGCCGGTGTGCAGCCCGATGGTAACGCCGCGAAACAATTCCCACACCGCACCGGCAATCATATGATCCCCGGCGTGCTGCTGCATATGATCAAAACGGCGGGCCCAATTAATTTCTCCGTGGACGTTGGCTCCGACAGGGATTTGAGCGTCCACATGATGCCAGACGGTATCGTTTTCCACTGTCACGTCGGTAACGTTCACTTCACCGTTTTCCCAGCGGATGATACCGGTATCAAAAGGCTGGCCGCCGGAGGTAGGGTAGAAGGCGGACTGACTGAGGGCGATGCGGCCCGGCAATGCATCCACAACGATGGCATCGAATGCTGTGAGATAGGCGTTATCGTAGTAAAGACGGTTGGTCATGATCAGCTTCCTTTCAGAAAAATACGGCTGCAAAAGCAATCACAGCCGTATGGGCATTATTCTTCGGCGTTTTCCAATTCTTCGGCCGCTTCTTCCCAGGCAGCGAATGCATCGTTCAGTTCGTCTTTTAGTTGCTGATAGACCCTGGCTGCTTCTGCTGCTTTTTCGGGCACGGAATAAATTTCAGCGGTGGCCATCCTCTCTTCATGGGCGGCAATGGCATCTTCCAGACGGCTGATGGTTTTTTCTGCTTGGGCCACTTTTTCTTTCAGCGCCTTCTTTTGTTCCCGGGCCATACGCTGCTTACGCTTTTCTTTGCCCGCTTCGGTGCGGGTCATATCGGCATAGCGGATGTCTTCCGTGGGCCGGGCATTTTCCCAGGTAAGGCGGGCCTGATAATCATCGAAATTGCCTTTGTATTCCTTCACACCGCTTTCAGAAAGCACCAGTACACGGTTGGCAAAGCGATTGATGAAATAACGGTCATGGGAAACAGCGAGGATGGTTCCTTCGAAATTCTCCAGCGCATCTTCCAGTACTTCCCGGCTGTCCATATCCAGATGGTTGGTTGGTTCGTCCAGGAGCAGAAGATTATCCTTTTGCAGCATCAGTTTCGTCAATGCAACACGGCCTTTTTCGCCGCCGGAGAGCGTATGAATGGGCATAAAAACATCTTCGCCCGTAAACAGGAAAAGCCCCAGCGCGCCGCGAACTTCGCTCTGATCCATCCGGGGAAATTGATCCCATACTTCGTCCAGCACCGTTTTGTCAGGATGAAGGGTAGACTGCTTCTGGTCATAATACCCTACATCCACATTGGCCCCCCAGCGGACAAACCCCTTATCAGCGTTCAGTTCCCCCACAAGGCAGCGAAGCAGGGTGGATTTGCCGATGCCGTTGGGGCCAAGCAAAGCTACACGATCTCCGGCACGCAGATCGAAATGCACATTGGAAAAGAGCGTGCGGCCGTCAAAGCCTTTTTCATAATCCCGCACAGCCAGCACGTCATCGCCGGTGCGGCGCTTGGCGTGGAAGGAAAAACGCACCTGATGTTCGTCTTCCGGGCGTTCCAGCCGTTCCACCTTTTCCAGGCGTTTTTCCCGGCTTTCAGCCGCTTTGATGGATTTTTCGCGATTGAAGGATTTATAGCGGGCAATAATGGCTTCTTCCCGGGCGATGAAGCGCTGCTGCTGTTCCCAGGCACGCATGCGGGTTTCAAAGCGTTCGGCGCGCTGGGGCATATAGGCAGAATAATTACCGGTATAGGTTTCGGCGGTGCCAAGAAGCAATTCTGTAATATGCGTACAGATGTGATCCAGGAAGTACCGGTCATGAGAAACCACGATAACAGCGCCTTTGTATTCGGACAGGTATTTTTCCAGCCAGTTGAGGGCTTCCAGATCCAGATGGTTGGTGGGTTCATCCAGGAGCAGCAGGTCGGGCTTTTGCAAAAGAAGTTTGGCCAGACAAAGCCGGGTCAGTTCGCCGCCGGAGAGGAGATGGGCGGGCTGATCCCACTGGTGTTTTTCGAAGCCCAGACCGGCCAGAACACCGGCAATGGAAGATTGCCAGGCATAGCCGTCCGCCTGCTCAAAGAGGAAATTGAGCCGTTCATAGCTGTCGCCCAGGCGCTTAAGTTCCGTTTCGCTTTGGGTGGATGCCATATCGATTTCCATCTGGCGCAGCTTTTCTTCCATGGCAAACACGGGGATAAACACGTCTTTGAGTACGTCATAGACGGTTTTGTCCCCATTGACGGCAAACTGCTGTTCCATATAGCCAAAGGTCATGCCCTTGTTCAGGGAAAAGGAACCGCCGTCCGCATATTCAAGCCCTGCAAGGATTTTCAGCAGCGTGGATTTGCCGCAGCCGTTAACCCCCACAAGCCCCATGCGTTGATGATCCTGCAGAACAAAGGAAACATCCTTCAGCACAACGTTGCCGCCAAAGGATTTCTGCAGGTTCTGAACGGAAAGAACGATCATAATAACTCCTGTACAGAAAATGGAATATTACGCAAAGAAAGGGCTGACAAAACAATCGTCAGCCCTTATAGGCGATAAACGCCCAAAGCCCGGAAAGAATCAGCCGGGGATGATGAGCGCAATCAGAGCCAGCACAACGAAAGCAATGGCAGAGACCTTGGTCACCATGGCCAGCTTGCCTTCCAGGGTGCTCATCTTGTTCTTGCTGAAGAAAGATTCGCTGGTAGCGCCGGAAAGAGCATTCATACCGTTATCGTCAGAAGACTGCATCAGCACGCTGACAATCAGAGCCAGAGAGGCAATAACCATCAGAATGTTCACAATTACACTAATAGCTTCCATGAAAAACTTACCTCCTTGAATTCAACGCAAGTTATTGTATCATACCATATGGAAAAATACAAGCGAGTTCATGAAAAATGTTGGAATTTTTTTGAGAAACAAGAGCGAAAAGGAAGAGAAAATGTTATTCTTCCCGACGGATACCGGTTTTATCCTTCTGCCAACGGCCGCTGAAGATGAACCAGCCGGCCAGCACAACGCCTGCAAGCGTAGCGGCAGGACCGGCAAGACCTACGCCGGTAAGGCCAAGATCCATCCATTTGCCGAGGATCAGCGCTACGGGAATACGCAGGAACAGGGAAGAGGAAGCACCGGAAATGAGGGTGAAGAATGTGTGCCCGGCGCCCATGATGAGGCCGTTGAAGCAGAACAGAATGGGAATGAACAGGTATTCGATGGAGAAGGTGCGCATGTATTCCACGCCGCTTTCCACGACTTTGGGTTCAGCGCCGAAGAAGGAAAGGACGGCATCGGGGAAAAGCTGAACCAGAATAAGGATGGCTGTGCTGATGGAAAGCGCAATGGCGATCCCTGTGGCAACACATTTTCTGGCACGGTCGTGCAGACCGGCGCCGATATTCTGTGCAGCAAAGGCGCTTACGGAATTGCTCATGGCGACGGCGGGCAAAATGGCGAAAGAATTGAACTTGCCCACAATCCCTACGCCGGCCGATGCATTTACACCGCCGATGGTATTAACAACGGCCGTCATCACAAGGAAGGAGATGTTGACAATGATACTCTGAACGGAAGAGGGAATGCCCAACTTAATCATCATGGACATTTTGTCTTTCCGAATTTTAAAGGAAGAAGGCCTGAAATCGAAAATAAAGCGGGAACGGGAAAGATACAGGGCAGCAATGATGAAACTGACAGCCTGGGCAATAACCGTCGCCCAGGCGGCACCTGCAGCGCCCATACCAAGCTCTTTTACAAACCACAGGTCCAGCACAATGTTCACAACGCAGGCAATACCTACGAAATACAGGGGACGTATGGAATCGCCCATGCCGCGCTGAATGGAGCTGATGGCATTGTAGCCGAAAATAAAGATGGTACCGGAAAGGCAGATGATCAGATATTCTTTGGCATGTTCCATGGATTCGATGGGGGTCTGCAAAAGGTTTAGCAGAGGTTCGGCCAGCAGGATCATAACCACTGTCAGGAAAATGGCGGCAATGCCCAGCATGGAAAACATGGTGCCTACGGTCTGAGAAGCATCTTTGTTTTTTCGGGCGCCGATATATTGGCCTACCATCACTGTGCCGGAAACGGTGAGCCCGCTGACGGCCATGGCCACCATATGGGTAATCTGACTGCCGATATTCACACCGGAAAGAATGTGGGTACGGACAGATTCAACAGCGGAAGAAAAATTGCCCACCACCCACATATCCACGGCACCGTAGAGCGCCTGCAGAATATTGGCCAGCAGGAAGGGGAGGGCAAAGGCAATCATGCCCTTTGAAATGGAACCGGTGGTAAAATCATGACGGGAGGTGGTGGTCATGGTGCATTTCCTTTCATTCTGAACTACGGATTGTGTTCTGTGCGCAACGGTTACACCATATATCAAAATGAAAAAAAGCGCAATAGAAAACAGAGAAATTGTGAAAATAAGCACAAAGGATAAGAATTTCTGAAAAATAAAGAAAAAATGCGCGATATTTTTGAAAAATGTTCGTGCATTTTTTCGAATAATGTGTTATCATATACGTTGGTAATCCAAGGAGGCCTGAAAGGGCTATGAAATAAAGGAGGGTTTATACCATCATGCCGGACATGAAAGAAAAGTTTGATCAGCTTCAGCAGGTCATCGCAGAGCTGAAGGATCAGCCCGGTGCATTGATGCCCGTGCTGCAGAAAGCACAGGGTATCTTCGGCTGCGTTCCCATGGACGTTCAGAAGGTCATTGCTGAAGGTCTGGGCGTTACGCTGAGCGAAGTTTACGGCGTTGCCACCTTCTACGCCCAGTTCACCCTGGAGCCCGCCGGTAAGTACATCATCAGCGTTTGCATGGGTACTGCTTGCTACGTAAAGGGCAGCCAGAAGGTGCTGGATAAACTGAGTGAAGAACTGAAAGTGCCCGTGGGCAAGACTTCTGCCGACGGTCTGTTCACCCTGAACGCCACCCGCTGCTTGGGTGCCTGCGGTCTGGCCCCTGTTATGACGGTAAACGAAGAAGTGTACGGCCGTCTGACTCCTGAAGATATCCCCGGCATCATCGCCAAGTACCGGGAACTGGGCTAAAATATGCGGGATCTTTCTCTGCACATTCTTGATCTTGCCCAAAACAGCATCCGTGCAAACGCCACGCTGGTGCAGTTGACCATTGCCTGCAATGAAAATGGAATGATTTCCATTATAATTGAGGATGACGGCTGCGGCATGGACGAAGCACTGCTCAAACGGGTCATGAGTCCCTTTGGAACCACCAGAACCACCCGAAAAGTGGGTCTTGGTATTCCCATGATGGCGGAAAACTGCCGTCTGGCAGGGGGCGATCTGAAGATCGAAAGCGAAGTTGGGAAAGGTACGATATTAAAAGCCACAATGAACACCGCTTCCATCGATTGTCTGCCCCTTGGCGATATTGCCGGAACGGTGGTTACCCTGGTATCGGCTAATCCTGAAAAGCCTGATTTTCTCCTGAATTGCAAAAGCATCAAGGGCGAGATGACGTTTGATACGCGTCAGGTGAGGGAAGTGCTGGATGGGGTTCCCCTCAATGAACCCGAAATCGTGGCATGGATGGATGCATCCATACGAGAAGAAATTGAACCGATATTTGGAGGTGTCGTTTTATGAAGTCTTTGGCTGAACTGCAGGCCATTCGCGAAAAGACCCTGAACCGCATCAACCTGCGCAAGGAAGACGCCAATGAAACCATCCGCGTGGTGGTTGGCATGGCCACCTGCGGTATTGCTGCCGGCGCCCGTCCCGTGATGCTTTCTTTCATGGAAGAAACCGAAAAGCGCGGCCTTGGCAACGTGACCGTTTCCCAGACCGGCTGCATCGGCATGTGCCGTCTGGAGCCCATGGTGGACGTATATCTGCCTGGCCAGGAAAAGGTGACCTATGTGCATGTGAAGCCCGAAATGGTGAGCCGCATTGTGGCCGAACACATTGTGAATGGCCGTCCTGTGGAAGAATACACCATCGGCGCTGCCGAAAAATAATTCTTAAGACCGCTATAGGAGGAATTGCTCATGGATATCTATCGCGCTCATGTGCTTTGCTGCGGCGGTACCGGTTGTACTTCCAGCGGCTCTGCTCAGCTGATTGAACGCTTCGAACAGAAGATTGCCGAAGCCGGCCTGGAAAAGGAAGTTAAGGTGATCCGTACCGGTTGCTTCGGTCTGTGCGAAGCCGGCCCCGTGGTTATCGTTTACCCCGAAGGCACGTTCTATTCCCGCGTTCGCGTGGAAGACGTGGACGAAATCGTGTCCGAACATCTGCTCAAGGGCCGCAAGGTGCAGCACCTGGTGTACACCGATCACGGCTCTCACGAGCAGAATGCCAACAAGGGCCTCAATGACATCAACTTCTACAAGCATCAGAAGCGTGTTGCCCTGCGCAACTGCGGTGTGATCGACCCCGAAAACATCGACGAATACATCGCTTTTGACGGCTATATGGCACTGGAAAAGGCCTTGACCAAGATGACCCGTGAAGAAGTCATCGACGAAATCCTCAAGTCCGGCCTGCGCGGCCGTGGCGGCGGCGGTTTCCCCACGGGCCTGAAGTGGAAATTCACCTACAATTCTCAGGCTGATCAGAAGTACGTGGCCTGCAACGCTGACGAAGGCGACCCCGGCGCTTTCATGGACCGCTCCATCCTGGAAGGCGATCCCCATGCCGTGATCGAAGCCATGGCCATCGCCGGTTATGCCATCGGCGCTTCTGAAGGTTATGTGTACGTTCGCGCTGAATATCCCATCGCTGTGAAGCGTCTGGAAATTGCTATTGGCCAGGCCCATGAATACGGCTTGCTTGGCAAGAACATTTTCGGCACTGATTTCTCCTTCGATCTGAAGATCCGTCTGGGCGCCGGTGCTTTCGTGTGCGGCGAAGAAACGGCTCTGATGCGCTCCATCGAAGGTAAGCGCGGCGAACCCACCCCCCGTCCTCCTTTCCCCGCTGTGAAGGGTCTGTTCGCCAAGCCCACCATGCTCAATAACGTAGAAACCTATGCCAACGTGCCTCAGATTATCCTCAACGGCGCCGACTGGTTCTGCGAAATGGGCACCGAAAAGAGCAAGGGCACCAAGGTGTTCGCACTGGGCGGCAAGATCAACAATACCGGTCTTGTGGAAGTTCCCATGGGCACGCCCCTGCGCACCATCATTTATGATATCGGCGGCGGCATTCCCAACGGCAAGGCTTTCAAGGCCGTGCAGACCGGCGGTCCCTCCGGTGGCTGCCTGCCCGCAGAACTGCTGGATACCCCCGTGGATTACGACA
>JAFSGG010000070.1 GCA_017434775.1 Clostridia bacterium
CCGCTGCAGATTTTCCCTGTCCATCCGGTGCCAGCGCAGATCCAGCGTGCGCTTTTCCACCCGATGATCCGGCACCAGCTGGCCCAGCGTATTGTATTTTTCACTGCCGCCCCGGGCCTGAATTTCCACACTGCAGGCCGCTGGGGTGGGCAGGGTCAATTGGTCAAGCTGAATCATAGTTCCTCCTTACAGCTTCAGTTCCACCCGACCGGTGGACTGACGGATGCGATTCACATTTTCCAGCACCGCCATGCCCAGGCGATAGCCGTCAATTTCCAAAGGCAGGGTCACATGCACGGGCGCCGAAAAAGCAGGATCCCCGGACAGGCCAAAAGAAGCTGCCTGGGGCACGGCCGACTGCAAGCCCTGAGCTGCCTGATGGCTGACCCGGTGGGTTTCCTCCTCGATACGGGGCGTGTTTTCCAGAATGCCTTGCAAAAAACCTTCGTCAAACATTCGCCCCATTTCCCGGGTTACCCGGGACGGGGAATGGATATCCAGTGCCTCACGCATAGCCCGGGCGGCAGCGGCAGCCAGTTCCGCCGCCGCATGGACAACGCTGCTTTTTCCCAGCAGCAGCCCGGCACGAAGGCCAAGCGCCGCCTGCAGGCCAGCCTGCGTAAATTCCGCCGCCATGGCATCCACCGCCTGCACGGCGGCGGCGGCCATGCCTTTCACTGCATCCACCGCTTTTGCAAAGGGCTGCACATCCGCACTGAAAACAACCGACATTTCTTCCAACGTCATGGTTCATCCTTTCTGCGCCAGGATAAAAGGCGCTGTTTCATTTCTTCCCAGGACATTTCCTCCGCCGGGGAAAAAGAAGGGCATTCCGGCAGCCGGGACGGGGCGTGAACGGCCAGCGCCGTGAGGGCGGCCTGCAAATGCAGGCTGCTGAGCAAGTGACGTTCCCGGGCACCGTATGTCTGCAGACACAGGCATACCTGCCGGGGTGTCATACGGAAAAAACGTTCCGCTTCCTGCACGCCCCGGCGGGCTGCCTTCAGCTGCAATTGCCGGAAATACTGCCGGCAGTTCAGCCCTGCTTCCCCGGCTGCCGAAAAAAACCGGCATCCTCCATGGCGGATGCAAGCAATGCAGAAAGATCTTTCAGACTGCCGCTTTCGGCCAGATAATCCTGCATCCACTGGCCGGCCGTTTCCCGGGTGATGCGTTCATCCATCAGGCCGCACCACAAAAGATCCCGCAGGCTGGACAAGCTGGAATTGAGAAGAGACGGCAGTGGTTTTCCCACCGTTTCTTCCAGCATGCAGATGTGGTTCACCGTAAAATGCAAAGGATAGGTGCGGCCATTGACGGAGAAAGCGCCGTTCACTGCACATTCACCGCCCCGCTCAGGCACAGAACCGCCGTAAAGTGCACCACGCCTTCCACCTCCACATTGGAAAAGCCGTAGCTTTTCACAAAGGCAGAAAAGGAAAGGGTGAGGCCATCGGGGAACGTGACGGAAAAGAGTGCCTGTTCCCCGGAATCAAAGAGCATGCGCAATTTCTGCTGGCCGGGCTGTGCGTTGTCATGGAACCCTTCCAACGTCACTTCCCCCATGGATTTGAGACCCTGGGCATAGGTGCGGAAGCCGCCCGGCGCATCCAGCGCCGTTACATCCACCTTTTCGCTTTCCGCCCGGATTTCACTGACGGAGCGCAGAGCGCCGATCAGCGTCTGTTCATTATTGTGCAGGCACGAAAGGGTCGTGCCCATTGCTTTTTGTACCATGTGTTATCCCTCCTGATAGATCCATTCCCCCATGAGAACGGCCTTATAGAGCATGGAGCGGCGATAGGCAAAGGCCTGCTCATCATGGGATTCCTGATAACTTTCCCGGATAAGCCCCAGCTGCCACAGGGCGGTATCCGCCCGGGCTGCCAGGGCATCTGCTTCCGCAGGGGTGGATGCATATACATCCACCTGCGCCCGATAGTGTTCCAGATAGGGCTTGCCGTCCGCCCGGGCAAGAACCGACCGTTCCGCATCCCCCACCACAATAAGGGGCAGGGCGTTTTCCTGCAGAAGGAAGCTTTCTTCCGTACAGGCCGGCAGATGCTGCAGGGCGGACAGCATGGCTGTTTTCATATCGATCAATGGATCGCCTCCCTGAGTGCCCGGATCAGACGGGCACGAAAATCACTGGCCATAAACGAAGGCCGCAGATAAGGCTGTGCTTGCATGCGCCGGGTGCCGCCCTCCACATAAAATGCATAATGGCAGGCCGTGCCAACGGTGTGGGCAGGGCCCTTTTTCTGCTTTCGAAGCGTGGACCGCAAATGCCCCGTACGCACGGGCACAATGCCCCGGGCCATTTGCCAGGTGAACCGGGCAGCTTCCTCCGCTGCCCGATCCGCTGCCTTTTCGCAGGAATAAGACATATTCTGCAGCCTGGCCACCAGTTCCCGATACCCCCTCATCGGCTGCACCTGCGGATATCCGCCTGCACATGGCCGGGCAGGAAACGAACCGACAGGCACACATAGGGGCCATCCTCCGTTTCCAGCCGGTCCCCGGCTTTGATCAGGGTGCCCCGGGGAAGCAGCAGCCGTTTTTCATCCTGCACATAAGTGCCCCTTTCCCCCACCTGCAGTTTTCCGGAAAGGGGGCGCAGGCAGCCGTACAGAAGACGGCCGTTGCAGGTGATCTTCATCAGATGGCGCTGAAACAAACGCATGCTGATTCCCCCTTTCAGGTGCAAGCCCTGCGGAAGGCGAAAATCTCTTTCCGCAAATCGTCCGGCAGGCCCTCCACGCTGCGGCGCACATCCCCTTCCGCATGATCCGTTTCCCCTTCCATGCCCATACGGTTGAAAAACACCACCGCCAGGCGAAGCTGGGCATTTTCCAGTTCAGGCGGTACAGCTTTCCGCCAGGTAAGAGCACAGATCAGGGCGGCGGCATCTTCCAACAGGGACAGGAGCAGGGCATCCTCCCCCTGCTCCCCGGGCAGACGGGCACGGAGTGCAGCCAGTTTCTGCTCGTTATCCATACAGACGCTCCTTCTTAACCCAGCACGCGGACGGCCAGTTCGGGATAGAGGGTCTTGAAACCGTAGAGCACGTCCATGCTCAGCAGTTCGCGCTTATGCTGCATATCATAGCCGCGCACCACACGCAGGTTGACGCCGTTGAAGCCGGTCACATAGCTTTCCACGCCGGCAGGGGCCACCAGGGGACGGGTGGCAAAGGCAAAGGCCATGGGGCAGAACGCCAGATTGGCGGTGTGGCTGGGGGTGAAAGTGACTTCCGTCTTATCCTGCAGGGCAGGCAGGGCGGGATACACTTTCACATGAGCAATGGCGTTATTGGCAGCGGTTTCGGTATCGCGGGTAACGGTATACTGCTTGCCAGCGATGGTAAGGATATCGCCCTTGACCAGCTTGCCGGTCAGGGTGGTGCCGGAAAGGGACAGGGTATCGGCACCTTCTTCCACAGCGCCGTTTACCTTCACAGCGGTGGCGGCGGTGATGCCGGTTTCATGACGGTTGACGCCCTGGCTCATGTAATTATCAAAGCCCATCACACGGCCGATGCTGCCTTCCCGCAGGGCTTCATTCTGGCCGGCCTTATCCGCATGCACCAGGGCATCCAGAGAAGTAAAGGCAGCGTCCGCTTCCGCATCCCACACGGCGCAGCGGCCGGACACGGGGGCCTTGTTCAGGTTCAGGGCCTTGCGGGCGGCAGAAAAATCAGAAAGAGTGGAAGGCGTGGTACCGGCGGTACCCACAGCGTAGGGAATATCCTGATACAGACGCAGGCCTTCCTGATTGATTTTTTCCGCCAGGGCGGCAGCGGCAGGCTGGATAAACACCTGTTCCAGGGTTTCCATGCTGGATGCGCCCTCCAGCGCTTCGATGCCCACGTCCACGGTGGCGATGCGGTTGAGGGTGAAATCCACGGTATCTTCGTTGATGTTCTGGTTGGTGACGCCGGTGTTGGGGTCAAAATCGTGGGCCACCAGATTCACAGGCTTGCGGATCTGGATGGTATCGCCCAGCTTGCGGCCGGTGATATCCTGCTCCAGATCACGGTAGCAGAGATTGGGGAATACCAGATTTTCCAGCAGACGGGGCAGGGTGAGACGAGCCAATTCCTTGATGGAGATCATCTGATTTGCCATTTTGTAATTTCCTCCTTATTTCGCGTAGGTAAAATGATAATACGCATCATCATCCATGGTATCCAGGGAGACGGCATCGCCGCGGGCAGGCTCCTGGCCCCGCATGCGTTCCACCACCCCTTCCTGAACGGCGGTGCGGAATGCTTTTTCCACCTGATCCAGGCTTTCATTACAGCAGGCTTCATCCTTGCAGCACAGAGCGCCGATCAGTACATCCGGCAGCTGACGAAGTGCCAGCTGTTCCCGGGCAAAGGCCCGCATTTCGCGCTGAATAAGCGCTTGTTCCCTTTCTGCCAGAGCAGCTTCCCTTTCTTTCAGTTCATCTGCCGGGGAAATAGTCGGCTGAAAAGCTTTCTTTTCTTCCGCCACCGCCTGAGCAACGGCCTTGCGGATCATTTCCTGCAACGCGGCAGGCAGCATTTCCCGAGCCTGTTCTTCCGCAACAGCGGCTTCGTTCATTTCATTCATGGTTGGTTGTTTCCTTTCTTTCATCACCGGATTGGATCCGGGCCGCCGTCAGGGCGGCATCCTGCACAAAGGGTACCTGGGACAAGAGCATTTCATCCGGCACAAAGCCCCGGTAATTCATTACCGTCTGGCTGATTTCCAGATCGTTCACCGGAAGGGACCGGGCAAAGATGAGCTGCACATTTTCCGCATCCAGCGGCTTTACGCCCTGTACCCCGAGAAAATGAGCGAACCGGCGCAGCCTTTCCCGCAAAGCTTCCCGGAACCAGCGTTCCTTGATGCGGATGAGGTGATCCAGCCCCAGCAGCTTGAATTTCATAGCCACACCGCTGGAATTGCCGGCGAAGTGCTCATCGGTGAGATCCGGCACCAGGGAAAATTTGTGGATATCGCTTTTCAATGCCCGGCGCAATACTTCCACATCGTTTTCCGGCAGGGAACGGGCCAGATAGGATGCCTGAGCCTCCTGATCGGGCAGATAGAGGAGCTTATCCTGCCGCAGCTGCTGGGCCGGGGTGCGGCCCTGTTCATCCGTTTCCAGCCGGGCGCCGGTGATGACAAGCAGGGCATCCACAAACTGCTCTTTATCGTTCACACGGTCGCTTTCCAGCCGGTCATAGGCATCGATGAGGGACAAAACAGCGGTAAAATCCCCCTGCTCATCTTCCCCATTCCAGTATTCGATCATGGGCACGCCGCCAAAGAAATGGGGCGTGACCTCAGGCGTACCATAAGACGGGCAAAGCAGCTGGGGCGTTTCATACACTTCCAGGCAATTGGGCAGGTACATTTCAATGCGGTAGCCCTGCAGCTGATGATCCACGGCGCGTTTTTCCGCAAAGCGGATGCCAAACAGGGGCTTCAGGGAAATGCCGGCATCGTACACCACAAACGCCTGTTCCGGGCTGACGGCCGCCGTGCGGGGATGGGCGTTTTCATCGGAAAACAATACTTCCACGCCCCGGCCGTAAATGGAAGCCGTGCGGGCCAGTTCCGCATCCACGCTGGAAACGTCGGTGCGCTCATAGGCTTTATGCAGGGCGGACAGGGCTTCCGGCTGATCCGGAGACTGATAGGACACCGGTTTCCCCAGCAGATAGCCCCCAGCCATGGTGACAATGTACCGGGCAAAGCCATGGGAAAGACAATGATTGGGCAGCCCTTTTTCCCGGCGGCGATTGGCAATGGGATGGCTGTTTTCGTAGTAACGGCGCAGCTTTTCCCTTTCCGGCCGGCCCATCAGAAATTCGCTGAGCACGCTGCGCAGCAGCTGATCCCGGCAGGCAGGCTGCAGATGTTCTTTGGATCGGACGATCATAAACCTAATTCTCCTTTTCCGGCGGTGGAAGCCCGGCGGCAGCTGCTCTCATGCTCCAGAGCATAGCGCAGGGCATCGATCAGGTGATTGTTACGGTCTTCGGGGATGGGAAGGGTGTGGCCGTCCTTATCCTGCTGCCATTGAAAAAGGGTGAGTTCCTCCTGCATACGGGGACAGGATACGTCCACCACCATTTCATGCCCCTGCAGCCACTGGATGCCATGGAGCACACTGTCCTTGCCCTTTCTGGCCGGAACAGCCCGGATGCCGTAATTTTTCAGTTCAGCAATGGATTTGGGCTCCGCACTGTCGCAGGTAATAGGGGATGCACCGCAAAAAGGCTTCAGCCGCTCGGCCAAACGGGCATTGATAAGCCCTTTTTCGTACAGTTCGGAAAACACATAGATCCGCTTGTTTCGCCGGTCCAGGGCACAGTCCACCGCGGCACAGGGATCCCGGGCAAAGCCGAAATCCAAGCCGTAGAGGTGATGAAACTGTTCCTTCTCCGCCGTCAGGTCCCGGCTGTGCCATTTCCGGAACACCACATCCCCCATTACCCCCCAGTTCCCCAGGGTGTATACCTGATGGAAATAGGGATCCGTTTCGTTTTCCAGGGCTTGTCCATCCTCCGGAGACAGGAAGCGATTATCCCGGTATGTGGTTTTGAGGATGGAAAGATCCGGACCCCGGCAGAGCTTTTTGCCCTCCTGCCAGATAGAAAAGAACTGCAGAAACAGCCAATGGGTTTTGTACACCGGATTGAAGGAGAAGGTGAACCGCTTTTTGTGCCGGCTCTGGCCGCGAAGGCGCTTATCCAGCTGCTTGAAATCATCATAGGTGCATTCGGTTGCTTCTTCCATCCAGATATCGGTGAGAACCCCTTTTTGCGGTGTGATGGACTTGATCTTTTCCGCATCATCCAGCCCGGCGAAGATGATTTGCGCCCCATTATTGAGGGCAGTGATGATGTTTTCCGTTTTATGGATGCGGAAAAGAGACATAAGCCCCAGCCGGTCAATGGCTTTTTTCACTTCGTTCCAGCAGGAGGAGCGGAGGGTGCGCCCCACTTTGCGCACCACCAGGATATTGCGGCCCTGCAGGGCATCCAGCACGCAGCGGGTGGCCAGAAACACGCTTTTTCCGCTGCCGGAACCACCGAAGAAAATCTGATACCTGTCCATATTCTCCAGGTGCGGCCGATACACCCGGTTGATCATTTGAGACGGCAAAAGAATCTTTGGCATCAGGTATCTTCCTTCATAATTATCTCAAAATCTCCCGTGGGCTTTCCCTCCCCTGTTTCTTCCTGCAGCCGGTCAAAAATCAAGCTGGCTGCCTTGATCACATCCCCGTTTGATGCATTTTCATCCTGAAGCATTTGCTGCAGGCGTTCCACCGCCAGGATCGCCGCCTGCAAAATCTGTTGATCCAGCTTGCTCCGGGATGGCTTCCGGTTGGCGATACGCTTCACCTCCCCTTTCCGGCCAAGCACATGATAACAAGCAAATACCCTGACATACAGCGGCAGAGTATGGGCAATCCAGCGCGCTTTTTTGCCGGTTGGATACGGAATGGTTCATTCTGAAAGAGAGTGTGTAAAAATGATTCAATGCAGACCGTTTTGGAGAACGAAACAGGGACCTACGCGGCCCCTGTACCCCGCGGCAGGGAGATTCTCCCTGCACCCATCCCCGCGAACAAAGCAGCAGACATCTTCCATACTCTTTTCCGCGCGAAACAGAAAACGACGAACACAATGTGTCCACGGGCGTAATGAAAATACAAAAATGGCGAAGGAGAAAACTTGTTTTCTCTCTCGCCATTTCTGTATTTTCCCCGGATGCACGGCATCCGGCAGGCGGCGAATGCCGCCAGCCCGTGGAGGATGACTTAAATTCAGAATTCAGAATTAAGAATGAAGAATTTCATTAAACCATGTATTCTTTGAGATAAAGAAGTGTATATTCATTGGCGATCTGCTGCTTTCTTGTCCTTTTGTATCAGGATATTACAGCTTCGGCGGCACAGGGCTTGTGAGTGCCGCCAACTATTTCCGCAGGAAGGGTCCAGGGGCAATGCTCCTGGTGGGGGTGGAGGGGGCAACGCCCCTCCATCGTTCCCCCTCGCAGCAATTCACAACCGACTGATGCAAAAAAGGGCTGCCAGACCCGGACCGCCAAAGAGGACGGATACGGAGAGGGTGACGGCGTTCACGCCGAAAAAGCCGCACAGGTTACCAAGCATCACCCCGGAAACTGCCCAGAAAGAGCGTTGAATAGCACGGTAAACCCGGCTGCCCTGGCGCACCCGCAGTGTGAAAAAAAGCGATGCCAGAATGAAGATAAAAACACAGGCGATGGCCGCCCAATGCTCCCTGCCCATAAAAACGCCTCCTTTTATTCTAATTGTATGCAGGCGATTGACAAGGATGCATAAACAGGTGTAAAATAGGGCATCGTTACCAATGACGGAGGTAGAGGAAAGATGGGTATTATTCCTTCCCGCAATCTGGAAGAGCAGCGCCGCGAAGAAAACGGCGTGGTATATTTTGACCGGGGCACCATTGAAGGCAAAAACGGCAAGAAATACGACCGCTATGCCATCCAGACCCACTTTGTGGAAGTGGGCGAAAGCCAGACGGAACTGATTGAAAAATACGTGCGTCCCCTGTATCAGGAAGGCGATATGGTTTCTTTCGGCGCCAAGGTGATGGCCATGTGCACCAATAATGTAAAGAGCCGCGAACAGGTGAAGCCCGGCTTCTGGGCCAATTTCCTGTGGCGTTTTGCCGCCATCAACCACACCGGTGTGGGCATGCACGAACCCTACAAGCTGCAGCTGGTGATCGATATGTGCGGCCTGCCCCGGGTGCTGCTGGCCGTGTTCTGCTCCGCCGTGACCAAGCCCTTTGGCATCAAGGGCGTTTTCTACAAGGTGTGCGGCAAGGGCGTGGGCGGCATTGACGGTTTCTATTTCCGCTCCAGTTTTGACCGGTATAAGGAACTGGCCCTCATCAATCCTCCCAACCCGGTGGAGCTGTGCAACGAACTGGAAAAGGAAACCGGCATCCCGGTGGTGCTGATGGACGCCAACGATATTGAACAGAACCAGCTGGGCAAGTGCGATAACTTCCCCCTGACGGACGACGAAATTCAGGACGCCATGCAGGACAATCCCTCCGGCCAGGGCGACGAACTGACGCCCCTGATCCTGATCCGTCCGGTGAAAGCATAAAAAATGAGCGCTGACAAACGTCGGCGCTTTTCTTTTACCCTTTTGTAAGTCATTCGAATAAAAAGTTACCGGATCTCCTGTTCCAGTTCATCAAATATTGGGGCTGAGAAGAATAAGCCAAGAGGGATATCCAGCCCGTCGCAGAGCTTTTTTACCAGATTGACGGTCACTTCCCGGCGATGGGGATCCAGCATGGAATAAACACTGGAGGGCGTGACCCCGGACAGATTGGCCAGTTCATTGGCCTTGATACGGCGTTCCTGCATGATTTCCATAAAGCGGGCAACCACGGCTTCCTTTAGCCGGACAAGGCGTTCCCTTCTTCATCTCGCTTGCGGGTGATAATGCGGTTCTTATTTACGCTGATGGTTTTCTTCGCAAAATCCACATCCGTCCATTGGAGGGAAAGCGCCTCCCCCATCCTCAGACCGGTGTTCAAAATCAGCATATACCCTTGGGCATAGTGATAAAGAGGTGTGTCATCCGGGGAATGCCACGGCTGATTTTTACCGCCTTGCCGCTTTCGTGCAAACGCGGTTTTACTTGAAACCATGAAAAGAATATGGTATCATATTCATAAGGAAACAATGATTTATGTGCTTCATTGGAAAACAGTTGATATTGTTATCCGGGAGGAACTGATGTACCAGATCTTTGTGGTGGAGGATGAGCTGCTGATCCGCCAGAGCATCCGCAACATAATTGAAAATATGCAGGGGCCTTATTCCCTTTGCGGAGAGGCATCGGACGGCGAAATGGCCCTTTCCATGATGCAGGACCTGATGCCGGATATTGTTTTGACAGATATCCGCATGCCCTTCCTGGATGGATTTGAGCTGATCCGCCATGCCAAGGCCATGATGCCCTGGCTGAAAATTGCGATCATCAGCGGCTACGGAGATTTTGAATCTGCCCAGAAGGCCATCAGCCTGGGGGTGGATCAATACCTGCTCAAGCCCATCCGGCCACCGGAACTGACAAAAGCCATTGAGGATATTGCCCGGCGGATTGATGCAGACAAACAGCAGCGCCAATCCGCCGGCGGTTACAATGACGACGAGGTCCAGCATGCCCTGCGGCAGCACTTTATGCAGCAGATGCTCTATGGCGGGCTGCATACCAGCACCCTGCTGGAAAAAGCCCATGTATTGAAGCTGGATGTGGTGAAACCCTGTTATCAGCCGGTGCTCTTCTTTTTCGGGCATGAGGAAATGGACTGGCGGCTGTTGCAAAATGCAGTCCGAAGCCTGATGGATCGGTTGGGTAACCCCCTGTATTTCTTCAGTGAAGCCAGCATGCTTACTGTGCTGCTGGATGGCCGGGATCAGGACTCCCTGAGCGAAAATGTGTATCAGTTTATTGCCATTTTGCGGCATGAACTGAAAGAAATATGCCCCATCATCACCACCGTTGTAGGGCATGCGGTGCAGCGGCTGAGTGCCGTGTGCCAGGCGTATCGCACGGCTGCGGATCTTTTAAGAAAAGTATCCGATGTATCAGCCGGCCAGGTGGTGGATGCCAGCGATGCCGCCCAGATTGCCGCCCAGATTATTGAACTGGGCGATCCCTTTGGCGCCCAATTCCATCAAAAATTGCAGCAGACCGCTTCTGCAGATGTCCCTGCGCTGGTGGATGAAGCCTTGGGCGGCGCGGACGGCAATCGCTTCAACAGCACGCTGATGCGCTACTATGCCCTGATTGATCTGCTGAAAATGACGGCGCTATTGATTGTGAAAAGCCGCCCGGAACTGGATATGAAAGACGTAGCCACGCAACTGAGTACGGAATATGATGTGATGGCTGCCTCCGGTAATATGCCGGCCTTCCGGCAGGCTGCGATTGATCTTCTGCAGCGTTCCGTTGCCCTGCGGGAAGAAAACCTCAGTTCCATGAAATACAGCCACGTGATCAGCAAGGCTGAAAAATACGTGGCTGAGAATTACTGCGATCCCAACATCTCCCTCATCAGCGTGGCCAAATATGTGGGGCTGAGTGCGGCGCATTTCAGCACCGTGTTTTCCCAGACGGTGGGACACTCCTTCATCAACTATCTGACCGGCATGCGCATTGAACGCGCCAAGGAACTGCTGACCACAACCAATATGAAATTATCCAGCATTGCCATGGAAATCGGCTATAACGAGCCCAATTATTTCAGTCATGTGTTCCGTAAACTGGAAGGCATAACACCCAAGGAATACCGCATCCGTACCCAAGGCGATCAATAACCCCGGCTGTCAATAATTTGCTGCGTAAGGCTGTCCGCATCAAAGGACGTTTCATCCACAAAGGTGAAGCGCGGCGGCGTTTCCCCTCTTTCCAGCTGTTCAATCACTGCCTGCACCCGTGGACCATGGAGCGGATTGCATTCCACATCAAAATTGATTTCCCCGTTCATGACCATTTCCAGCGCCCGCCGGTTGGCATCAAAGGAAACAATGATCACATCCTCACCCGGTGTGATACCGGCATTCTTCAGCGCATCAATGGCGCCGTAAGCCATATTATCATTTTCTGCAAAAATCACATTAAAATCCAGACCACTGGCCAGGTAAGCTTCCACAAGCTCCTGGCCTTTTGCCTGGGTAAAATCGCCACTGTCCCGGGCTACCAGCGTCCAGTGGGGATTGCGGTCCAGCCCTTTTTCCAGACTGGTTGTACGCCCCACCTGAGCGGAGGAGCCGTAATTGCCCTGAAGATGAATGATCCGCAGCGGTTGTTCGCCAAACTGCTTTTCCAGCCACTGAACCGCAGCATCCCCCTGGCGCTGGAAATCCGAGCCGATCCAGCTGGTGAAATGCTGATCACCGGTGTCGCCGGTGGCCAGGGAGCTGTCGATCATGCGGTCGATGATGATGACGGGAATCCCGGCCGCCTTGGCCTCTGCCAGCACCGTATCCCAGCCGTCTTCCGTGGTGGGCGCCAAAACAATATAATCCACGCCCTGATGAATGAAATTGCGGATCGCGGTGATCTGCCGTTCTTTTTTCTGCTGTGCATCGTCAATAATCAGGCGAAAGCCGTTTTCCGCAGACAGGGCCTGCTGCATGCTGCGGGTGTTGGCGTTGCGCCAGTCACTTTCTGCTCCCACCTGCGAAAAACCGACCACAATCAGTTTTTCGTAAGTTTCGTCCGGCGGCACCGCAGCCGGAGCCGCACAACCGCCCAGCAGGCATACTATCACCAGCAGAAACAGGATCATGCGGATTTTCATCGGATCTCAGCCTCCTCTTCCCCCAAATTGCGTGTCATGGGCAGCAGCACCGAAACAGTAGAGCCCTTTCCCACACAACTTTCAAACGATAAGCCATAGGGTTTGCCGCAATACAGACGAATACGCTTATGTACGTTCACCAGTCCCAGGCCGGTATGCTTGTCTTCATAAATACCGGCCTGAAGCACACGCACCTGTTCTTCATCCATACCGGCACCGTTATCCATCACTTTCAGCAGCAGGTTTCCGTCCTTTTCCTCTCCGGTGACGGTGATCATTCCCATACCGCGCCGGTTCTTGATGCCGTGATAGAGAGCGTTTTCCACCAAAGGCTGCAGGATCAGCTTGGGCACCATGCAGTCCATCAGCTCCCGGGGCACATTGATTTCATACCGCAGAATATCCGAATAGCGGATCTGCTGAATTTCCAGATAGCTGGCCACCTGGGAACATTCAGTGCCCAGCGTGAGCACATCCTCTCCCTTATTGAGGGAATTGCGGAAAAAGGTGGACAGGCTGGTTACCATGGTCACCACATCATCCCCCCGGTCGCTTTCAGCCAGAATAGCAATGGAGTCCAGGGTATTATAGAGGAAATGGGGATTGATCTGAGCCTGCAACAGTTCCAGTTCCGCCCGATGCAGGGAGCGCTGATCCTCCACCTGCTTGGTCATCAGCGCATCCACGCGCCGGGCCATATCATTAAAACCCGTATCCAGCATTTGCAATTCCGTAATATGCGTTTCCACCGGTGTAGGAGAAAAATCACCGCTGCCAAACTGCTGTGCCTTGCGGCTGAGCACACCGATCGGCCCGGTAATGCGCCGGGTAAACCGGACGGAATAAAGTACAATCGCGGCAATGAGCATCAGCACCGCCGCTACAATGGCAGTGGAAAGGATGGTAACCTGCTCTTTGATCTGCCCCTGAATCCGCGCCAGTTCCCGCACTTCATCCTCGATATAGTCATGCATATAGGTTTCGATCAAAACGGTCAGGCCGGTTTCACCGCGGATATTTCGTTCCAGCAGGTTCATGCGCTGATCATAAGATTCTTCCAGAGCAATTTCCAGCATGTACTGGCGCAGGTTTTCACACATATCCAGCATGCTCTGAATGCGCCAGCGGTTATCCGGCAGCGTGGTGATGGCTTCCAGACGGGTGAGCACATCCAACGCATCGTCCAGCACTTCCATGGGCAGTTCGTCCTTCGAGTGTTCATTGCGGGGACGAATGACATGGTTATACATGCCCGAGTCCAGCATCTCTTTGAATTCCTTATTAAAATCCGCTGCCGTATTGGCGCTCATGAGCACCGATGTGTAGCGGGAATGAATGGAAAAAAGTGTTACAAGCAGCAGCAGAATAATGCCGACCATCACAAGCAGGATGGTTAAAAGCAACCGGGCAAGCTGCTGTTCAATGCTCCGGTTGGTATTGTGTCTTCCTTTGCGCATAGAAACCACCTCTGTATATGATTATAGCACAAATATACGGCACGCCCATGTGTTTCGAAAAAATCTTTCATATTTCAAAAGGATTTATCATTTTGGACTTCTAAATAAAATAATCCCTAAAATAGTTGCTAAAAAGTCTGAAAGAATTTGAATGTTAATTTTCCCCGGATCATATAAAATGGTATCAGAATAATCCACCAAGGTGGAAAAAAAGAACGAGGAGGCTACCGTAATGAAGAAATTTGCCCGTCTGTTTATTGCACTCCTGCTGGTGTGCATCATGACCATCGGTGCTGCCGCGGCTGAAATCACCGTGGGCATCGTGAACAACCCCCCCTCTGAATCCGGCTATCGTGAAGCCAACGTGAAGGACTTCGAAGCCGTGTTCTCTTCCGAAAACGGCTACACTGCCAAAACCTTCTACAGCCTCAAGAACGACGAACAGCTTTCCGCTGCTCAGCAGTTCATCACCGACGGCGTGGACTACCTGCTGATCTCCGCCGCTGAAACCACCGGCTGGGATGCCGTGCTGGCTTCCGCTGAAGAAAATGGCATTCCCGTATTCCTGTTTGACCGTATGATCGATTGCGACGAAAGCCTGTATGCCGCTGCCGTCGTTTCCGACATGGCGAACCAGGGCAAGCTGGCTGTGGAATGGCTGATTGCTCAGAACCTGACTGAATACAAGATCATCCACATTCAGGGTGCTATGGGTTCCGACGCTCAGATCGGCCGTACCGGCGCTCTGGACAAGCAGGTTGCTGAAAATGACAACTGGACCATCGTTGTGCAGCAGACCGCTACCTGGGACGAAGCTGAAGCCAAGAAGATCGTTGAATCCGTCATCAACTCCAAGGAAGACTTCAACATCATCTACGCTGAAAACGACGGCATGGCCCGCGGTGCTGTGGCCGCTCTGGACGACGCCGGCATCACCCACGGTGTGAACGGCAAGGTAATCGTGATCGGCTTCGACTGCAATCGTTGGGCTCTGCGCGAAGTGCTCGCCGGCACCTGGAACTATGACGGCCAGTGCTCCCCCTTCCAGGCTCAGGTGATCTCTGACATGATCAAGATTCTGGAAGAAGGCGGCACCATCGAAACCAAGCTGGTCATTTCCGAAGAAAAGGGCTTTGACGCTGCCACCATCACGCAGGCTGACATCGATCAGTATGGTCTGGGCGAATAATCCCTGAACAACAAGCAAACCATTAAGTAATTTGCGCGGTGCGGCCGATGTGGATTTATCCCCACGCCGCACCGCGTTTCGGATTGCATAAGCCTGTATTTCTGCAAGAGCATTGCCAAGCAAGAGGAGGAATTAACATGCAGGACAAGATCTTATTGTCCATGCGGGGCATCGGGAAAAACTTTCCCGGCGTGCGTGCGCTGCACAATGTGGACTTCACCCTCAGGGCCGGAGAAATCCATGCACTGATGGGCGAAAACGGCGCGGGCAAGTCCACCCTGATCAAAGTGCTGACCGGCGTATACGGAAAAGACGCCGGCACCATCAGCATCGAGGGCAAGGAGGTCTTCATCCGCTCCCCCCAGGATGCGCAGAAGGCCGGCATTTCCACAGTATATCAGGAAATCACCCTCTGCCCCAACCTGACAGTGGCGGAAAATATGTTCATCGGCCGGGATAAGAACGTCCTTGTAGGCTGGGGAAAGCGTTATCGCCGGGCCGGCGAGATCCTGCGCAACCTGAACATTCCTGCTCGTCCCCGGCAGCAGCTGGGAGCCTGTTCTCTTGCAGTACAGCAGATGGTCGCCATTGCAAGGGCCGTGGATATGGACTGCAAGGTGCTCATTCTGGACGAGCCCACCTCCTCCCTGGATGATAAGGAAGTGGAAATGCTCTTCACCCTCATGCGCGATCTGCGCAGCCAGGGCGTGGGTATCATTTTTGTGACCCACTTCCTGGAACAGGTATATGCTGTCAGTGACCGTATTACAGTGCTGCGCAACGGCGAACTGGTGGGCGAATATGAGGTGGAAAACCTGCCCCAGGTGGAACTGGTTGCCAAAATGATGGGCAAGGAACTGCAGGGGCTGTCCGACCTCAAGCAGGATGACAACGAAGCTGCTTTCACCGGCACACCGGTATACGAAGTGGCCCATCTGACCAGCACCACCGGCATTGCCCCCTTTGATTTTTCCATCCGCAAGGGCGAAGTGAATGGTTTCACAGGGCTGCTGGGTTCCGGCCGTTCAGAAAGCGTGCGTGCCATCTTTGGTGCGGACCGTGTAAGCGGCGGCACCGTACAGGTAGAAGGCAAAAAGGCCAGAATCAGCAATCCCAAACAAGCCATGAAACGGGGCATCGGCTATCTGCCGGAAGACAGAAAAGCCGATGGCATTATCGCTGATCTTTCCGTGCGGGAAAACATCATCCTGGCCCTGCAGGTGATGAAAGGTTTCTTCCACCCCTTGAGCCAGAAAGAACAAGATGCTTTTGTCGATGAATATATCAGGGCGCTGGATATTAAGACGGCTTCTGCCGATACGCCCATCAAATCTCTCTCCGGCGGCAACCAGCAGAAGGTTATCCTGGCCCGCTGGCTGCTGACCCATCCCAAGTACCTGATTCTGGACGAGCCTACCCGCGGCATTGACGTGGGTACCAAAACGGAAATCCAGCGTCTGGTGCGCAGGCTGGCAAAAGATGGCATGAGCGTAACTTTCATTTCCTCTGAAATTGAAGAAATGCTGCGCACCTGCTCCCGGCTGATCGTCATGCGTGACCGACGTATTGTGGGCGAGCTGCGCGGCACGAAACTGAGCCAGGATAATGTGATGCGGACCATTGCAGGAGGTGAACAGTAAAATGAAGCGCTTTGCATCCAAAATCAAGTGGAGCAAGTATACTCAGCTGCTCAAGACCAAGTGGAGCAAGTATACTCAGCTGCTCAAGACCAAGTGGAGCAAGTATACTCAGCTGCTCAAGACCAAGTGGAGCAAGTACGCTCAGCTGCTCAAGGCCAAGGGGAGAAAACACGCTCAGCTGCTTGTGCCGCTTTTGTCCATTCTGCTGATCGCAGTGTTCAACCTGCTGCGGGATCCCAGCTTCTTCTCCGTTGAAATCAGCAAGAACAACCTGGACAATCCTGTATTGACGGGCAATCTGATCAGTATTCTCAACGGTGCATCGGAACTGGCTGTCATCTCCATGGGCATGACGCTGGTAACGGCGGCCTGCGGCGGCCAGGATATTTCCGTAGGCGCTCTGGGCACCATTGCCGCCAGCGTGTTTGTAAAGATTCTGCGCGATGGCCAGATCACCGCAGGCACCATCGTGCTGGCTTTCCTGGCCTGCTGTGCGGCTGCCATGGTCTTTGGTGCTTTTAACGGCACGCTGGTATCCGTTTTCAAAATTCAGCCCATGATTGCAACCCTGGTGCTTTTCACCTGCGGCCGTTCCGTGGCGTACTGGATCAACGGCGGCGCCACCCCCACCATTGAAAGCCCCCTGATCAATGCCGTCGGCAGCTTTATTCCCGGCTGTCCAGTGCCCACCCCCATATTGATTGTCATTGCGGTAGGCTTACTGCTGGGAGCACTGCTGCGCTTTACCACCCTGGGCCTGTATACCCAGACAGTGGGCATCAACCAGCGGGCTGCGCGCCTCAACGGCATCAACCCCACGCTGATCAAGCTGGCTTCTTTCCTGGTGCTGGGCCTGTGCTGCGCCGTGGCCGGCTGCATCAGCGCCAGCCGTCTGGGTCTGATCAACCATGAAACCATGCTGCAGGAAATTGAAATGGACGCCATTCTGGCTGTGGCCATCGGCGGCAACGCTCTGGGCGGCGGCAAATTCCGGATCACCGGTTCCGTGCTGGGTGCTTACGCCATTCAGGCGCTGACCATCACCCTCTACGCCATGAAGGTTCCCTCCACGGATGTAAAGGCCTACAAGGCCATCGTGATCATCATTATCGTGGTCATTTCTTCTCCTGTTGTGAAACAGGCCATCAGCCGCCTGTGGGCAAAAGTGAAAGAGAACAGCCAGAAAAAGAAGGAGGTGGCGGCATGATCCAGCGTAATCCTTTGAAACGCCGTGAGCCGCTGACGGATACCATCCTGCTCACGACCATCTCCATTTTCATCTTTTTTGCCATGTATTTTGCGGCCATGCAGATCTGGGGCGCCGGTTTTTTGCGCTGGCAGCGTGTGTTTGATATGCTCAACGATAACGCAGCCCTGATTATCGTGGCCTGCGGGCTGACCATCGTGATGATCGGCGGCGGCATTGATATTTCCGTGGGCGGCGTCATTTCGCTGGTTGTCATGTGCTGTATTGTACACCTCAACAGCGGGGGCACCATACTGACTGCAGCGCTGCTGGCCATCGGCATTGGCCTGGCTTTCGGCGTAACCCAGGGGTTCCTCATCTCTTATCTGGAAATACAGCCCTTCATCATCACCCTGGCCGGCATGTTCTTTGCCAGGGGCATGACCACCATTGTCAGTGTAAAGCCCCAGAAGGTGGCTCACGAAGCGTTCAATGCGCTGAGGGCGGAACGTATTGAGTTTGACGCCCTGGGCTATTTCACCAAGAAAGGCAAGCTGATTCCGGCCCGGGCCGAAATCGGCGTGGTGGTGGCGCTGGTGATCCTGCTTCTTATCTTCATCATGCTGCGCAAAACCAAGCTGGGCCGTGGCTTCTATGCCATTGGCGGCAACAGCAACAGCGCCCTGATGCTGGGCGTAAATGTGAAGCGCACCCGTTTCATCAGCTACACAATCAGCGGCCTGCTTTCCGGTATCGCCGGTTTTGTATTCATGATGCACACCGGCGCCGGCAACGCCACCAACGCAGCCGGTGCCGAAATGAATGCCATTGCATCCGCTATTATCGGCGGCACGCTCCTTTCCGGCGGCGTGGGCAATGTGATCGGCACCTTCTTTGGCGTCATGATCCTGGCCACCATCAACGCCATCGTTACCACTTCCGGCCTGAGCGCCGGCGCGCCCTGGTGGCAGGAAATCACCGTGGGTGCGATGCTTTGCTTCTTCATTCTGCTGCAAAGCGTGGTTCTGTCCCTGCGCGGCAAAGGCGGCTTTAAGCGGATGATTCCCAAATGGATGCAGGGCAGCAAGCAATAAAGTCAATTTAAATCCCATACAGCAAAGGGCGAAGACACATTGTCTTTGCCCTTTTGTTTCCCCCTTCCTGAGAGGCCGTTTCTTCGCCCCCGTTACTCTGCATGCGCATTTTGCAAATATGCTCCTTCCAAAAGGGCTGAAAACCGGTTTTTTCAGCGACCATTTAGCGACCAAATTGGCGACCAAATTGGGGTTTTTGAGCCCCTTTTTCGGGGTTTGGGAAAGGATAAATAGTAAAACAAAAAAACACGGAAACCCTTGTATCATAAGGATTTCCGTGCTTTTTACTGGAGGCGCAGTCCAGATTCGAACTGGAGCATAAAGGTTTTGCAGTGCTGCAAGACGCTTTTTGCCCCTCCGGAAATGCCCTTATTGCATCAAATGTCTCCCAACTCCCCAAAAGGAGAAAGCCTTCCCTTTTCCCGCTTGGCGACCATTTGGCGACCAAATGCTTTTTACCGCTTTAGACCCGATACAGACCCTTATTCTTATTTCCTTTCCCTTGGGAAAGGTTCAAAGACAGTATAGCACATATCCTGTAAGCGAAACCAGAGCATCTCCTTTACATCTTTTCAACTACTTTCATACATCCGTCTGACAATCAAATATCAACTTTCAAACATCTTTCAATCTCGATGGAACATCTTCTCTTTCCACCGTTATTTTCTTTTACATAAAAAAATATAACCACTGACATTAAAATCAGTGGTTCGTTCCTGAAATATTCTATACTGTAGTCACAGGGAAGGGAAACAAACCCACCTGAAAAAAACAGGGCGAAACGCCCAGAAAGAGGAATCACCTATGCATAACATTACTGTGAACGCCGCCAACAACACCATCGAACTCTCCAAAAAGTTTGCCAAAGCCGCCTGCCAGTATGGCACTGAAGAATACCGGATGCTTCAGGAAGTGCGCCGCGATTACCCCGGCTTTGAAGTAGTTCAAGCCCCCAAGAAAGCCAAGGCTGCCAAAGACCCCTACAAGAAACTGAACTTTGAATTCATGGAAAAGTATATCAAGGCACATGACAATGAAGAAAAGAGCATCATGAAGCAGTATCTGGATTTGCGCGCCCTGAGCGACGAAGCCATCGAAAACGGTGCCGTAAGTAAGTCTCTTCCGGAAGTGCGCAACTGGTTCCTGAGCAAGTATCCTCAGATTAAAGCCTATCACGAAAAGCGTGAACAGGAGCTTGCAAATCTGAAGGCGGAAAAGGAAGCTGAGCGCGCCGCCGAAGAAGAAAAGGCATTTCAGGAATACATCAACTCCCTGCTGGCTGCTTAATAGAAAGGAGAATGCTTATGAAAAATACCCTTCGGCTCAACCACGATACCCGCACTATCGTAATGGACAAAACCTTTGCCAAGTTTGCCGCCAACACCATGAGCCCTGAATACGCCCATCTCCAACGCGTGCGGCTGGACTACCCCACCTACACCGTCGAGCAGCGGCACATCAAAAAAGCTCCCGCCAAGGAATGCTATCGCGGGCTAACCTACACCTATATGAAGGATTACATTGCCTCCCACGGCACGCCGGAAGACAAAGCGACCTTCGATGAAATGAAACTGATTTCTGAATGCCACAGCAAAGCTTACCGCTATCCCACCATCAAAGCATGGTTCTTGGAGCGCTTCCCTGAAATCAAACAGTTCGGCATCAAAAACGACGATGCTGCCCCTATTACCAACCTTCCTATTGAACTGAAAACTGCCGTATGAGAATATTCTATCCACCACCAAGGCGAAGACAAATGTTCTTCGCCTTTTTTGTTTCAAAGAAAAAAAGCCGTTGAAATATCAGCGGCAGAAAAACATCTCAAACGAAGGGTGAGAGAAAGATAGAATATAATATTTGATTGATATCCCTTTTTCGGAGAAAAAGAAATCCCGCTGACAAAACATCAGCGGGAAAAATGAAAGATGGATTGTAAAGAATGCTGTTATCTGATGTGAGATAAATGTGAAACAAAAGTGCGGTTTTCGTTTGCGAAAATCAGGGGTGATATCAATTATCATAGCCGAAAGATGGTAGCGATGAAAAAAGTAACTCACCCGTGAAATTGTTTTTCACCGTGTAGGATGAAGAATATCCCCTTCCTTGATTAGAGAAATACATAATATAAATAAACAAATAAGAAAATAAATAATTACGCACTTCGTGCGTGAAAAAGCATAAAACATTGTTAAGGTTCCCAAGTATAACGATTATAAAGAGAAGAGTGATAAGAGGAGTAGTCTGGCTTGAAAGGGTCTGGTTCATCGTAGGGGTCATGTTGGATAGATACAGGTGCCGCCGCCGCGGCTCCGCCATCGTTGACTTTCTTCTTATACACTTTCTTCACATAATCCGTAGGCTGGGGAGAGGTGTAGAAATCCATTGTGTTTTTCTTGCCGTTCCGCATCATCAAATAGCCTGCTCCCAACAGGTCTTCAACGGCTCGGCGGTAGCTGCTGTCAGAAACTTTTAGGGTCTGCTGAACATCTTTTGAACTGAGAGCATACTTGAAACCATCCTTATTGCCGCATAGATAGAGATACAGACCAAATGAGATACGAGGCAATTTCTGAAAGGCTTCCTGCCATTCCTCAATACTGACCTGAACAAAATCTCCCTTGTATTGAGGTTTGTGAATAATAATGGTGCTTTGGTTTGGATAAGTTGTTATTTTGTTATCTTCCATTGGGCGTAACGCCTCCTTTTAAAATATTTTTACACAGAAAGAACACACTGCCCACCCTTTCCTCTTGGCGGCAGTTAGGGGTGAATGGTCTATTCATCCTTGCCCTTTCTCTGTATCTATATTTTAACCCAAAATTTGAAATGAAGCAAATTTTAACTCGTCCAAAATCTGATGCGTGTTTTCGGGTTTTCACCATCAAAGAAACCGTATATGCTGTCATGTGTGATGCCTCAAGCAAAACAATTCCTCAAAGTTCCCATTGAAAACACACAGAATGAAAGTAGATTGCTTTCTTTTCATATTTTCCCAAGGTTGACAAAACATTATAGTTATCTCTTATTGTAACATCAACATGTACGGAAGCGGCAGGTATTCATGGGTGGAGGTCGGCACAAACGGACGAACGAGCTGGCACAGCGCAGAAAAAAAGAGGCGAAGGTGTCTTTATTACACTTTCGCCTAATTTGTTATTCAGTTTCACCTTTCTGGGCTTCTGTATGATTTTTGTAGGTGTTCCAAGTTGGTTCATAATCACTGGTTGCCTGATTTCCCCACATATCCCAACCCTCTCGGTCTCCACGAGCAAATAATTCAATGAATGGACCGGGAGAACAACTTTCAATAATCGGGATGATTTCATCAGGCTTTCTTGAATGTTCTCTCTTTTGAGTGCGGATTAGGTTTACCTGTGAACGTGCGGGAGCGAGAGTTCTGTTATTCGCACCACGCACACCGAAAAGGAGTATTTCAGTTACGTTGCGAAAATAGAAGCCTACGCCTCTCCCATCTGGCGCACCATCCTTGCGCACTTTTTCCCATACGATGTTCCCTTTGTACTCAAAGCCCCACGCCTTCATAACTTCTAATCCATCAGGCAGAAGGGCATTGGGCACCCACAGATACAGATGGCATTTTTTATCTGCTATTTCACTAATGGGTAAGGCTTTGATGTCCTCTAAATCCATTGTATCGTAGCGATTAAGTCTCTTATGCTCAGGTGCCACTTTACCAGTTCTGTTCTGAAAACGCCACGGCGGATCCGCGTAGATGGTAGAATACTTTTTGCCTTCGCAGAAAAGCATCAAATCATCAATCGTTTCTTGGAGCGTGCTCATCAATATACCCTTCTTCCCAGTCTGTAATACATTTCTTCTTGATGCCAATCGCCAGAATGGGACAGCCACCGTTTCTGCGTGAATCAAGCCTGTATGTAAGTTTCCCTATCCAGGTAGTACTTGCTCCATACTTGCGCATAATTGGCTTCCAAGACCGGCTTTTTGGATCTAAATCGTAGATGGTTTTGAAAACATCGTTCAATTCTTCCGCACGTGTAATGATAATACCAGCACTGATAATATCACAATCGTAATATGTACGCATTGCTAACAAGTCGCGGTCAAATGTTTGGTCTTTACTATTCCATTCTAAGTCAAAGGCTACGCGCCCTTTCAAGAAATCAATGTTATGACCATCTATATATCCACTCAAAACACGTTCTTCAAAAGGTTCGCTGGAGAAGCGTCCTCTTTGTTCTGCTTGGCGTGGGAAAAACTTGATATGAAGGTCGCCAGAGATCCTAATCTCACGCCATCCATACGGATACAGCACATCATCAAATTTCTTGGGGATATTACTTTCATTACCGCCCTGTTCGCGCAAGTCATTAGTTGTAATAGAGAGTTGCCGTAAACAGTCTTCTATCTCTCTCCATTCCTCTGGAAATGCTTGCGTAATGATTTCCAGAGCGTGGTTGTAATTATAGAACTCAAACTTTTCGAGAAGATCTGCGCTAACATAGTCAGTGATATTCATTATTCCACCCCCCATCCGATTAATTATAGCACAAGATTTCAAAAAAGTCACTCACGGATTTTTCACGATGAATGACAAATATTCATTCAAAACACTGGCTTTGATACCCGTAAGGGCTACAAACTCGGCGATTGTAATTATCCTTCGCCTATACATATCATAGTATTTCCAAAAGATCTTAGGAATGTCCATTTTCTTCATCCTTTCACTTCACAAGGTCAAGATACTTATACACCGTCGGTCTTGACAGCCCACACACCCGTGCCAGTTCTGATACATTCATTTTGCCGTTCATCAGGCTGGGGTAGTGCTTGTAGAAAATTGGCGGGATATCATCGCGGGTGGTCTTGGGTCTGCCGATGCGGTGCCCTTTTGCTCTGGCGTTTTCCATTCCTGATTTCACCCGTGACCGCAGGATAGAAAGCTCCAGTTCCGCAAAAATTCCACTCATTTGAATGAATGCCTGACTCATAGGGTCAATGGATCCGCTGCGGCAATCCACGGTGATGCTGCCCACAATGATGAGCCGCAGATGCTTTTCCTTGATGGTATTGATAATTTCGCAAAGCTGCTGCGTGGAACGGCTCAAACGGCTTACTTCCAGCGTGATAAGCGTATCACCTTCCTTCATCGTTTCCAGCAGCATATCCAGATTCTGCTTTATTCTGGCATCGCCGTGTTCGCGTTCGGTGATAATCGTTTCTGCTCCTGCGGCTTTCAGTTCCCGCACCTGACGGTTCAGGTCTTGACCTTTTTCCTCTGCC
>JAFSGG010000012.1 GCA_017434775.1 Clostridia bacterium
AACCGAAACAAGCATTGGGAGCGCCAGCGACCAAGGCGTAGATTGAGGTTGCGGAACGGCGTCCCTTGTGGGGCGTGGGGTGAAACCCCACATACGGTTCCTCCACCTGCATGTACACATGCTTACGAAAAAGGGAGGAGCCAACGCCCCTCCATCGTTCCCCTTGTAACAACACAAATGCTACACAAAAAGGAAGGGGCAAGCCCCTCCCCTGCGGTATTCTTCCCTTCGTGACACTTTGCGTATCGCATAAGGACGCCCATGGCCGCCCCTGTGGTGTTTCGTTCCCTTCTATTGGTCATCGAACGACCATTCTTCCTTCTGAATTCTGAACGATGATAATTCCGAATTCCTGTTTGTGGGTGGGCGTCCCCCTCCGTTGGGTTTCCCGTCAGGCGTGGTTCAGTCCTTGATAACGTCCCGGTCCCGGAACAAAAGGGAAATGCACCACAGGCCGCCGGCACCCACCAAAGAATAGACAATGCGGCTGAGCAGTGCACCCTGGCCGCCGAAGATATAAGCCACCAGATCAAACTGGAAAATGCCGATGAGGCCCCAGTTGATGGCACCCACAATGGTCAATAGCAGTGCAATTTTATCGGTAATCATGTTCCAATCCCTCCTTGCTGTTTTCATGCATAGTATAGCAAGGCGGGGCTGAAATTATGCGCGGATCATTTTTTCATTTTTTTGACGGCGGTATCGGCTGGGCAGCAGGCCATACTTTTCCCGGAACGCTTCCGCAAAACGGCTCTGACTGGCAAAGCCCACGGCGGCGGCAATTTCCCCAAGGGTTTTATCCGTGTGCATCAGCATTTTTTCCGCCGCTTCCAGCCGGTGCTTTTTCATGTGGGCTGCCAGCGAAACGCCGTATACCTCCCGGAAAGCGGTTTTCAGCGTGGTGGCGTTCACATGGAAAAGCCTGGCCAGCTGATCGATGGTGCATTTTTCATGCATATGCTCTTCCAGATAATCGTGTGCCTGCCGGGCGGTTTCTGCCCGGGTGTGCGTATGCTCCCGGGGACAGGAAACGGCCATGGCCTGCTCCACCATCCGGTGCAAAAGCCGGCACACCTCTCCTTCTGCTGCCCGGTAATGTACTTCCTTGCCCATGCGGCGGCTATCCACAAGCCCTCTGTCTTTCAGGCTGCGCAAATGATGGCTCACCGCCGGGCTGCTCATATGCAGCAAGGCTGAAAGGTTTACCACGCACTCTTCGCGGTGGCATAAAAGCCAGAAAAGCCGTAGTCTGGTGTTATCTGCAAGGCAGGCAAACAACGCAGCCGCCTGATCAAAGGGTTCCGGATTTGCCAATGTGCGCTGCACGTCATGCAGGTTCTCTGTTTTTCCGTGCAGATGGGGGATGGGCGCAAAAGCCATTCTTTTCTCCTTTTTGGTCATCCTTTTCTCCTTTTTAGAAGAGAAAAGGGAAAAACCATTGTATTTCCGTTTGTTTACAGTATACTATTCCTGTAACGATTAAGCAAGCTTTTAATTGTGCGAAAGGAGAACCAAATGGCTCATCACCATCACGAACATCATGATCACCACCGGCTGAATATCCTCCGCATTCTGCTCACCGCCGCCGGGCTGATTGCCTTGCATTTTCTGCAGCTTCCGGAGCCGTACCGGCTGATTTCTTACCTTATTTTATACCTGCTCATCGGCGCTGATGTGGTAAAGCGGGCGGCGCATGGCATTCTGCACGGCCCGGCTTTTACTGAAAAATTCCTCATGACCCTGGCCACCATCGGCGCTTTTGCCCTGGCCCTTTTCACAAAGAGCAGCGATTATTTTGAAGCCGTTGCCGTGATGCTTTTTTATCAGATCGGCGAATTTTTCGAGCACCGGGCGGTGGAAAAAAGCCGTGCTTCCATTGTGAAGCTGATGGATATCCGGCCGGACACCGCCCATATGGAACAGGAGGGCGCAATCCGAACCCTGCACCCGGAAAAAGTGCCCACCGGCAGCATCATTCAGGTATTGCCTGGGGAAAAAGTGCCCCTGGATGGCGTGGTGGAAGAAGGTGTTTCGGCGCTGAACACCATGGCGCTTACCGGCGAAAGCATGCCCCGGGACGTGCAGCCGGGGGAAAAGGTACTCAGCGGTAGTGTGAACCTGCATGGCCTTTTGCGCATCCGCACCACGGAAAACTTTGGCACATCCACCGTTTCCAGAATTCTGGAGATGGCGGAACATGCCGCCCGGAACAAAGCGCAGACCGAAAATCTGGTGCGCCGTTTTGCCCGGGTGTATACCCCTGTCGTTTGCCTGCTGGCGCTGGCCGTGGCGATCCTGCCGCCGTTTATTACCCTGCTTGTTACCGGCGCTTTTCCTTTCACCCTCTGGCTCTACCGGGCGCTTACGTTCCTGGTCATCAGCTGCCCCTGCGCGCTGGTCATTGGTGTACCGCTGGCGTTTTTTGCAGGCATCGGCGCTGCCGGCCGTGCCGGTGTGCTGGTGAAGGGCGCCCATGCCCTGGAAGACCTGGCCCGGGTGCGTTATGCCCTGCTGGATAAGACCGGCACCCTCACCCGGGGGATCTTTGAAGTAACCAAGGTGCAGCCCGTAAACCCGGAGGATGATCTTCTGTTCCTGGCCGCCCACGGAGAATCGGCCACCACTCATCCCATCGGCCGGGCACTGCAAAAAGCATACCCCGGGCCGATTCAGCGGAATCGGGTAACGGATATTGCGGAAATCAGCGGCAAGGGAATTTCCGCCCGGATCGATGGCCGCCCGGTGCTCATCGGCAATGCTGCCTGGATGCAGGAGAACGGTATTGCTCCCCCAACCCCGGACGAAAATGGTACCATCGTGCACCTGGCCCGTGACGGACGCTATGCCGGTTGGATCTGCGTGGCGGATCAGCCCCGGCAAAATGCCTCTCCGGCCATCCGTGCCCTGAAAGAAATGGGCGTGAAAGAAATCATCATGCTCACCGGTGATCGGCAGGAAGCCGCCGGCCCCCTGGGAGCCGCCCTGCAGCTGGACGGCTGCGCCGCCAATCTGCTGCCTGGTGACAAGGTGCACCATCTGGAACAGGTGCTTGCAAAAAAGGCCCCTGGAGAACAGGTTCTCTTCGCCGGCGACGGCATCAATGATGCACCCGTCCTTACCCGGGCGGATATCGGCGTGGCGATGGGCGGCGCAGGCAGCGATGCTGCCATGGAAGCCGCCAATGTGGTGCTCATGGAAGATGATCTGATGCAGCTGCCCCGGGCTATCCGTATTGCCCGGCAAACCATGGTCATCGTCCGTCAGAATATTGGGTTTTCTCTGGCTGTCAAATTCCTGTGCCTGCTGCTGGGGGCACTGGGCTTTGTGCACATGGGCGCCGCCATTTTTGCCGACGTGGGCGTGATGATTCTGGCTGTGCTCAATGCTATCCGCCCGCGTAAATGACAGGAACTGTTCGAGCAGGGAAGCCTCACGCACGAATAGGAATTCGGAATTATCATCGTTCAGAATTCAGAAGGAAGAATGGTCGTTCGTTGACTAATTGTCGGGAACGAAACACCACAGGGGCGGCCATGGGCGTCCTTATGCGATACGCAAAGTGTTACGAAGGGAAGAATACCGCAGTGGGAGGGGCATGTCCCCTCCCTTTTGTTTTGCATTTGTGTTGTTACAAGGGGAACGATGGAAGGGCGTTGGCTCCTCCCTTTTTCGTAAGCATGTGTACATGCAGGTAGAGGAACCGTATGTGGGGTTTCACCCCACGCCCCACAAGGTTCGACGTTCCGCAACCTCAATCTACGCCTTGGTCGCTGGCGCTCCCAATGCTTGTTTCG
>JAFSGG010000013.1 GCA_017434775.1 Clostridia bacterium
ACCCGCCGTCTGGTGGACGTGGCCCAGGAAGTCATCGTCCGGGAAACCGACTGCTTCGAATCCCACGGCGAAATGGTGCGTGGTATCACCGTGAAACCCATCGGTGAAATCGAACAGATCGACGACCGCATCCGTGGCCGCTTCGCTGCGGAAGATGTGTATCATCCCATCACCGGGGAACTGCTGGTGCATGTGAATGAACTGATCGACCACGATAAGGCTGCCAAGATCAAAGCGGCCGGCGTGCAGAAGATGAACGTGCGCTCCGTGCTCACCTGCTGCGGCGAAAACGGCGTTTGCGCCCGCTGCTACGGCATGAACATGGCCCACGGCGACGTGGTGGATATCGGTGAAGCCATCGGTATCATCGCTGCCCAGGCCATCGGTGAACCCGGTACCCAGCTGACCATGCGTACCTTCCATACCGGCGGTATCGCATCTGCTGAAGATATCACCCAGGGTCTTCCCCGCGTGGAAGAACTTTTCGAAGCCCGCAAGCCCAAGCATGACGCTGTTCTTGCCGAAATTGCCGGCAAGGTGTCCATTGTGGAAAGCAAGAAAAAGCGGGAAATCGTTATCACCAATCAGGATGACGAAACCGAAAAGAAGACCTACCAGATTCGCTATGGCGCCCGCCTGAAGGTGGAAGAAGGCCAGCTGGTGGAAGCCGGTGAAGAACTCATCGAAGGCGCCATCAATCCCCATGATCTGCTGCGCATCCTGGGCGTGAAGGCCGTGCAGGAATACCTGCTGAAGGAAGTTCTGTCCGTTTACTACAGCCAGGGCGTGCGTATTTCCGATAAGCATATCGAAGTGATCGTGCGTCAGATGCTGCGCAAAGTCCGCGTGGAAGACGCCGGGGACACCAACCTGCTGCCCGGCGGTCTGGTGGATATCATCCAGTTTGATCAGGCCAACAAGAAGGCTATCATGGAAGGCGGCCGCACCGCCGTTGCCAAGCGCATCCTGCTGGGCATCACCAAGGCTTCTCTGGCTACCGACAGCTTCCTGTCTGCCGCCTCCTTCCAGGAAACCACCCGCGTGCTCACCGAAGCCGCTATCAAGGGCAAGATTGACCCGCTGATGGGCCTGAAGGAAAACGTGATCATTGGTAAGCTGATTCCTGCCGGTACCGGCCTGAAGCGCTATAAGAACATCGAACTGCAGGAAACCTATTGATTTTCTGCCAATAATAAAAAAGTTCCGGGACTTGTTCCCGGAACTTTTTTCGTGCAACAGGACGCTTTTGAAGAATTCAGAATGAAGAATGATGAATTAAGAATTGTAGTTGGTTTCAATGATGCCGGGAAGTGTCAAACGCGTATGATCTTCAGACACCACAAGGGAAGGGCTTGCCCCTCCCTTTGTTTGCTTTTATATTGTTGCAAGGGGAACGATGGAGGGACGTTACCCCCTCTGCTCCCAGCAGGGATATCATTCCTGCACCCATTTGCAGAAGTAGTTGGCGGTTTTTCAAACAATGTGCCGCAGGAGTTTGGGGAACGTTTGTGGGGTTTCACCCCACGCCCCAGCAGGGGCATCGCCCCTGCACCCATTTTGCGGATGTGGGTGGCTAATTCTGCGAACAATGTGCCGCTGAAACGGAAGCGTACGGATATGTGTTTTTGAAGAAGGGTAACAATATTGCGAATGGGGTGCGGCACTGTCCCCACGGGCTGGCGGCGTTCGCCGCCGACCGGATGCTTTGCATCCGGGGAAAATGCAAAAATGGCGAAGAAGAATGTAAAAACTTTCTTTCTCGCCATTTTTAGTATTTTCAGTGTGCCCGTGGGGCGTATTTTGTTCGTATTTTTCGGTTCTGTCTGTCAGCGAATGAATTTTTCGTTGTTCTCGATTCTGCCGTTTCTCCGCTTTTCAGGCGGACATTGTTTGTGCGCTCAGACAACCACTTCGCCTGCCGGGTGCAGGGAGGAACTCCCTGCTGCGGGGTACAGGGGCTGCATAAGCCCCTGCTTTGTACCTCAAATCTCCTGCAAAATTTTCGCCAAGACCGGATAGACGGCCTTGGCCATGCGGTACATGCCCAGATCGTTGGGGTGCAGGCAATCGTTGGTGCAGGCGAAGCGGTCTTCGGTGCCGAAGAAGGTTTCGCCGTCCAGGAAGTAGACGTTTTTGTCGCCCCGATTCATGGCCTGCTGATAGGTATCGAAAACAATTTGACGGCGTTCCCGGCTGTCGGCGTCGAAATCAAAATTAGGCTTGGTCATGAAAAGCACGGGCAAATCCGGCGAATGTTCCCGGATGCGGCGGAAGAAAGGCGCGTGGGTTTCTTTCAGGTGCCGGGCATCGGGGGCGTTGTGGTCATAATCCATGACCAGCACGGATTTTTCGATGGAATTGATGTAATCCGCCATGATCCGTTCGCCCCTGGCGCAGCCGGAAAAGCCGAAATTGTAGTAATCCGCATCCAGCCAGCGGGAAAGCAGGGCGTTATAGGCGGTGCTGGGCATGCTGCAGCAGCCGCCTTCCGTGATGGAGGAACCGTAATAGAGAATGGGCTTTGCATAGCGGTAGGGGGTAGGGGCTTCCACTTGGGCATCATCATCCAGCTGGATGAAAACATCGGTGATTTCTTCGTTCCGGGGCAGGAAGACGGTCACGTCCTCCATTTTCTTTTCCTTGTGGAACGTGCCGGTGGCTTCGGGTTTTCCGTAGCCTTCCCGGGGCATGATGAGCCCTTTGTAGACAGAAGACGGTCGGTCACCCACAAACACATTGCCGCTCTGGGCGGCATAAAGGCTCATGCCGATATCCACGCTGATGGATTTGAAGCAGATGCGGAAGGAGAGGGTTTGGGAATCTGTACGAAAGCAGAGCCGGGCACCGGGGCAGCGGTGAGCCAGCTGCCATTCCACGAAGAATTTGGGCAGCTGCGCTGTCAGATCATCCGGCAAACGCCACAATTTGCCGGTTTTTTCGAATAAAGGAGCGCCGAACACCCGGAAGGGGGATTGGGAAAAATGATATTCTTTCATGGCAGAAACCTCTTCTTAACGTTCATTTCTGTTTTGATTATACGAAGATGATTTTTGTTTGTCAATTCTTCGGCGGTTTCTGTCCAATTCTTTTTGTTTTTTTGCTGGACAAACCAAGCACTTTTCGGTATGATGAAAATGACAAAAAATTGGTTTGAGAAGGAGCGATTTTTTATGCAATACGTTCCCTTTGGCAAGCATGGTTTTGACGTTTCCCGTCTGGGGATGGGCTGCATGCGTCTGCCCACCATGGAGAAGGATGGCAAGCGTGTGATCGACCGGGAGGCGGCCATTTCCATGATCCGCCGGGGCATCGACAAGGGCATCAATTATGTGGATACGGCCTATGGCTATCACGATGGCGAAAGCGAAATCGTCACCGGTCAGGCCCTGAAAGATGGCTACCGTGAAAAGGTGACCCTCACTTCCAAGCTGCCCGTGTGGCTGGTGAATGAAGAAAAGGATATGAACCGGCTGCTGGACGAACAGCTGAAAAAGCTGGACGTTCCCTACCTGGATTTTTACATCCTTCACGCTTTGAACAAGGGCAGCTTTGAAAAAATGCAGGCCTTTGGCTACAAAAAGTTCTTTAAGGAAGCCCTTTCCGACGGCCGCATCCGGCACACCGGTTTTTCCTTCCATGACGGCAAGCAGGCTTTCCTGGATATCCTGAACGATTGGGATCAGTGGGGCATGGCCCAGATCCAGTTCAATTATCTGGATGATGACAAGCAGGCCACGGAAGAAGGGCTGATCGCCGCCGGCAAGGCGGGCGTGCCCATTGTGATCATGGAACCCCTCCGGGGCGGTGCGCTGGCCAATCCCCCTGCTGATGTGAAGGCGCTGATGGATAACCATGACGTAAAGAAGAGCCCGGTGGAATGGGCCTTTTCCTACATTGCTGATTATGCCGAAGTGGCCACCATCCTCTCCGGCATGAGCAACCAGCAGCAGCTGGACGAAAACATTGCCGTTTTCGAAAATCTTACCGTAGGCGGCCTGACGGACGGGGACAAGGCCTTCATCAAGGAACTGAAGAAAGCCTACCTGGCCCGTATTCCCATTGGCTGCACCGGCTGCCGCTATTGCGTGCCCTGCCCCAATGACGTGCGCATTCCGGATATTTTCCACGCCTATAACGAAAATGCCATGCTGGGCCAGGAATGGAAATGGAACTGGAACTACCGCGGCATGACGGAAAAGGGCACGGATGCTTCCAAGTGCGTGGGCTGCGGTGCCTGTGAAGGTGCCTGTCCCCAGGGTCTGCCCATCATTGATTTGCTCCAGCGCATTGACACGGAATACAAAAACAAGTAATATATTCCCATAGGATGGGTAATGATACAGCAGGGTGTATATCATCCTGCTGTCTTTTATGGGAGGGATTTCATTTGACGGAACGATTGCTCTTTGGTGTGATTCCGGTGTATGGGCTGCTGATTGCCACAGGAATTGCCGTGGCTGTGCTTTTGTGCATAAAGCAGGAAAAGGAAAAAGGACTGCCCAAAGATACCACCATTGATCTGGCGTTTTGGATTGTTCCCCTGGCTGTGGTGTGCGCCCGGATTTATTATGTGGTTTTCCAGTGGGATCAGTATAAGCATAATCCCATTACCGCCCTGTTTGTATGGGAAGGCGGCCTGGCCATTTACGGGGCCATTATCGGCGGTATCATCGGCGGTTTTATTGGCACCCGGCGGAAAAAATTGCCTTTCCTGAAGATTGCGGATATGATTGTTCCCGGCCTGATTCTGGCCCAGGCCATTGGCCGCTGGGGCAATTTCATCAATGGGGAAGCCTATGGCTATGCCATCACCAATCCGGCGCTGCAGTTTTTTCCCATTGCGGTGAATATTCACGGTGAATGGCACATGGCCACGTTTTTCTATGAATCTTTGTGGAACTTCATCGGGTTCTGGCTGCTGTGGCTGAACCGGAAAAAGGTGCGCCGGGACGGCAATCTGTTCTGTTGCTATTTCATCTGGTACGGCATCGGCCGGTCGGTGATCGAAGGTCTGCGCACCGATAGCCTGATGCTGGGCCCCCTGCGGGTGAGCCAGTGGCTGAGCGTCATTTTGGTGATTGGCGGCGCTGTTTGCCTGTATCTGCGCAACCGTCAGCCGAAGGAAGCAAAAGGGGCATAAGAAAAGGGCTTTCCGCCCGGAAAGCCCCTCTTTTTCCTGTTATGCCAGCTGGCATTTCATCTGATCGAATTTCTGGCAGGCAGCCTGAATATCCGCTGCCTGGGCAGGCTTCACTTCATACCAGCCGTTCTGCTGCATC
This sequence comes from Clostridia bacterium, assembly GCA_017434775.1. Classification (GTDB taxonomy): domain Bacteria; phylum Bacillota; class Clostridia; order Christensenellales; family Aristaeellaceae; genus RUG563. The sequence continues at coordinate 5,280 of JAFSGG010000013.1, forward strand.
TGCTGGAACAGGGCGTACTGATCCTGGCTTACCTGCAGGTACAGATCGCTCAGTACCCGGCGCAGGGCAGGGTTGGCAGCCTCGGTGAGCATGGCGGTGAGGGAACTCATCAGTGCCTTTTCATGGCCCAGCAGGTCCAGAGCACGTTCTTCATCGGTCAGGGCCTGGCAGGAAGGGCAGGCAGCGGCATTCTGGTTGGTCTGCATATTGTTCTGCATGGCAATACCTCCTTTAATGGCAGTTGCAGCCGTCCAGTACATGCTGGAGGGCGGCAAACTGATCGCAATGATGTTTAGCCAGGGTCATGGCGGTTTGCTGGAAGGCGGGCGTCTGGAAATTCTTGGCGTAGCTGGCGGCTACCCGGCTCACATTGGCCAGCTGGGTCAGTTCATCTTCCAGGATGGTCAGGTCCTTGCTGGTCAGGCTGCAGTTTTGAGCATGTGACATTTTCTGATTCCTCCTTGATGGTAATGGGTCCCTTTTCATTATGCCCGCTTTCGGGGCAAATATAAGGAGCGTGAAGCGCATGGGCAATATTTGGCCGGTGTATCGGCTGATTTTGCAGCTGATGCCGAAAAAAGGAAAATTGCAAACGACGGGTCTTGCTCATGCAAAAGAAGCCGAGAAAATCTTGCGCAAGCATCGGTGCCTTGGCGGTACGCTTTGTACCTTTGATGCGGAGGGCGTAACGGGCATTGTGTCCTTTGGCGAAGCCAGAAAAGGGGTTCCTGCGGCGGATGATACGGTGTATCGCATCGCATCCGTCAGCAAACTGGTGACGGCGATGGGGCTGATGCGGTTGAAGGAACAGGGCATTCTTTCCCTGGATACGGATGTGGGGCAATATTATCCGCTTCCTTTGCGCCATCCCAAGGCGCCGGATACGCCCATTACCTGCCGGATGCTGTCTGCGCACATCGCCGCCATTCATGATGGGGTGGATTATAATCAGGGGATTGCAGAAAACAAGGATGTATCCCTTCTTTTGCAGGGGGACAGCTTTGCTGCCCATTTGCCCGGCGAAACATGGGAATACAGCAATTTCGGCGCCGGTCTTCTGGGTGCAGTGATGGAAGCCGCCGCCGGGGTGGATTTTGAAACCCTCATGCAAAGGGAAGTATTTGAACCTTTGGGGGTACAGGGCACGTTCTATCCGCAAAAGGTACAGGGAACACTGGCAGATGCTACCCGCATCCTGCCGCCACAAAAAGCGCCCAATTTCAATGCAAAAAAGCGGCAGGCAAAGCCTCTGCCGGAAGCAAAACCGGATCATGAGAAGCACTACAACCTGGCCCACGGCAATCTGTGCATCAGCGCAGGAGAATTGGCCAGGCTTGGCAGGGCGCTTTTGCAGCCCGGCTTCCTGACGGCAGAATCCCTTGCGGAAATGCGCACGGTGATTGCTCCCTTTGGGGAGCGGGCGCACAACTTAAGTCAGGGTATCGGCACCTTTATTCTGCAGGACGAAACCATCTGCCCCCGGATGCTTTACGGCCATCAGGGCATGGCTTATGGCGCCTGTCACGGATTGTTTTTTGATGTGGAAAAGCAAAGAGGACTGGTGTTTTTGTCCTCCGGGGTCAGTGAAGCCCGGCGCGGCGTGCTATCCGACGTGAATGCGGATCTGATCCGCCTGTATTTGGGGGATGAATGATGGATACGGTAACCGAAGTAAAACGGGCTGGGGGCGTTGCCACCATCCGCCTGCAATCCGGCGATGTGATCAAGGCGCCTTCCGCTCTGTATCTGGAAAGGCGGTTGCGGCCTGGACAGGCAGTGGATGGGGAAGCCTATCGGGCGTTTATTCGCGATAAGGGCTATCCCCATGCACTGAAAGCGGCGGTGGATTTTCTGTCCCTCCGGGAACGCAGCGAACAGGAAATTGTACAGCGGCTGCGCCGGGTGCATTTTCATGAAACCACCATTGCCCGGGTGATGGAAACCCTGGCCGGGCATCATCTGTATTCCGATCAGCGCTTTGCCGAAACCTGGGTCAGCCGCCGCAGCCGAAAATACGGCCGGCAGCGCATTGCCATGGAGCTGAAAATGAAAGGTGTATCAGCCCAGACGGCAAGGCAGGCGCTGGAGGGGCTGGAAACGGAAGAGGAACTGTCATCTGCCGTCCGGCAGGCGGAAAAAACCGTACGCCGGGTGAAGGGGGACGAACAGAAACTGATCCAGGCGCTGGTGCGCCGGGGATATAGCTGGGCTGTGGCCCGGCAGGCAGCCCAAGCAGCCTTAAAACATACGGAGGATGAAGCGGAATGAAGAAATTTCTGATGAGTATCCTGTGCCTGATGTGCCTGTGCATTTTTGCCGGTGCTGAAGAGGAGGCAGAGGAAAAGAAGGTGCAGTTTCTGGCCACATCCCACCGGGAATTTTCCTTGTTTTCGGCGGTGGAGGATGGAAGACGGCTGATCAAAGTGCCGCCGGAAAAGGATCTGCGCATTCTGGAATACGGGGAAGAATGGTGCCTGGCGGAATATGACGGGGTCACCGGCTATTGCACCACCAAGCATCTTTATCGTTTCCGCTCCCAGCAGCCCGGCGTTTGCTTTGTGCCGGGCCAGCGGATGATGGCCGGGTTCATCAGCTTCAACGACGAAGTGTTCATCCGCGGCGATACATTCAAAGGGATCACCACCCGGCCGGGGCAGCTGGCTTGTGTGGCGGAAGCTACCGATGACGGCTATGTGCTGCCGGTGTGGCGCGGAGATGTAAGGATCAGCACGTCCCAGGCCACTTATTATCCCTTTGTGGATTGGCAGGAAGCAGAGCCGGGAGACGTGATCGGCGGTTTTACCACTTTCTATGGTGATCAGCAGGGCAAGGGCAAAGCCCTCCAGCGGGAACACAATATTGTGACGGGCTGTGAACGCATCCATGATACGGTGTGGCAGCCCGGGGAAGTGTTTTCCTTCAATGCATTGTGCGCACCTTACAAAAAATCCAATGGGTATCAGTATGCCCCCAATATCAGTGCCGATGGGTTTGGCTATGGCGGCGGTGTGTGCCAGGTGACTACGACCCTCTATAATGCCGTTTTGACCCTGCCTTTGCAGATTCTGGATCTGGCGGAGCACCGGTACATCGGCGTTGTGTATGTACCCCAGTTTTTTGATGCGGCGGTGGGTAGCTATACGGATTTTGTGTTCCAAAACACTTTGCCCTATCCCATCCGCATTCTGGCGGTGCCTCAGAATGGGATATTGATGGTATTGATCCTGAGAGACTGAAGAAATGAGGAACAGAAGCATGAAAATGAAATGGTTGTTGACACTGGTGATCTGCCTGGCCATGTTTGCGTTGCCCGGCATGGCGCAGGAAGCAGAAGAGATTACGGATCAGTGCCGGCTTGTATATGCGCCCCGTTCTGAAGGAAAAAAGAACATGGGAGACCGCTCCTATATCACATATTACAAGGGAAAGTATCTGGAAGTGGAAACACCGGCGGAGGTGCCTTGCTTCGGGCTGTATTGCTCCTTTGCCGGCCGTGAAATCCCGTATCAGGTGCAAACGCTGAATGTGGAAGGCGAATGGGAAACGCTGCTGACGGATGACCGTCTGTATGCCAACAGCTATCTGCCCCTGCCCGGGCTTTCCGCTTTCAGGATCGCACCGGTGGAAGCGGAAAATGTATCCATTGCAGAAATTCATCTGTTTGGAGAAGGTGAAAAACCCGGCTGGGTGCAGGATTGGAAACCTTTTGAGGGCAAGGCGGATCTATTGGTGCTGTCTGCCCATGCCGACGATGAAATGCTCTTTTTCGGGGGGATCATTCCTTACTATGCCGGTCAGATGCAGAAGAATGTGATCGTTTGCTATCTCACGGATCAGACGTCCTGCCGGCGCAATGAGCTTCTGGATGGTCTGTGGTTGTGCGGTGTGCGCGCCTATCCCAGTATGGGGGTGTTCAAGGATATCAAGGTGGACACGCTGGGGGATTGTTATGGGTATTGGGGTGAGAAAAACGTTGAGGAATATGTGACCGGCCTGTTCCGGAAGTATCAGCCGGATGTGGTGGTAACCCATGATGTGCGCGGCGAATACGGCCACGGTGCGCACAGAACCTGTGCGGATGTATCCAAAAAGGCCCTTGTAAAAGCAGCGGAGGGGGAAAATGGATGGCAGGTGAAAAAGCTGTATCTGCATCTGTACAAGGAAAACCAGATCGTTTTTGACTGGCGCCAGCCGCTGTCCTTCTTTGAGGGAAAAACGGCTTTTGACATGGCAAATGCCGGGTTCAAGTGCCATGCTTCCCAGCAGAGCAATGGCCTGATCGTGCAGGACTGGGGCCGCTATGCCAATAACATCTTTGGGCTGTATCACTCCGAAGTGGGGCTGGATGAAGCGAAGAATGACCTGTTTGAACATCTGGAGGCTGCTGTGCAGTAAACAAAAAAACATCAGGCATGGTATTGCCTGATGTTTTCTTTTACAGATCATCCGCATCCTGCACGGGAATCAGATCGTTTTCATCCTGGGGAATGCCGGTATAGCTGCCCAGCACATCGGTATCCAGCTTTTTCTCCATCAGGTTCATCACACCGGGACGGGGCCATTTTTTCGGTTGCTTTTCCATGAAAAAAATCACTCCTTCTGCAACAAGCATTGCCCAAAACGTCAGAATCTATGCGCACTACCTTGTTGCCTGGCACATGGGAATATGATAAGATGGATACGGAAGGGGTGAAACGGAATGTCGGAAGAAAAAAGCTATCTGGGGCTGATTTTGTGGCTGATCGGGTTTTTGGCGGTTATGACGCTTTGCATGTTCCTGCCGGAAGCATGGATGCTCCGGGGGATCATGCAGCTGTGTTCTTTGGGGATTGTGGTGCTTATCTATATGATCTGGGTGAATGAAAAAATATACTGGATCAATGGGGTTACATTTGAAGAAGCGCTGCAGGCCACCTCTGCCCAGCGCAAGGCCTTTGCCGGGGCACATCTGAAATTGTTCGGGTGGTTTGCGGCGGCATTCCTGGTGTTTTCTGCAGTGTCTGCTGCCCTGGGGTGGAGCGAATGGTGGGATTTTGCGGTGGGTACTGTGGGCATGATCGCTGTGGCCATTGCAACGGTTCCCATCAAATTGCAGACAAAAAAAGACGGATGAAGGTTCATCCGCCTTTTCTTTTTTATCCGTTATTCTCTTTTCAGGTCCCGGACACTGCCCTTATCGATCAGTTCACCGGCGGAAACATGCATCCCCAGCTTCCAGGGATCCCCCAGGATGCGCTTGAGCACCGCCCGCACGGCGATGTGAGCCATTTCATGCAAATCCACGGAATAGGTGGTGAGGGGAATGGTGTGGATGCCGGAAACCAGGTAGTTGTCAAAGCCTACCACGGATACGTCATAGGGCACCCGCAGCCCTTTTGCTTTCAGCTGATCGATCAGCGCCGCTGCGGTGAAGTCACAGTTGCAGACAAAGGCGGTGGGCATTTCCTTGGGAAACTGAAGGGGAATGGACAGGCCGGTGTCCGGATCCCGGTCCGGCAGGATCCATTCGGGCCGGATGGGCAGGTGATGTTCCAGCATGGCCTTGGTATAGCCCAGATAACGGTCGGTGATGGAATCGGTGGCAAGCAGCGTACCCACAAAGCCGATATCCTTATGTCCCCGCTCGATGAGATGCTGGGTGAGCAGGAAAGTGCCGTAGAAGCTGTTTGAAATCACGGAATCTGCAGAGATATCGGAATCGTAAAAATCCAGATATACAATGGGCTTGTGCCAGGCATTTTTCAGGGCCTTGGCATAATCAAAGGGCGGCTTGCCGATGATGATCAGGCCGTCTGCCTTGTCTTCGGTGACCAGTTTGGGAAGGCGGTGAGCCTGGGCATCGTCCTTGCTGAGCAATTCCAGCAGCACAAAGCAGTCCTTTTTCATGGCCCGGGCGGTGACCTCCTGGTACAGCTTCCAGTAGAAGGAATCGCTGTTGCCCAGGTAATTGTCGGCGATCAGCACACCGATGTTATAGTCGGTTTTGCCCTGCAGGCGGCGCATCTGGGCAGGAGAGCGGTAGCCCAGCTGTTCGGCCAGCTCCTTCACCCGGGCACGCAGCTCTTCACTGACGCCTTTTTGATTGTTCAGCGCTTTGGAAACTGCCACGGTGCTGATGCCCAGCTCCTTGGCAATATCCGCCATGCGCACGTTGTTCTTATTCTGTGCCATATGCTTACCTGCGGCCGATTTCGGTATCGGTGTCGTTCACGCGGCTGTTGTTTTTGATGTAATCGATGATTTCATCCACATGGCCGAAAGCCAGGCCCACATAGCTGTCTGCAGCACCGTAATACACGGCAATTTTGCCGCTTTCGGGATCGTGCAGGGTGGCGCAGGGGAAGCACACATTGGGCACGAAGCCGCGTTCTTCATACCACTGTTCGGGGGTGAGCAGCCAGTTTTCGCAGCGATACTTCACCTTGGAGGGATTATCGATATCCAGGATGGCGCCGCCGATGGAGTATACATAGCCGTTGCAGGTGCCGGCCACGCCGTGGTAGAAAAGCAGCCAACCTTCGCTGGTTTCAATGGGCGCGGCGCCGCCGCCGATTTTCAGGCTTTCCCACCATTCGTTGCCCCGGCCCATCACATGGCGGTGGCAGCCCCAGTATTTCATATCCGGGCTTTCGCTGATGAAGATATCACCAAAGGGAGTATGGCCGCTGTCGGAGGGACGGCTCATCATCACGAAATTGCCGTTGATTTTCCGGGGGAACAAAACGGCGTTGCGGTTGAAGGGCAGGAAGGGATTTTCAATGCGGGTGAAGGTCTTGAAATCCTTCGTCTTGGCCATGCCGATGGCAGCGCCGTAGAAATCCTGGCACCACATGATGTAATAGGTGTCTTCCACCTTTACCAGACGGGGATCATAGGCGTAGTAGGGCATGAAGGATTCGCCGTTTTCGTCCACAAAGGGAATCTTTTCAGGTTCAATATCCCAGTGAATGGCGTCTTTGCTGTGGCCAAGATAGATGTGGGGAATACCATTTGTCTGTTCGCCGCGGAAAACGCCGATGAAGGCGTCGCCGTAGGGCATCACGGCAGAATTGAAAATGCGGGCGACACCGGGGATGGGGTTGCGGTCAATGATGGGGTTTTCGTTGTAGCGCCACAGGGGGCTGTTCTTGGCGTTTTCCGGCTTTTCCTGCCAGGGAATGTTGGGGAGGCTGGGCGCGATGATCTGATACTTAGGCATGGTGTGTTCTTCCTTTCTGTATGTTTTCGTTATTCGGGCAGGGGATAGGTGCGGATATCGGGCATTTCGTCCCGGGTGATCACCAGATCGCTGTTGTAGATGCGGTTGAGCACATCTTCGTTGGTGTAATTATTGGACAGCTTGGTGCCGCTGTGGATGATGAAATCGCCGCTCCAGGTGGCAAAGAAGCCCCAGAGGGTGCCGTCCCGGAGCATCAGGTCCGGATCCGGCATGGAGCCGTTTTCGGACAGAACGATCAGTTTTCGGGTGTCGGTGTATTTGCTGGCTTTGATGAAACGGTCGCTTTCGGAGGTGTGAACGTGGGGATCAGGGTAAATATCTTCGCCGATGATATCCACATATGCATCGCCGGGATACCAGGCTGCATCCTGCCCGTTCCATACCCAGATCAGATTGTTGAGGCCGTGATAATTGGTCATCCGGTCGTACATGAGGATCCACAGCTCTTTGCAGGCTTCCGGGCCTTTGGCACCCCACCAGAACCAGCCGCCGCTGGCTTCATGCAGAGGCCGCCAGAGGATGGGGATATCCTTTTCCGCCAGTTTTTTAAATTCTGCGGCAATGGCATCAATGCCGTCCAGCAGCATCTGGTAGCCGGCCGGGTCTTCGCCGTTCAGGGCTTTTTCCAGGTCAAAGGTTACGTTCTTGGTGTAGAAATTACCCCACCAGCGGGGATTGCCGTTTTCGTCATAGCCGTCCAGAATATATTGGCTGTCTGCACCCCAGTGCCAGGCCAGGGTGATAATGCCGCCTTTTTTCTCCCAGTATTCAATGGCCTTATCAATGGTTACGCTCTTGGCGCCCCGGGCCACACGGGAAGGGGAATAGTCCATCATATCCATGCCCAGCACTGCCGGGTAATGGCCGGTGGCCTTATTGATGGCTTTCATTTCCATGCCGGTCATGCCCCGGTCGCAGTACTGGCCGGAAAGCACCTTTTCGCCGTATATATCGCACAGGTAGTTCATCAGCCTGCGAGTGTTTTCGGAGGCATTGGGGTTGGTCAGCGTTCGTTCCACCTGATAGATATCTTCTGCCAAATCTTCCGCCGGGGTGATGAGGATATAGTCCACAGTGATATAACCCCAGTAAGCTTCGATGGAGAGTTTCCGGGTGCCTTTTTCCATATAGAAACGGGGCACTTCCACATCGTGATAAATGGGCCATTCCATCACCAGCATGCCCACGTTCTGGCCATCGACCTTTACGTAATTTTCCTTATAGGCACCGCCGGCCGAAAAGCCGTGAACCGTCAGGGTATAAAACCCGTCTTCCGGCACTTCCAGTGTAAAAATCAGGCTGTCGCCTTCGCCGTTCATGCTCTTGCCGACGGTTCCCTGCTGCAGAGCGGTGATCACGTTGCCGGTCTTTTCGGCCTTTTCGGCTTCCAGACGGATTACGCTTTCTTCTGCGTTCACAGAGAAGATTGCTCCCCAAAGCAGCAGGATGGATAATACCAGAGTAATTGGAAACCAGGTGCTTTTTTTCATTTTTCTTCCCCTTTCTCAATTAATTAAGTAAAATTAATCTTCATTAAACACATTATAACGGAAAAAGTGCCATAATGCAAGGGCTTTTGAGAAAATATCCGTCATTTTTGATAATTGTAAAAAATTGAAAGAAAATGCGTAAACGAGAATAATTTTTCTTTTTGTTTCTTTGGAACAGAAGAGGGATGAAAATATTGCAGAACGATGGTTTTTTATGTGGAATGCGGATGGAAATAGACAGATAATTGTTACAAAAATATACAGGGGGAATACACCACCTTATTCTCGGACAGGTACTGAAAAGGAGCGTTCATCTGCTGCTCCAGATCCAGAATCTGTTTGCCGGAAGACAGGTATACATGGCCGGCATCCGTCAGCCGCACGTTGCCGTTGGTTCTGTCAAACAGGGGCAGGCCGATTTCTGTTTCAATTTTTTTGATGTACTGGGATAGAGAAGGCTGGCTGATGTTCAGCGCATCTGCCGCTCTGGAGAAGGATCCTTCTCGCGCAAGAACCTGAACGTATTCCAGTTGTTTTGTGTTCATGAGCGCTCCTTATTTGCTATAATTAAAAAATTATAGGAAAGATTACAAAAAGATTACAACATTATTGCGGTGAATTAACAAGGGGCAGAAGAAAATAAAGTTTTACCATCTCAAAACGTGGTATTGTGGAAAACATTGGTTGAAATAAAAGGCATTATTCGTTATAATGAATACATTCATCTGCTGGCGGATGATGGAATTATTAAACGGGATATGGGAGAGCGCTTATGAAGAATATTGAACAGTTTCAGCTGGTATATAAAAAGGATCCTGTTGATACCTCTTTTTGTCCTTATCGTATATGTCCGATCGGTGCCCATGTAGATCATCAATACGGACTGATCACCGGCCTGGCAATTGATAAAGGAGTACACATTGCCTATGGACCCAAGAAAAATGGCGTGGTGGAACTGTCTTCCTTACAGTTTGAAAAGCGGGCTCAGTGGCATATCAGTCAGGTGGAAGAGCGGCCTGTGGGAGACTGGGCAGATTATCTGCGCGGCGCAACCTGGGCGCTGGCTAAATATTATACGCTGCATGTGGGTCTTTGCGGTGTGGTGGAGGGCACCATGCCCATTGGCGGTCTGTCTTCCTCTGCAGCGGTAATCATTGCATTTTTATCCGCCCTGGCGAAGGTGAATGGTATTCAGCTGGGCCGGCAGGAGATTATTCAGATTGCTTTGGAAGCCGAACGGGATTATGTGGGCGTTTCCGTGGGTACGCTGGATCAGAGCTGTGAAGTGCTGTCGAAGAAGAAGCATTTGCTGTATCTGGATACAAAAGACAATAGCTTTGAGCTGATTCCCCAGCATCAGGAAATGAAACCCTATCAGATTGCTGTTTTCTTTTCCGGCATTGAAAGGAACCTGGCAGGCAGCAAATTCAATATGCGGGTAGACGAAGCCAAATCGGCTGCTTATGCCCTGATGGCTTATGCCGGTATGGAATACGGCAAGTTCAACGAAACCAGGCTGCGGGATGTGCCTCGGGATGTGTATGAGCAGCACAAGGAGAAGCTGCCGGAAAACTGGCGGAAACGCGCGGAACATTTCTATACGGAATTCGCCCGGGTACAGCAGGGGGCAGAGGCCTGGCGGCGGGGCGATCTGGAAGGGTATGGACGGCTGTCTTTTGAAAGTGGCCATTCTTCCATTTATAACTGGGAAACAGGTTCGGATGAACTGCGCACGCTGTATGAAATAATGAAAAACACCGACGGTATTTACGGCGGCCGTTTTTCCGGAGCAGGGTTCAAGGGCTGCTGCATGGCGCTGATTGACCCGGCTTTTGCGGAAAAGATCGAACGGCAGGTGGGAGAAGCCTATCTGAAGGTGTTCCCCAGCCTGGAGGGCAAGTACTCTTTCCATCTGTGCAGCAGTGCGGACGGCGTGGAACTGTAAGCTTGGATGGTTTCCCGGAAATAAAGGGAAAAGACGGTGTTGTTCTGGAAAATATTGAGTTTTTTAAAGTTGCATGATATGATATTTATGTTACGCAATTTCTTAACGGGAGGATGCCCATGAAATGCCTGATCCTGGCCGCCGGATATGCTACGCGGCTTTATCCCCTGACGGAGAATTTTCCCAAGCCCCTTTTGAAAGTGGGGGAAAAAACCATCCTGGACTGGCTGGTGGATGATATTGATACAGCCGGGATGATCGATGAATATGTGGTGATTTCCAACCACAAATATGCGCCGCATTTTACTGCCTGGGCTGCGGAGAAGAAGCAGAAGATCACCGTGGTGGATGACGGCACGGAAAGCAATGAAACCAGGCTGGGGGCGGTGAAAGATATCCAGTTTGCCATCGAGCAACGGAATCTGGATGATGCCATGCTGGTCATTGCCGGGGATAATGTGCTGGATTTTTCCCTGACCCGGTTTATGCAGTATGCCATGGAAAAAGGCACTTCCTGCGTGATGCGGTACTATGAACCCAGTGAAAAGAAATTGAACAAATGCGGCGTGGCGCTGATTGATGAAAATGATCTGATTCTTTCTCTGGAAGAAAAGCCGCTAAATCCCAAATCCCATTGGGCAACGCCGCCTTTCTATTTTTACACCCGGCAGGATGCCCGTCTGGTGAAAACGGGCATTGAACAGGGCTGCGGCACCGATGCACCCGGCAGTTATATTGCCTGGCTGTGTACCCAGGTGCCGGTACACTCCATGGAAATGCCCGGCAGCCGGTATGATATCGGCAATCTGGAAAGCTACCGGATGGTGCAGGAAACCTATCGGGGAATCATCAAGTGACGGAGGAAATGCGGCATGGTGGAATTTAATGTAAGCCTGAAGGGCAAAACCATTCTGGTGACCGGTGCGGCCGGTTTTATCGGCGCTAATCTGGTGCGCAGATTGTATGAAATGGCGGAAGATATCGTTGTTATCGGCCTGGATAACATGAATGATTATTACGATGTATCCCTGAAGGAATACCGGCTGAAAGAGCTTTCCAAGTTCTCTACCTTTACGTTTGTGAAAGGCAATCTGGCGGATAAAACGCTGATTGACAGTTTGTTTGCGGAATATAAGCCGGCTATTGTGGTAAACCTGGCGGCACAGGCCGGAGTGCGCTATTCCATCACCAATCCCGGTGCTTACATCGAATCCAATCTCATTGGTTTTTACAACATTCTGGAAGCCTGCCGGCATAACCCGGTGGAACATCTGGTGTATGCTTCCTCGTCCAGTGTGTATGGTACGAATAAAAAGATCCCCTATTCCACAGAAGATAAGGTGGACAATCCTGTCAGCCTGTATGCGGCTACGAAAAAATCCAATGAGTTGATGGCCCATGCTTATGCCAAGCTATACAATATCCCGTCTACCGGTTTGCGTTTCTTTACCGTGTACGGTCCTGCAGGCCGGCCGGATATGGCCTATTTCGGTTTTACCAATAAGCTGCTCAGGGGCGAAACCATTCAGATTTTCAATTATGGCAATTGTCAGCGGGATTTTACCTATGTGGATGATATCGTCACCGGTGTGGTGAACATCATGCAGCATGCGCCGGAAAAGGCAGTGGGTGAAGATGGCTTGCCTTTGCCGCCATATATGGTGTACAATATCGGCAACAACAGCCCAGAGAATTTGCTGGACTTTGTGGATATCCTGCAGCAGGAACTGATCCGTGCCGGCGTGCTGCCGCAAGATTATGACTTTGATGCCCACAAGGAACTGGTGCCCATGCAGCCCGGTGATGTGCCGGTGACTTACGCGGATGTAAGTGCACTGGAAAGAGACTTTGGCTTCAAACCCAGTACCAGCCTGCGGGAAGGCCTGCGGAAGTTTGCTCAGTGGTACAAGGAATTTTATCAGGTGTAAAAACTCGCTTTTTCTTTGCCTGTCGCCTGTGCGTGTGCATGGAAAGCGTGCTCCGGAAAAAAAGAAAACTGCTTTCCCATCGCCATAGGAAAAAACCATAGCCGAGGGACAGCAACTGCAAAGGCACAACTGTACTGTCGCCGAGAGGCCGGGCGGAAAAGTTATGCCTGCTTCATAAAAGCAAAAACAGGAGGAATCAAAAATGAATATTGCAGTTGCCGGTACCGGCTATGTGGGCTTGTCTATTGCGACGCTGCTGGCCCAGCATCATCATGTGACGGCGGTGGATATTGTGCCGGAAAAGGTGGAAATGATCAACCGTCGCCAGTCGCCCATTCAGGATGAATATATTGAAAAGTATCTGTTGGAAAAGGAACTGGACCTGACGGCTACGCTGGATGCAGAAACTGCCTATAAAGACGCTGATTTCGTGGTCATTGCAGCCCCTACCAATTACGATAGCAAAAAGAACTACTTTGATACCAGCGCCGTGGAAACGGTGATCCAGCTGGTGATCCGGTATAATCCCGATGCGATCATGGTGATCAAGTCCACTATTCCTGTAGGATTTACAACCATGGTTCGGGAAAAATATCATTGTGACAACATTCTCTTCAGCCCCGAATTCCTGCGGGAGAGCAAGGCGCTGTATGATAATCTGTACCCCAGCCGCATCATTGTGGGTACAGATGTGGAAAATGCAAGGCTGGTGAAAGCCGCCCAAACCTTCGCTGCCCTTTTACAGGAAGGGGCACTGAAGCCGGATATTGATACTCTGTTCATGGGGTTTACAGAAGCAGAAGCCGTAAAATTGTTTGCCAACACTTATCTGGCTTTGCGGGTCAGTTATTTCAATGAGCTGGATACTTATGCCGAAATGAAGGGGCTGAACACCCGGCAGATCATTGAAGGGGTGTGTCTGGATCCCCGCATTGGCAGCCATTACAACAATCCTTCCTTTGGCTACGGCGGTTATTGCTTGCCCAAAGACACCAAGCAGCTGCTGGCCAATTATTTGGATGTGCCCCAGAATATGATGACGGCCATCGTAGAATCCAATCGTACCCGTAAGGATTTTATTGCGGACCGTGTGCTGGAAATTGCCGGGGCATATGAAGCCAATGACAGCTGGGATGCCAGCAAAGAAAAAGACGTGGTGGTGGGTGTTTATCGCCTGACCATGAAGAGTAATTCCGATAATTTCCGTCAGTCCTCCATTCAGGGTGTGATGAAGCGTATCAAGGCCAAGGGTGCCACGGTGATCATTTATGAACCCACGCTGGCAAACGGAAGCACCTTCTTTGGCAGCAAGGTGGTCAATGATCTGGATCAGTTCAAGGCCCAGGCTTGCGCCATCATTGCCAATCGATATGACCCGTGCCTGGATGATGTGGCAGAGAAAGTGTATACCCGGGATTTGTTCCGCAGAGACTAATGGAAACGATGAAAAACAGGGGGAAGCAGCATGGATCAGGCAACAATCATTTCGATGCTTGTGCTGCTGATTGCCCTGCTTCTGCCTGTTCTGGCTCGTGTGCTGCGCCGGTATCCCAAATGGCTTGCAACGGCCGGATATGCTCTTCTGGCGCTGTATGCGGCGGCGTATCTGTATGAAACGCTGTTATTCCGCACGGTGAAGGATGAATATATGTTCCGCACGGAAGTGCTGTGGTCCTATCGCGAAGCGCTGGTGATACCGGATGGGCTGATGAGCTTATTCAAGGGCACGGTCCGGGTGAAAAGGCCGGATTTGTGGGAAGGTATTTTACTGAATATTCTGCTGTGCATTCCGTTGGGGTATCTGCTGCCTTTTGTGTTCGCAAAGCTGAAAGGATGGCATGTGCTGCTGATTGCGTTTTTATGCAGCGTGCTGACGGAAGGGGTGCAGCTGGTTTTCAGGCTGGGATTGTTTGAATTTGATGATATCATCAATAACACCCTGGGGGCAGTGATCGGGCTGGTGATGTATTTGTGCATCATCCGTCCCTTGGCAAAGGGAAAATAAACATTTTGTCAGAACAAAACGAACCATCATTGGTTATTTTACATCCCCTGCGGTTGACATGTGGGGCAATGAAAAACCGGCTGTGGCCGGTTTTTTGTTTTCGTTGCAGGGTGGGAAATTTTGTGGTAAAATGACAATCACAAAGAGCAAAACCATTTGAACGACGAAAGAAAAGCGGGAGGCGAAAGGCAATGCAGAAGAAAGGGTGCGTATTGTGCCTTGGCTTTTTTGACGGCATGCACCGGGGGCATCAGGCGCTTATGCAGGCTGGGCAGAAGGCGGCGGAAAAGTTATCCCTGCCGCTTTGCGCCCATACCTTTGACCGTTCTCCCTCTCCCTTCAAACAGGAACTGACCGGGCTGGAGGAAAGGGTACAGCTGCTAAAGGCGTATGGCGCTGATGAAGTACATGTGACACCCTTTGACGATGAAATCCGCTGTATGTCCGGTGATGTGTTTTTTGAACAAGTGATTCTCAAAGAAATCGGCGCCCGGTATGTGATCTGCGGTCATGACCATCGTTTCGGCCACAAAGGCGGCTGGGATGCGGTTGCTTTGGAAAATATGTGCCGGGCAAACGGCATAGGCTTTGAACGGGTGGAGGAATTTTGCCTGGATGGGCAGAAGGTTTCTTCCACAGCCATCCGGAAAGCTTTGCAGGATGGCGATATCCCCTTGGCGGAAAAACTGCTGGGCAGGCCGGTGCCGGCCCAATGGAAACAGGTGAAAGCATGATAACGGAACTGCTGCTGAAAAAATTTGTACCGGAATTAAAAGAAATTCCGAATAAAACGGCATCTGCCGTGGCTGTGATTGCCGATCAGGACATGCGCAAAAAGATCGGCACGCTGGGCTCGGCCACAGGCATGGTCTTGAATCTTCTGCTCAGTGCCATGAAAATGCTGCTGGGCTTTCTGATGGGATCGGTGGCTGTTACGGCGGATGGTGTGAATAATCTGTCCGATGCCGGAGGCAGCCTGGTGGCGCTGATATCCGTCAGAATGGCTGCCAAACCCCAGGATGAGGATCATCCCTTCGGCCATGGGCGCATTGAGTATCTGGGTGCGCTGGCGGTGGGGGTATTGATTGCTTTCTTTGGCGTGGAATTGATCAAATCCGGCGTGGAGAGCATCCTGGCCGGCAAGGCGGCGGCTTTTTCCATCGTTACTTTTGTGCTGCTGGCAGCGGGTGTTGTGGTAAAAGGGTGGATGAGCGTATTTTACCGCAAGCTGGGCAAAATGACAGATAACCCCACTTTGCTGGCGGCCGCCAAGGATTCCATGGGGGATGCCGTTTCCACAGCGGTCATTGCCCTGGCAACGCTGGTATCCCATCTGACGAAGTGGCCTCTGGACGGCTATGCGGGCGTACTGGTGGCGTTATTGGTGCTGAAAGCGGCCTGGGATGTGCTGTCCGATACGGTGAACCGCCTGCTGGGAGGCAAGCCGGACGTGGAACTGGGTAAAAAGATTGTGGATCTGCTGATGGAATACCCCGGTATTTTGGGGGTGCACGATCTGGTGATCCACGATTACGGCCCGGGGCGCTCCATGGCTTCCATCCATGCGGAGGTGAGCGCCGATTGCGATCTGGTTCAGACTCATGAAGTGATTGATATGGCAGAAAGGGAAATGGGGGAAAAACTGCTTTTGCCCATCTGCATCCATCTGGATCCTGTGGTGTCCGGCGATGAAAAGACGGAACAGGCTAAAGAACAGATGGCGGCTTATCTTGCATCCCTCACGCCGCCCTTGCACCTGCATGATTTTCGCCGGGTGCCCGGGGATAAGTACATCAACCTGATTTTTGACGTGCTGCTGCCGACGGACGTGCGAAAGACCGATGAACTGCTTTCCGGCATTCAGGCCCATGCCTGCACCATGGATGCCCGATATCGCTGTGTGGTGCATTTTGACCGGGATTATTTCGGTACATCCCATGATTGATGAACGAAGAAAAAAAGAGTAAAATAAAAGAAAACTGAACTGAACGAACGGAGGAAGTATCATGTATCGTGCCGTTATTACCACTGCCAAAGAAAAAATGACCAAAACCAAGGAATTCTATCAGAAAGATATGCTGTCCCTGCGCGCCGGCCGGGCCAATCCCCAGATTCTGGACAAGATCATGGTGGATTATTATGGCAGCGCCACGCCCCTCAAGCAGATGGGTAACATCAACAGCCCCGAACCCCGGCTGCTGACCATCTCCCTGTGGGATCCCAAAGCCATTCCGCTGGTGGAAAAGGCTATTCAGAAAAGCGATCTGGGCATGAACCCTTCCAATGACGGCAAAGTGATCCGTCTGGTGGTGCCGGAACTGAACGAAGAACGCCGTAAGGAACTGACCAAGGTGGTCCGCAAGGCTGCGGAAGAAGCCAAGGTAGCCATGCGCAATGCCCGCCGTGATGCCATGGAACAGTTCAAAAAGCTCAAGAAGGATTCCCAGATCACCGAAGACGATCAGCGCAAGGCCGAAGACGAGCTGCAGAAGCTGACCGATGCCCAGATCAAAGAAGTGGATAAGATCGCCGCCGAAAAGGAAAAGGAGATCATGTCTGTCTGATGACGGGAAATGTGCTTGGCAAGCCTTATGACGATGCACTCCGGGCTTTGGCGCAAAGGGAAGGGATTACCGTGAAAGAAACGGCGGCCCCTTCCCGCAGCGGTTCTGCATCACCCCGGGAAGGCACGCTGCATGTGGTGCGTGTAACAAAGGGTGAATGGGTGGTGGCCCCCTTTCCGGTGGGTCTGCCCCGGAAGGAGTGATCCGGATGAGCGAATTTGCAAAACTGCCCCGGCATGTGGCCATCATTATGGACGGCAACGGCCGCTGGGCGAAAAAACATAAGCTGAAAGTGGCGCTGGGGCACCGCAAAGGGGTGGAAGCGCTGCGCAGCATTATTCGGGAAAGCAGCGATCTTGGGATCGAGGCTTTGTCCTTGTACGCTTTTTCCACGGAAAACTGGAAGCGAGATCCTCAGGAAGTGGAAGCGCTGATGGCGCTGATGCTGGAATTTTTCGCATCCGAGATTGATGAACTGGATGAAAAAAACGTGTGCATCCGTATCCTGGGGGATAAGGATGGCTTGCCCGAAAAACAGCGCCAGGCCCTGATTGATGCTGAAAACCGCACCGAAAAAAATACCGGCCTGAAGCTGAACATCGCCATCAATTACGGCGGCCGGGCGGAAATTGTCCGGGCGGCCCGTTTGCTGGCGGAAAAGGCGGCAGCCGGTGTGATCCGGCCGGAGGATATTGACGAAGCCTCCATGGCCCGGGAATTGTATACCAAAGATCTGCCGGACGTGGATTTGATGATCCGCACCAGCGGAGAAATGCGGCTGAGTAATTTTTTATTGTACCAGTGTGCCTATGCGGAGTTTATGTTCCCCACGGTTTTGTGGCCGGATTTTGATCTGGCGGCCTATCACGAAGCGCTGCATGCCTTTGGCAGCCGGGAACGCCGCTTTGGAGGAAGATAAAGCGATGACACGACGGATTATTACAGGCGCCTGCCTGGCGGTATTGCTGGGGGTGGCGCTGGCCTTTGGCGGATGGGTGTTCAGTATTTTGTTTATGGCCACCATTTGCTGTTCCATGTTTGAAGTGTACCGTTGCCTGAAAACGGCAGGGCATCGACCGGTGCAATGGCCGGGCTGGCTGTGCGTGATTGCTTCCCTGATTCTGTTCAATGTGGATATCGGGGGCATGAGCGGCAGTGTGATGTACCTGATGCCCCTGGTTGGCGCCGCCTGCATGATCACGTCCGCGGTGGTCTTGTTCCGCCACGAGCCGAAACTGGAAGATATTTTGGTTTCGGTGATGCCGCTGGTGTGCGTGCTGCTGCCGGCCATGTGTATGCTGGGCTTGCAGAATGTGGAGAACCGGCTGCATCAGATTCTGCTGACACTGATGGCTTTCGGCGCTCCGCTGGCAGGGGATACCCTGGCGTATTTCATCGGCAGCCAGTTTGGCAAGCATAAGCTTTGCCCTGCGGTAAGCCCCAAAAAGAGTACGGAAGGCGCAGCGGCCGGTTTGCTGGGCAGCATCCTGTTTTCCATGGCCCTGTGCGGCATCGGCGCCATTTTCGGGCCGGTGCAGCCCTTGTGGCATTATGTGGTTCTGGGTTTTTTGTGCGGCATTGCCGGCCAGCTGGGGGATCTTTTCGCATCGCTTATCAAGCGGCACTGCGGCGTGAAGGATTTCGGTACCATTTTCCCCGGCCATGGCGGTATGATGGACCGGCTGGACAGCGTATATTGGGCTACGGTCATCGTGTATGTATACCTGAATCTGTTTATGATTGCCGGCTGAATGTGCAACAGAGGAATCGTGCGGAGTATGCACCGGACGGTTCCTCTTTGCCATCTAAAGAGAGAAAGGAAATTTTGTATTCATGCGCGGAATAGCTATCCTTGGCAGCACCGGTTCCATCGGCAAACAGGCGGTGGACGTGGTGCTGCGTCACCCGGATCGTTTTTGTGTGACGGCCTTGACGGCGCATCATAATGCGTCGCTTCTTTTTGAACAGGTGCGCACCCTGCGGCCGAAACTGGCTGCCCTCACCGGCGAAAAAGTGCCGGTGCCGGAAGATCTTTCCTTCTGCCGGTTTTTATTTGGCCGGGAAGCGCTGGAACAGGTGGCCCGGGAAGCGGAAGGGCAGGACGTGCTGGCAGCCGTTGTGGGGGTGGCCGGCCTTCGCGCTGTGATGGCGGCAAGGGAAAGCGGCAAAAGGGTGCTGCTGGCCAATAAAGAAACATTGGTTTCCGGCGGCCGGATGGTGATGAAAGCCTGCGAAAGCAAAAACGGCGAAAAGGTGCTGCTGCCCGTGGACAGCGAACACAGTGCCATTTTCCAGTGCCTGGAGGCAGCCGGCCCCAACCGGTACAGCCGCATTTTGCTCACGGCATCCGGCGGCCCTTTCCGCACCTGGGAAAAGGAACGCATAAGGAACGCCACGGTGGAAGAAGCGCTGGGACACCCCACCTGGAATATGGGCGCCAAGATCACGGTGGATTCCGCCTCCATGTTCAACAAAGCCCTGGAGATTATTGAAGCCAAATGGCTCTTTGACGCCGATCCTTCCCAGATTCAGGTGTTGGTGCATCCCCAGAGCATCGTTCATTCCGCCGTGGAATTCGAGGATGGTGCTGTATTGGCTCAGCTGGGCGTTCCCGATATGCGGGTGCCCATCCTCTATGCCATGAGCTATCCGGAACGGTTGGAAACCGGGGCGAAAAAGCTGGATCTTTTCCAGGCGCAAAGCCTGACCTTTGAACAGCCAGAAACGGAAAAATTCCCGGCCATCCGCATGGCTTATGATGTTTTGAAAGCGGGCGGCGCGGCAGCCTGTGTGCTGAACGCTGCCAATGAAGAGGCGGTGTATGCCTTCCTGCAAAAGCGCATCCAATTCGGGCAAATCTATGATACGGTGGATCATGCCCTGCAAAAGTGGGGGCATCTGCCGGCGGATCACCTGGAGCAGGTGGAATATGCGGACAGCATGGCAAGAGAAGCAGCCCGTGCTTTCCTGAATCTTTGATCATAACGGAGGAACTATGTCTGTTTTCTATATTCTGGCGGCCATCCTGATGCTGGGCATCATGGTGATGGTACATGAAGCCGGACACTTTTTTGCAGCCCGGCTGACGGGCATTCCGGTGAAGGAATTTGCCATCGGTTTTGGCCCCAAACTGGCTTCCTGGAACAGCAAAAAGCATGAAACCAAATTCTTCATCCGGCTCATTCCCATGGGCGGCTACTGCATGTTCTACGGCGAAGATGATACCGAGGAAAAAGAGAAGGATGACGAACGCAACCTGAACAATTTTCCCGTGTGGAAAAGGCTTGTGACCATCCTGATGGGCCCGGTGATGAATTTTGTGCTGGCCATGGTTGTAGCCATTGGCATTACCGGCTTTGTGGGCGTTGTGGATGATGTGCTGGTGTACACAAAGATCATGGAAGTGACGCCCTTCTCCGCTGCCGATGCCGCCGGTGTGAAGCCCGGAGACGTGATTGTGCAGGTGAATGGCCAATCGGCGCAGGGGTTTACGGAGGATGGAGAATATATCATCAGTGATGCCATCCGTTCTTATCAGGAAGGGGACGAAGCGATTGCGGTGACCGTCCGCCGGGGCGGCACAGAAAAGCAGCTTTTCCTGACCCCCGCCTTTGATGCAAATGAAAACCGCATGATGGTGGGCATTGTGATGCGGGCGCAGCTGGAGCGTTCTTTCAGCCCGGTGCCCTTTGGGGAAGTGATTCCCCGGGCTTTCGATACCTGTGTGCAGAACGCCAGGGATATTTTTGATGGGCTGATTGGCTTGTTTACCAAAAAGGATGCGCTGAAAGATGCAGCCGGTCCCATGGGGATCATTCAGCAGGTGGCGGAATATACCCAGATGATCGACTGGGTGTATTATCTGGAACTGATGGTGTTCATTTCGGTGAACCTGGGTCTGTTTAATTTGCTGCCCATTCCTGGGCTAGATGGCAGCCGGCTGGTATTCCTGGCCATTGAAGGCATTTGCCGCAAGCCGGTGCCCCGGAAAATCGAAGCCTATATTCATATGGCGGGGTATCTTTTGCTGATCGGATTTATGATTTTTATCACGTTCCAGGATGTGGGACGGATCTTCTGATGGGGAGGGCGAATACTGTGCGAAAGACAAGACAGGTGATGGCCGGGCAGGTGCCCATTGGCGGCGGCAGCCCCGTTTCCATCCAGTCCATGACCAATACCGACACCCGGGATGTATTTGCCACGCTGGAGCAGATCAAGGCGCTGGCTATGGCCGGGTGCGATCTGGTGCGGGTTTCGGTGTACGACAGGGCCTGCGCAGGGGCGGTCAGGACCCTGGTGGACCAGAGCCCGGTGCCGCTGGTGGCGGATATTCATTTTGATCACACCCTGGCCATTGCCGCCATGGAAAACGGCATTCATAAGCTGCGCATCAATCCCGGCAATATCGGCAGTGCGGAAAAGGTGAAGCGGGTGGTGGACTGCGCCAAGGCCCACCATGTGCCCATCCGCATCGGTGTGAATGCCGGTTCGCTGGAAAAGGATATTGTGGAAAAATACGGCGGCGCTACGCCGGAAGGCATGGTGGAAAGCGCCCAGCGGCACATTCAGCTTCTGGAAAACGAAGGGTTTTACGATACCGTCATTTCCCTGAAAGCCAGCGACGTACCTCTGACCGTGAAAGCCTACCGGCTGATGGCGGAAAAGTGCGATTATCCCCTGCATCTGGGGGTCACGGAAGCCGGGCTTCCCGGCCAGGGCACGGTAAAAAGCGCCATTGGCATCGGCTCCCTTTTGCTGGACGGCATCGGCGATACGGTGCGCGTGTCCCTGACGGGGGACCCCATCCATGAACCCGGCGCGGCCCTGTCCATCCTGCGGGCACTGGGCCTGCGCAGCGGCATCCGCTTTGTTTCCTGCCCCACCTGCGGCCGTACCCAGATTGACGTGGCGGCCATTGCCCATCGTATGGAAGCGGAATTTAAAGATGTGGACAAGCCGGTGACGGTGGCCGTCATGGGCTGCGTGGTGAACGGCCCCGGCGAAGCCCGGGATGCGGATATTGCCCTGTGCGGCGGCAAGGATTGCGGCGCCCTGTTCATCCGGGGCAAATATGTGGATAAGCTCACCGGCGATCTTTCCGAAGCCATGGCCAAAGCTGTACGGGAGTTTTTGAATGACGTATGACGAATTGCTGCGCGCCATTTATCAGGCCTTGCCGGAAACGGAAAACAAGCTGGCCGTGGAGCGGGTGCGCTATGTAAAAAGTGAAAACAAGGCCCATTTTTCCTTCCTCAGCGACGTGCTGATCGGGGAGAAGGGCTTTTTCGCCATGAAAAAAGTGATTGCGGGTGCCTTCCCCCAGCTGAAATTTTCTCTGCGGGTGGCAAGCCCTTCTCTGGCCATCAGTTTCATGCAGCAGCCGGATACCTATGCTGCGCCCCTGAATCATTTTCTGGTGCGCAATTTTCCGGCGGTGGCCAGCTGGGAAGTGGATATGCACTGGTCGCCCGGCAACGGCAAGGTGTATCTGGATCTGCCGGACGAATTTTCCATGCATTATCTGGAAAAGCAAAACGGAAGAGCCCTGCTTGCTCAGGCCATTCAGGACGTATTCCGGCTGGAAACGGACGTGGTGCTCCGGGTCAGCGGCGATGAAGAAAAGCGGCTGAATCAGCTGAAAGAAGAGAGGGCCCGGCAGGATCGGGTGGCAGCGGAGCGTGCGGAACGCTACGAAGAAATTGCCGCCATGGAAGCCAAAGCCAAGGCCCAGGAAAAGCCCAAAGAAGACAATAACCGCATCTGCGGCCGGGCTATCGGCGAAAAGCCGGTGGATATCAAGGAACTGAGGGACGACAGCGGCCTGGTGGTCATTGCAGGCGAAGTGCTGAACGTGGAAACCAAATCCATTTCCGGCGGCGAAATGGAATTGCTCACCTTCATGGTGACGGACTATACTTCCACCATTCGCTGCAAGATGTTTTTGCGGTATCGTCCCCGCCGGCCCAAGGACGACGAAGCGCCGCCGCCTCCCATTACCGATGAAGAACGGGATAAAGTGCAGAAAGTGATCGGCGCCTTCAAAAAGGGCATGGGTGTCATCGTCCGGGGCGAAGCCCAGTATGATAAATTCAGCCACGAAACCGTGGTGATGGCCCGGGACGTGGCCAAAATGCCCCTGCCCAAACGGGAAGACACCGCCGAAGAAAAGCGGGTGGAGTTGCACCTGCATACCAACATGAGCAATATGGACGCGGTGTCCTCCGCATCCGACCTGATCAAGCGGGCGGCGGAATGGGGGCACCCGGCCATTGCGGTGACCGACCACGGCGTGGCTCAGGCCTTCCCCGAAGCCTTCGGTGCTGCCAAGAAAAACGGCATCAAGCTGATTCCCGGTGTGGAAGGGTACCTGACGGATGATGATAAAGTGGTGGAGGGCGCAGGGGAGCTGGGCCTGGATACCCCCATCATTGTGCTGGACTTTGAAACCACCGGTCTCAATACCCAGAAGGACCGCATCATTGAAATCGGCGCGGTGAAACTGTGGAACGGGCAAGTGGTGGACAGCTACGGAACGCTGGTAAACCCCGGCTGTGTGCTGCCGCCGAAAATTGTGGAAATCACCCACATCACCGATCAGATGCTCCGGGATGCCCCCACGGCGGAACAGGCTGTGCCTGAACTTTTGAAATTCATGGACGGCTGTCCCATTGCTGCCCACAATGCAAAATTTGACTGCGCTGTATTGGAAAGCGAACTGAGGCGGCAGGGCATTGAATACACGGCAGCCCGTCTGGATACCTTGACCCTTTCCCGGAAACTGTACCCCGATCTCAAGAGCCATCGCCTGGGCAGCGTGTGTAAACGGCTGGGCGTTTCCCTGAAAGATGCCCATCGTGCTGTCAATGACGCTGCAGCAACCGCCCAGTGTCTGGCCCGGATGCTGGATGAAGCAAAGCGCGCCGGGGCAGATAAGCTGGATGATTTGAACGGCATCGGCAAAAACTGCACGCTGGGTAATTCCTGGCACATTATTCTGCTGGCAGCTACCCAGGATGGTATGACCAACCTGAACCACCTCATTTCCGAAGGGCATCTGAATTATTTCCGCCGCCGGCCTCATATGCCCCGGTCGATCATTCAGAAATACCGGCAGGGGCTGATCGTGGGTTCCGCCTGCGAAAGCGGCGAGCTTTTCAGCGCCATGGTGGATGGGGCCAGCGAAGAAAAGCTGTGCAAGATTGCCAGGTTTTACGATTATCTGGAGATTCAGCCCATTGGCAATAACGGCTTCCTGCTTCGTGAAGGCCGGGTGCAGGATGAAGAAGCCCTCCGGGAATTCAACCGCCGCATTGTGCGCATCGGCGAAAAGCTGGGCATCCCGGTGGTAGCTACCGGCGACGTGCATTTCCTGGATCCCAAGGACGCCCAGTTCCGGGCCATTTTGCAGGCCGGTCAGGGGTATTCCGATGCGGATCATCAGCCGCCGCTTTATTTCAAAACCACCAACGAAATGCTGCAGGAATTTGCCTATCTTGGCGAAAAGAAAGCCAAAGAAGTGGTCATCGATAATCCCAAAATGATTGCGGACCGGGTGGGGAAGGTATCCCTGTTCCCGCCCCATCCCGAAGGGAAAACCACCTTCTCGCCCTTCTGGGAAACGGCAGAAAACGATATCCGCACCATGACCTGGGATAAGGCTCACGCCCTCTACGGCGACGACCTGCCCGAAATTGTGGAGGCCCGGCTGGATAAGGAACTCAAATCCATCATCGGCTACGGCTATGCCACCCTCTATTCCATTGCCAATAAACTGGTAACCAAATCCCTGTCGGATGGTTATCTGGTGGGCAGCCGCGGCAGTGTGGGTTCTTCGCTGGTTGCGTTCATGTGCAACATTACGGAAGTGAATGCCCTGCCGCCCCATTACCGGTGCGAACATTGCCGCAAGGCTACTTTCGATATTCCCAAAGGCTATACCATCGGCGTGGACCTTCCCGATGCCACCTGTCCCGACTGCGGAAAGCCGCTGGTGAAGGACGGTTTCGATATTCCCTTCGAAGTGTTCCTGGGGTTCAAAGGCGACAAGGTGCCGGATATTGACCTGAACTTCTCCGGCGAATACCAGCCCGTGGCCCACAAATATGTGGAAGAATTGTTCGGCGAAGGGTTTGTGTTCCGTGCCGGCACCATCGGTACGCTGGCGGAAAAAACGGCCTACGGTTACGTTTTGAAGTATCTGGAAGAGAGGAACATTTCCCTGCCGGATGCTGAAAAGGAACGGTTGGCTGCCGGCTGCGTGGGGGTCAAGCGCACCACCGGCCAGCACCCGGGCGGCATGGTGGTTTTGCCCAAGGCTTATGATATCTGCCAGTTTACGGCCGTGCAGCACCCGGCGGACGATTTGCAGTCCACCTTCGTTACCACCCATTACGATTTCGGTTCCATGCATGATATTCTGGTCAAATTGGATATTCTGGGCCACGACGATCCCACCATGATGCACATGCTGGAAGAATTGACCGGCATCAATTTCAAGGATATCCCATTGGATGACAAGCAGGTCATGAGCCTCTTCTCTTCTCCTAAAGCATTGGGGGTTACGCCCAAGGATATTGGCTGTAATACGGGTACTTTCGGTGTGCCGGAATTCGGTACCAGCTTTGTGCGGCAGATGCTGGAAGACACCCATCCCACCACCATGCAGGAATTGATCCGTATTTCCGGTTTGTCCCACGGCACGGACGTGTGGCTGGGCAACGCAAAGGACCTCATTGATCAGGGCATTGCGCCCCTGTCCCAGTGCCTTTGTACCCGTGACGACATCATGAACCAGCTGATGGAAATGGGCGTGCCGGCCAAAATGGCCTTTGACACCATGGAAAACGTGCGTAAGGGCAAGGGCTTGCGGCCTGAAATGGCGGATGCCATGCACGAGCATAATGTGCCCCAGTGGTTTGAAGACAGCTGCCGGAAGATCAAATACATGTTCCCCAAAGGGCATGCCGTGGCTTATGTGACCATGGCGCTTCGCGTAGCTTGGTACAAGGTGTATTATCCCCAAGCGTACTATGCGGCGTACTTCACCATCCGCGGTGACGGCTTTGATGCCACCACCATGATCCTGCCCATTGACCAGCTGCGGGCCAAGCTCCAGGATGCCTATGACCGGGATGCGGAAAAGAAGCTCTCCGCCAAGGAAAAGGACGAAATCACGGCCATGGAACTGGTATTGGAAATGATGGCCAGAGGCTATTATTTCCTGCCGGCGGATCTGTATAAGAGTGATGTGAGCCGGTTTATTCCCGAAGGGGAAAGGGGCCTGCGTGTGCCCTTCACGTCCCTTGGTGGTCTTGGCGAAAGCGCGGCTCAGGGCATTGTGGATGCCCGTTCCACTCCCTTCATCTCGGTGGAGGATTTCAAAAACCGGGCCCATGTGTCCCAGTCCGTATGCGATATGCTCAGGGAACACGGCTGTCTCAAGGATATGGCGGAAACCAATCAGGTGACCCTGTTTAATTTCTAATCAATCAAGGAGGAAACGAATATGAAAAAGATCATCCATGTAGAAGGGATGCACTGCATCCGCTGCGCCGGTAAGGTGGAAGGTGCTATGCACGATTTGGGCCTTGATGCCGTGGTGGACCTGGAAAAGAAGATCTGCACGGTGGAAGGGGATTGCGAAAACGATGAAATCACCGCTGCCATCGAGGAAAAGGGTTTTCAGGTAGTGGGCATCGAATAATCGCAAAAATTGCGAAAAAAGCAAAAGGGCTGTTTCCGTGGGGAATCAGCCCTTTTTTTGCGGAAAATAATAAGAGAAAGAACGCCCGATTTGCGCATAAATGCGCTTGAATTACGGAAGTAAATGGAGTATAATGTACTCGTATAAGTTTGAGAAAGGGGCGCTTTCTGCGTGTTCAAGGGCTTCAAAAAGGAAACCATCCAGTTTTTCCTGGATTTGCGTTTTCACAATAGCAAGGCCTTCATGGATGAAAACAGAGAGCGTTATATTAAATCCGTCCGGGAAGTGTTCTACGCCTTTATTGAAGAAGTGGGCGGGCGGCTGCAAAAACTGGATGAGGATCTGGAAATCCGTCCGCATAAGTGCCTGAGCCGCATCAACCGGGATATCCGCTTTACGAAGGATAAATCCCCCTATCGGGATCATCTGTGGCTCATTTTCCATAAGGCTGCCACGGATAAGGATGGCATGCCCAATTTCTGGTTTGAACTGGGGCCGGAATTTATCAGCTGGGGTCTTGGCACCTGGGGGGAAAACCGGGGGATGATGGATGTGATGCGACGGCGGATCATTGCCCGGCCGGACGATTTTGTGCGATTGGTGGAAAGGCTGTATAAAAACGGTTTTTCCATTGGCGGCAATCAATGGAAAAAGCTGCCGGTGCCGGATGCAGTGCCGGAAGTGCTGCGTCCCCTGTACCTGAAAAAAGATATCTACATCAGCCGCAATGATGCCCGGGTGGCGGATGCCATGAAACCGGATATTGCCGAAAAAGTGTACCGGGATTTTGAGGTGCTGATGCCGGTGTATAAAATGCTCCACGGATGCGTGGATGAAGCCATGAACCAAATGGACGACGAAACAGGAGGGAATGTATGACGAACTTGCGCGCGCTCAAAAGCGGCACGGATGTGCGGGGAAAAGCACTGGGTGAAGGAGCTCCTTTGACGCCAGCGGTGGCTGGCCGGATTGGCGGCGCCTTTGTGGCCTGGCTGCGCCAAAGGGGTGTGGATAACCCCCGCATTGCCCTGGGCCGGGATAGCCGGCTGACGGGCGAAATGCTGCTGGATGGCTGCGCTGAAGGCTGCCGTCTGGCGGGCGGCCGGGTGGAATGCTACGGTATGTGCACCACCCCTGCCATGTATATGAGCCTGATTACCGAAGGCTTTGGCTGCGACGGCGCCATTATGATCACCGCCAGCCATCATCCCTTTGACCGCAACGGTCTCAAATTTTTCACCAAAGACGGCGGCATCACCGGCCATGATCTGGACGAAATCCTCACCATTGCCGAAAGTGACGATCCCCTGACCGGCGGCTTTGAACCCATCCAGAAGCGGGAATTTTTGCCCGTGTACTGCGATCAGCTGAAAGCCCGGGTGCAAAAAGGCCTGGACACCGACGTGCAAAAGCCTCTGCTTGGCCTGCATGTGGTGGTGGACGCCGGTAACGGCGCCGGCGGCTTCTATGCCAAGCTGATGGAAGATCTGGGCGCCTGGGTGGAAGGCAGCCAGTTCCTGGAGCCGGACGGCCACTTCCCCAACCATGTGCCCAACCCCGAAAATGCCGAAGCCATGAAGTCTGTCAGCTCTGCCGTGGTGAAAGCCGGGGCGGACCTGGGCGTGATTTTCGATGCGGACTGCGACCGCGCAGCCATCGTGGATCAAAGCGGCCGGGAAATCAACCGCAACCGCCTCATCGCCCTCATTTCCGCCATTCTGCTGGATAAAAAGCCCGGCGGCACCATCGTGACGGACTCCGTCACTTCTTCCGGCCTGGCCCGGTTTATCATGGAATGGGGCGGCGTGCATTACCGCTACAAGCGGGGCTACCGCAACGTCATCGACGAAGCCGTGCGCCTCAACGAAGCCGGCATCGATTGCCCCCTGGCCATCGAAACCAGCGGCCATGCAGCCCTGCGGGAAAATCACTTCCTGGATGACGGCATGTACCTGGCTACCGTGCTGATTTGTGAGGCCATGCGCCTCAAGCAGGAAGGCAAGAGCCTCAGCGACCTGCTGGAAGGCCTGAAGGAACCCAAAGAGAGCGTGGAAATCCGCCTGAACATTACCGAAAGCGATTTCCGCACCGTGGGCCGTGCCGCCATCGAAAAGGTGATGGAATATGCGGCCTTTGCCCCCGGATGGCACATTGCCCCCGATAACCGGGAAGGCATCCGTATCAGTTTTGACCTGGACGGCGAAATGGATAACGGCTGGTTCCTGCTTCGCCTGTCGGTACACGATCCCGTTCTGCCCCTGAATATCGAAAGCGATGTGGAAGGCGGCGTGAAATATATGGTGAATGCCCTGTACAAAGTGCTGGCAAACGCCGAGGGAATTGATTTTTCTAATCTGGAAAAGTATATTGCACAATAAGAGGAGGACGTTTCAAAATGGATATCCGTCAGAAGACTGTGAACACCATCCGCGTTCTGGCTGCCGATACCGTGCAGAAGGCCAACAGCGGTCACCCCGGTGCTCCCATGGGCATGGCCGGCATGGCTTACGCCCTGTGGATGGAACAGATGAACCACAATCCCAAGAACCCCGCCTGGAAGAACCGTGACCGCTTTGTGCTGTCCTCCGGCCACGCCAGCGCCCTGATTTACACCATGCTGCACCTTACCGGCTACGGCCTGGAAATGGATGACCTCAAGCAGTTCCGTCAGTGGGGCAGCAAGACCCCCGGCCATCCCGAATACCGCCACACTGTGGGCATTGAAACCACCACCGGTCCTCTGGGTCAGGGTGTTGCCAATGCCGTTGGTTTTGCCATTGCCGAAACCATGATGGCTGCCAAGTTTAACCGCCCCGGTTTCCCCGTGGTGGATCACCGCACCTATGCTTTCTGCGGCGACGGCTGCCTGATGGAAGGTATCTCCGCGGAGGCTGCTTCCCTGGCCGGCACCCTGGAACTGGGCAAATTGACCCTTTTGTATGACGATAACGAAATCTCCATCGAAGGTGATACCGATATCGCTTTCAAGGAAGATGTGGGCAAGCGCTTTGAAGCTTATGGCTGGCAGGTGATCCGTCTGGACGACGGCAACGATGCCGAAAAGGTGTCCGCCGCCATCGCTGAAGCCAAGAAGGACGAAAAGCACCCCACCCTGATCATCTGCCCCACCAAGATCGGCTTCGGTTGCCCCGCCAAGGAAGGCAGCGAATCCGCTCACGGCGCTCCCCTGGGTGTGGATAACGTGCTGGCCACCAAAAAGAATCTGGGCATGCCCGAAGAAACCTTCTATGTGCTGCCCGAAGTGTATGAACACATCAACAGCCTCATGGCCAAGAACGAACAGACCGAAGCGGCCTGGAACGATATGTTCGACGCCTACTGCGCCCAGTATCCCGAACTGAAGGAAGAATGGGATCTGTGGCATGCGGAAGAACTGCCCGAAGATGTTGTGATGAACGACGAACTGTGGCAGTGGGACGGCAAGATTGCCACCCGTGCCACCTCCGGCCAGATGATCAACCGGCTGGCCAAGCTGCTCCCCAACCTGGTGGGCGGCAGCGCGGACCTGGCTCCTTCCAACCTCACTTACATCAAAGAAGGCGGCGATTACAGCGCTGAAAACCGCGCCGGCCGCAACCTGCACTTTGGCGTGCGTGAACATGCCATGGCTGCCATTTGCAATGCCATCGCTCTCCACGGCGGTCTGCGCGTGTTCTGCGGCACCTTCTTCGTCTTCAGCGATTACATGAAGCATTCCATGCGCATGAGCGCCATCATGAAGCTGCCCGTCACCTATGTGCTGACCCATGACTCCATCGGTGTTGGCGAAGACGGCGCTACCCATGAACCCATCGAACATCTGGCCGGTCTGCGTGCCACCCCCGATCTCTTGGTCCTGCGTCCCGCTGACGGCAAGGAAACCACCGCTGCCTGGCTCACCGCTCTCACCTGCGGCCTGCCCACCGCTCTGGTGCTCACCCGTCAGAACCTGCCCCAGTATGAAAACAGCGGCTGCGAAGCCATGAAGGGCGGCTATATCCTCTCCGACAGCGAAAAGGAAACCCCCGACGTGCTGCTGATGGCCTCCGGTTCCGAAGTGGAACAGATCATGGGTGCCCAGGAAGAACTCAAGAAGGACGGCATCGACGCCCGCGTCATCTCCATGCCCTGCATGAAGCTGTTCCTTAAGCAGAGCAAGGAATATCAGGAAAGCGTGATTCCTTCCGCCGTGCGTGCCCGCGTGGCCATGGAAGCCGGCACCACCATGCCCTGGTACCGCTTTGTGGGTCTGGACGGCAAAGTGCTGGGCCTGGATCACTACGGTGCTTCTGCTCCCGCTGCTATCCTGTTCAAGGAATTCGGCTTCACCGTTGAAAACGTGGTGAAGGCAGCCAAGGAAGTTGTGGGCAAATAATCCACTGTTCACAAAAACAGCAAAATAATCAATGCACCGATTCGTTTTTGCGGATCGGTGCATTTTGCTTGCAAAATGCATAAGAATCATGTATAATGTATAAACGGATTTGTATTCAGGCTTTTGTAATGCGTGCATCCAGTATAGACAAGGGAAGGGAGGTTTGATAATCATGCAGCTGGGCGATCAACTGTATATTATCATCCTTGTTTTTGCTTCCTTGGTGCAGGGCTCCCTTTTGATTTTTACGAATTTGCAGATGGATATGCGAAAGCAGACCAAGCTGTACCGCTGGCTGATCATCTGCAGCATAGCCATTGCTTTCAGTGACATTTTTGCCCGAATCGTGTCTTTGACCAATGATCACGGTTCCATGTTCGAAACCCTTTCCTACATGTTTAACGGCCTGTATTTCCAATTGCATATTTGTCTGACGGGTATATGGTTCTTCTATGCACTGAACGAAATTGATATCACCTGGAAAGAAAAGCCGCTCCCGGTGGTATTGAGTCTTTTGCCGTTGTTGCTTGCCATGGTGCTAGTAATGATGTCCGGTGTTTCCGGGTGGGTATTCTTCGTTGATGATCAGAATGTGTATCACCGCGGTGATCTTTTCCTTGTGTTACCGGTGATGTGCATGATTTATCTGCTGGTGCCCTCGGTGATTTCCCTGATGAAAATCCGTCTGCGGGAATATTTCATTCACCGGACAAAATTGATCACCATTGCTGTTTTCGCCGTGATCGTGCTGCCGTTTGTGGTGCTGCAGATTGTCTTCGGACCGGATTTTCCCCTGTTCTGTGTGGGGTATACGCTGGCTATCCTGATGCTGCATATCAATCGTCAGAACCTGCGCATCACCATTGACGAGCTGACCGGGGTGAGCAATCGCAGCCAGGCCATGCGGTATCTGAGCTATAAAATGAATGCACCGGCGGAAGCGGGCAAGCAGATCAAATCCCTGTATGTGATGATGGTGGATATTGATAAATTCAAGCAGATCAACGATAATTTCGGCCATGTGGAGGGGGACGAAGCCCTCAAGCGTACCTCCAGCGTGCTGAAACGTTCGGTGCCCCGCTCCTACTTTATCGGCCGTTATGGCGGTGACGAATTTATCATCATTGGTGATGCCTTACGCGAAGCGGAAATTCAGGATGTGTGCCAGAAGATTTATGATAATCTGGAACTGGCCAATCAGGAAGCGATGGCGCCCTATCATCTGTCTCTCAGCATCGGCTATAAGGTGCGTAACGGCCAGATTACTTCCATCCCGGAATTCATCAAGCAGGCGGACCTGAATCTCTATCGTGTGAAAAAGAATCGTGCAGAATAAGTGAAGAAGCCCTGTGTGAAGGGCTTCTTTTTTGTGTATTTGTGGTATAATAAAATGTAAACAACCGATGGTTGAGGGAAAAAACAACCAATGGTTAAGAAAATGATAAGCAAATTCAACTGATAATCGCTTCAGGAAATGGAATGGGCATGCTACAGTAATACCGTAATCAACGAGGAGGGGATGAACATGCAGGAAACTTTAGGTAAGCGCATTGCGGCGCATCGACGGGAAATGAATATGACACAGGAAGAAATGGCGGAAAAGCTGGGCATCAGCGCCCAGGCGGTGAGCAAATGGGAAAATGACCAGACCTGCCCGGATATCAGCTTGCTGCCGGCGCTGGCGAAAATGCTCAATACCACGGTGGATGAACTTTTGTCCGGCAAGCCGGAAACGGAAAGCGGTATAAGCATTGTTCCGGAAGGCCAGCGCAAAGATATCAAGGATATGATGCTCAGGATGAAAGTGGATTCCCCCAATGGAGACAAGGTGCGCATCAGCGTACCCATGGCCCTGGTACAGCTGGCGGTGGAAATGGGGATGGCCTTGCCCCAGGTAACCGGCAATGCCGCCCTGCAGAATATTGACCTGAAACAGATTCTGGCCATGGTGGATAAGGGCGTTATGGGCAATCTGATGGAAGTGGAAGTGGCAGACGGCACCACGGTGTACATTTATGTGGAGTAAAAGATGAAAATACATGTGATTGAAAACGGGGTGCAGAAGGTGAACCTTCACCTGCCCACCGGGCTTTTGCTGAACCGGTTCACAGCCTGCCTGGCACCCCATTTTATGAAGGATAATGACGGCCCGCCCATTACCGGCGCCCAGGCCTACCGCTTTATCAAGGCCCTGAAGGAATACAAAGCCAATCATCCTGAGTGGGTGCTGGTGGAAGTGCAATCGGCCAATGGGGATTATGTGAAAATCTGCCTGTAAGATAAAGAAAGCTTCGGAGATGTGCTGAAGCTTTTTTCATTGCCTGCCGGGAAAAAATCTGCTATACTGATATCAGCAAAGAAATGGGGAATGGATATGGAAACATTGTGGATGGAACATTATTGCCATCCGGATTGTGAACCGCTGAAAAATATCATGCGCCTGCCGGAAAAGGAAGCCTTTGACCTGGCAGAAAAAATGGCGGCTGCCCATCCGCAGACAACGGCTTTTTACCGTTTCGCAGATTTTGCGGTTTATTATCCTCGGCGGATGAAGACGGACGCTCTTTTGCATCAACAGTTTCGCGCCCTGGGCGGCAAGCCTGGGACGGAGCATCCCCTTTCCTTCGTGCTGGGCAGCAGCGGCTATCTGCATGAATGGTTCGGGGAGGGCAAGGTGATCCGGCTGCCGGTGGAAAGCGTGCCGGAGGATATCATATCCTTCACTCTGGGAGACAGCATGAGCACCCTGGCCCGGAGGGGAGAAATGACCATGCTGACCCTTTCCATGCTGAAAAAGCAAATGGCCTGCCATCCGGAAGGCGCGGTAGGATGGCTGCGGGATATGCAGTTGCAATACCACTATATTGAAGTGCAGGTGTGGGGCGATGTGGTCCTGCCCAGGGAGGAAACATGAAAAAATTTTTATTGCCCCGGGAAGGACAGTTTTATAAAGCCAATCTTCATTGTCATTCCGTGTTGTCCGATGGTACACTGACGCCGGAAGAACTGAAAAATGCCTACAAAGCCATGGGTTATTCCGTTTTAGCCATCACCGATCATGATATCATGGTGCCCCATGAGGAACTGAATGATGATAATTTCCTGACCCTGACCGGCTATGAAATGGAAGTGAATGAGCAGATTGACGCACCCTGGCCCAGCAAAAAATCCTGCCATATGTGCCTGATTTCACTGGAAGAATATAACAAAAAGCAGGTGTGCTGGCATCCGGAATGGTATCTGTTCGGCCATGCTGCGGAACACAAGGACAAAATTCAGGTGGATGAAGAAACCGCGCCCTATATCCGCCGCTATGGTGGCGAAGGCATCAGCGAAATGATGAAAATCGGCCGGGACAAAGGTTTTTTTGTTACGTACAATCACCCCACCTGGAGCCTGGAAAATTATGAGCAGTATACCGCTTATCACCACATGCATGCCATGGAAATCTGCAACTGGGGCTGTGTTGTGGAAGGATATCAGGAATACAATCCCCGGGTGTATGATGATATGCTGCGCGCCGGCAAGCGCATTTACTGTATTGGTACGGATGACAACCACGGCGGCGGTGATATGGGCGGCGCCTGGGTGATGATCAAGGCGCCGTGCCTTCAGTACCGTGCGGTGACGTATGCTTTGCAAAACGGCCATTTTTACGCTTCCCAGGGGCCGGAAATCAAAGCATGGTGGATGGAAAACGGGCAGATGCATATTACCACTTCGCCGGTGAAGGAAATTGTGTTCACCTGCGGCAATCGCCACGCCCTGCGCATCTGTGCCGGGGAAGGAAAAGAGTTGCAGGAAGGCAGCTTCACAGTTACGGAAGATATGGGGTATGTGCGCGTGACGGCGGTGGATGCCCAGGGGAAATGCGCGGATACCAATGCCTGCTTTGTGGATGATTTATTGAAATGACATGAAGCCGTGCTGTTTTTGCAGCGCCGGGATTGAAAGACGGATAAAAATTTGATATGATATATCCGTTACGAATTTATGTGAAGGATAATGATAAATGGCAAAGGAATTTTCGGATCGATACAAAAAGAGCAAGGGGCGCTGGCTGAAGGCGCTGTATGTGATTCTGCCGGTGGTACTGGCTGTGTTTCTGGTGTTTCAGTTTGTGCTGGGTGTTTCCGTCGTGAACGGAAATTCCATGGCCAATACCCTGAAAAACGGCGATCTGCTGTTTTACTCCCGGCTGGAAAAGACTGTGCAAAAGGGTGATGTGGTGGCCCTTTCCCTGCCGTCCGGCGAGTTTTATGTAAAACGCGTGGTGGCTATGGCGGGGGATACGGTGGACATCCGGGATGGCAAACTGTATGTGAACGGCATGGCAGAAACGGATGCCTTTGTGCTGGGGGAAACCCTGCCGGAGAGCGAAACCTTTGTGTACCCCATTACCGTGCCGGACGGGCATGTGTTTGTGCTGGGGGATAACCGGCCGGAATCTGTGGATTCCCGGTATTTCGGGCCGGTGAATGTGCAGCAGATCACCGGGGTGATCGGGCTGCGGCTTGGTTTTTTCTACCTGAACAGCTTATAATATCCAGCGCCTTTCCAGGCGCTTTTTTCAGAAAAGGGGTTATGCCATGAACGAACTTCTATTTGCCGGCAAAACCGTTTTGCCGCTGCTGCTGCTGATGAGTGTGGGTTTTTTCTGCCGGCGTATCGGGCTTTTGAATGATGGGCTGGTCAAGGGGATCAATCAGCTGATTTTCAAAGTGTTTCTGCCGGTGAATCTGTTCATGAGCGTGCTGAAAACGCCCTATGATACCAAACTGGAAGGCAAGGATTTTCTGCTGGTTTTCTTTGGACTGATTGCGCTGTTCCTGATTCTGATGGTGATTGTGCCCCTGATGGAAAAGGATAAGAAAAAGGTGGGCGTGCTGATTCAGGGCATGGGCCGGGCTAATTATGCTTTCTTTGGCATTCCGCTGGTAGCCATGCTGTTTCCCGGGCAGGATACTTCCCTGGCAGCGCTGCTGGTGACGGTGACGGTGCCGGTATATAATGTGATGAGCGTCATTGCCCTTTCTGCCTTTGGGGGCGGTAAGGTGGATATCAAAAAGATTCTGCTGAACATTCTCAAAAATCCCCTGATTATTTCCGTGGTGCTTGGGTTTGCGGCCTGGATGCTGCATTTGCAGTTCACCATCCCCGAAGGGCAGACAACGCCGGATAGTCCGCTTTACACCTTCCTTAACGATATGGCGAAAGTATCCACCCCCCTGGCCCTGTTTACCCTGGGCGGTGCCATTGATTTAAAAAGTGCTTTCAGCCACAAGAAGCAGCTGCTTATGGGTGTAATGGGCAAGCTGATTGTGGCGCCGCTGGTGTTTTTGTCCCTGGCGGTGCTGATGGGCATTCGGGGCGTGGGGCTGGCCTGCGTGTTTATTTCCTTCGGCGCGCCCACGGCAGTCAGCTCCTATCCCATGGCCCAGCAGATGGGCGGCGATGGGGAACTGGCGGCGGAAATTGTGGCCATGACATCCGTCTTTTCCATTGTGACCACATTCCTGTTTATTTTCCTGCTGAAAACCATGGCCTTCATCTGATAAAAAGCGTCTGCTTGCAGCAGACGCTCTTTTGCTTTTATTGGGCGGTCAGGTAAAATTCCAACGCATTACCGCACTGATCCGGCACCACAATGTACAGCGTTTCTTCGGTGATGGGAATAATCAGGCGGTTATTATCCGTATCAAACTGATGATTGATGGATTGCCCTGCTTTATCGGTGACGGAAATGCCGGCGCCGTTGATACCGGATGCTGCGTCTTCGAAGTACAGGATTCTGTAATGACCGGCTGTTCTGTGCTCTGTCAGCTGAGGCCGTTGATAGTCCACGCCGGAAACCTGCAGGGTTTTCACTGTTTTTTGCTGATTGATCAGGGTCAGGCTGATCTCCATCTGCCCGTTCTGATTGGGCTGAATGTTATAGGCGCCGTTTTCGCCTTCATAGACCGGCTGGGAGATGCCGTTGATCTGTACACTCAGCTGGCGCACCGGCAGGATGGAAGCGGACTGAATATGATACCGGGGGTTCTGCGTGCCCTGGGTGTGCTCCAATGTGACGGTGAAATCTCCGGCAATGAACAAAAGGGGCAGCAGGGCAAACAGGGTCAGAATCACCACAATCACAGTGCGCTGCAGGGCAAAGCGTTCTTTGCGGTAGTTGCTGTATTGGCGCAGGGTGCTCAGGGGCACGGTGTTGGGGGTCTTTTTGCAGATGCGGAATATATTGTCCAGCATCTGGGCGGCTGTTTCTTCTGTCAGAATCGCTTTGTTGGGCGCCATCACACATCACCCCCTGCAGCAAACTGGGGCAGACGGCGGATGCCGCTTTTCATATAATCCTTCACTTCGCTGGCTTTGAGTTCCATCAGGGAAGCAATTTTCCTGCTTTTCAGCCCGCAGAACCAGCGCAGCAGCAGCACCTGGCCTTCGGTGAAGGGCAGGTTCAGCAATTGATGCAGGGTATAGGGCTTACCGGCGATCGAAACGGTGATGCGTTCGGGATCCGACGGCAGGGAAGGATCGTGCTTCTGCTTCAGTTTCAGGCATACCCGGAAGGAAATCTGGGTCAGCCAGGAGATCACAAGCCCATTGTCGTTCACCCGGGACAAATTCTGCAGGGCCTGGATATAGGTTTCCTGCAGTGCTTCCTGGGCCAGGAAGGGATCCTGCAGGTAACTGCAGCAAAACTGATACTGCTTTTCATAGGTAGCAGCAAAAAGCTCCGCATAGGCATTGCTGTCACCCTGCTTGGCATGGCGCACCAGTTCGGTTACATATTGTAGATCAAGGCTGGGCATAAGCAGCTCCTTCAGGCGTTGTTCTGGCGGACGCGGCGGTCGGCCAGGGCAATCAGCTGGTTGATGGTCTGTACGGCGGCACCTTCCCGGAAGGCCAGGCCGCAGCTGTATTGCAGGGTGTGGTTGCCATCGGCCTGGTTATAGCTTTCCACTGTATCCGCCACACGCTGCTTGAAAGCATTCAGCTTTTCCTCCGTGCAGTTTTCAAACAGCGCCATAAATTTATTGCCGCCGTTGCGTCCCACAAAGCAGAGGCCGAGGGAGGCGGTGTGCAGGATATTGGAAAAAGCCTGGATGGCTTCGTTGCCGGCCAGATAACCGTGTTTTTCGTTGATCTGGCGGATGTTGATCAGATCCACCATAATGCAGCCCACGGTATCGGGCAGGGGTTTATCCAGGTATTTTTCGATCATGGTATCGCAGCTGAAGCGGTTGGCAATGCCGGCAATGTGATCGTTGTATACGGCATAGTCCAGTTCGCTGTAATCCTTTTTCAAGGAAGAAAAAGAAGCGAAATCCCACAGGATGAACAGGAAAGAAAGCACGGCAATCAGCCACAGCAGGCCGCTGAGGGCCTTTACGGCAGGATTGCTGCCGATCAGCTGATACAGCTCATCATTGGAAAACACCAGGTACAGCCCGGCGGCCACAATCAGTATAAACAGCACCAGTTGAATGGTTTTGATCAGTTCAATTTTCTTTTTCAAGGCAATGCTCCTTCAAGAATAATTACATGGCGTTTTACATGCGGCGCATATGTGTATCTCTATGTCACCATTATAACGGCAAAAACCCAGAATGAAAAGCCCTGTTTTGCAGAAAAATTTGAAAAACAGCCGGAAAATTGTAGGTTTTTCTATTTACAAACAGCGGCAAACAGTATATAATGTGAAAGGAGAAGTAACAAATCATGTAACCTTCTGATTGATTCACCAAATCGTTCCTGTTATGGGCGGTTTTCCTGTGTAACTGGAAAGGATGCAAACATATATGAAGTTCCAATTGAAGCGCATTTTTACGGTTATTCTCACCGTGGCTTTGGTGGTGGGTATCGGCTATTTTTCCTGGGATAGTCAGTTGCGTGCTTCTGACAGTGACGGCACGGTTACCGCAGCCGGCCAGCAGGAAATGGCAGAACAGACGTTGGCTCCGGTACAGGTGATCATTACCGAAAGCGATGAAATGGTCATCGTAACGTCCGACGCTGAAGAGCCCGTGGTAGAAGAGCCCGTGGTAGAAGAGCCCGTGGTAGAAGAGCCCGTGGTGGAAGAAGCCGTGGTAGAAGAAGCCGTGGTAGAAGAAGCCGTGGTAGAAGAAGCCGTGGTAGAAGAAGCCGTGGTAGAAGAAGCCGTGGCGGAAGAACCCGTGGTAGAAGCGTCTGTGGCGGAAGAACCCGTTGCAGAAGAAGCTGTTGCAGAAGAAGCCGTGGTGGAAGAAGCCGTGGTAGAAGAGTCTGTGGCGGAAGAACCCGTGGCAGAAGAAGCCGTGGTGGAAGAACCCGTGGCAGAAGAACCCGTGGTGGAAGAAGCTGTGGCAGAAGAAGCTGTCACCGAAGAAGAACCCATGGATCCGCTGCTCAATGCCAGTGTGCGTGTATGGCTGGGCAATGAAGGCGATCTGTACTATGGCGATACCGCCGTATTGTATGCCACGGTGCGGGGCGTACCGGATGGCACTTCCTATACCATCCAGTGGCAAACGGATTATGGCAAGGGCTGGGTGAATATCCCCGGCGAAACCGGCGATTCCTATCGCTTTGTGATGACCAGGCAGAATGTGGAACTGCCCTATCGGGCTGTGCTGATCTGCCCCTGATGATGCATTTTTCTGTTTTCTCCTTTTAGGCCGTCCGCAAGGGCGGCTTTTTCTTTGATTGCATATTTTACTTTTGTGTGCTATAATACGGCTATTGATTGAATGGGAGGCGACCGGCTGTGGATGACCCATTTGGGTTATGGCTTGTGGAAGGCGTTTTGTTGATTCTGGTGTTTCTGTTTTCCCTGGCGCATACTGCGCTGAAAAATGCAAATGAAAGTAAATTGACCGATAAGCAGAAAAATTCTCCCCGGGGAGAGAAACTGCTTCGTCGGATGGATGAACCCAGGCATGCTGTTTTGTCGCTGCGTGGGCTGAAGCTGTTTTGCCAGATGATGATGGCGGTGATCGGCATTCATATTTTCCGTAAAACGATGTTGCCCGCCTGGCTGCTTTCCTGCATTTGCTGCTTTGTGGGTGCTTTCATCTGCACCACGCTGTGCAAAGTGCTGGCAGAGCGTGTGGCTCGACGCCGGGCGGAAAAGCTGGCCTATGCCCTGTTCCCGCTGATCGAAGGGGTTCATTATGTGTGCTGGCCCATCACCTGGCTCAGCCGTTCCATTGCCCGGGGTCTGATGCATATGCTGGGGCTGGATCCCCGCACCAATGAGGAAGAAGTGACCCAGGAAGAGATTATGGCGCTGGTGGATATCGGCGAAGAATCCGGGATCATCGAAAGCGACGAGCACGAAATGCTGAAAAATGTGTTTGACTTCGGGGATCAGACGGCTGCAGATTGCATGACCCACCGGATGGACGTAACCGCCATTGCCCTGGACGATACCACGGAAGAAATTCTGGAAACCATCCGGGAAAGCGGCCTTTCCCGCTTTCCGGTGTATGAAGACAGCATCGATGATGTGGTGGGCGTGCTGGCCACCCGGGATTTTCTTCTGAATTTGCAGGAAAAAGAGCCCAAGCCCATAAAAGAATTGCTGCGCGAAGCCTGCTTTGTGCCGGAAACGGTACCCAATGACGTATTGCTGCGCAATATGCAGCAGGGCAAAAATCACCTGGCTATCGTGGTGGATGAATACGGCGGCATGGCCGGCATCATTACTCTGGAAGATCTGCTGGAAGAAATTGTGGGGAATATCTACGACGAATTCGATCCTGCTTCCGAAGCGGATATGGAAAAGACCGGCGAAAATGAATGGCTGGTTTCCGGCACGGCGGATGTGGAAATGCTGGAAGAAGAATGGCAGATCCATCTGCCCGGCAGTGAAGATTATGACACTCTGGGCGGGCTGATTTTCAGCCGCTTCTCTTTGATTCCGGAAGACGGCACCACCCCATCCCTGATTCTTTATTGCACACCGGATGGCGAGGCCCCTGGGGAGGATGATGAGCCTGTGCCTGTTTTGCATATCCAGGTGGAGAAGATCGAAGAACGTCGTGTGGAAAAGGCCCGCATTACGCTGGTCTATCCCGATGAAAGCGACAAGAAAAAAGAGGCATAAAGCGGTTTTGAAATCAAAATCGGGAAGAAGCGTTTATTATGCTTTTCAGAAACAAACATCGAAAGGGCGGCTGCCAGCCGTCCTTTTTACATACAAAAAGGCTGGAGAGAGAGAATACTTTCTCCCAGCCTTCTACCGTTTTTTTCGTAAGCAGAGGGGTGTGATTGCTTGCAGGTACTTATTGATCGTCCTGCTTGCACAGGAAATCCATTCGGTCCTGCAGGCAGCGGTATTCCCAGAGCATGTTATACACGCCGTCTTCGGATAGCACGCCGCGACGGATATGAGAGGGGATTTCGCCGCGCTCGTCGGCTTCAAAATCTTTCATCCACAGGGGAGAGGTGTAATAATCCGTCAGTTCTTTCAGGTCGGCCAGGCTGTCTTCCAACTGAGCCAGGGCTTCGTTTGCCTGGTGTACAACGGCCGTCAGCCGGTTCAGCAGGATTTCCATTTTTTCGATACGTTCAATTCTTTCTGTCATGGTTTTTATCAGGGGTTGGCTTTGCTGTACTGCTGCAGCAAGCCGTTCAGCTCATCGGCCATGAGGGCGGCGGTTTCTTCCGGGCTCAGGTTCTGGGTGAGCATATCGGATACATGGTTCTGAATGGCGTAGTAGAAATCCTTGGCCGGGCCCACGGTCACGCTGCGCATGGAACCGGGGGTTTCGGTCAGCTGGGTGAAGGAAACGGCATAATCCGGATACTGCTCCAGCAGCTGCTGATAGGCCGGTTCTTTTGCGGCATCGATGTGGGCGGGGATATAGCCGGTACCGGCGGCAATTTTGGCCTGCACAGGGGCGCTGGTCATGAACTGCACGAAGGTACGGGCAGCGGCCTTGCGCTGGGCATCACCGCTGTCAAACATCACCAGGCAGCTGCCGGAAGCGGTGGAGCCGCTCATGGCCTGGTGGTTCACTCGGGGGAAGGCGGCAATGCCCATTTCGAATTTATCGCCAATGGTATCCCGCAGGCCGGCAGCCTTGGAGGAGGAAGCGCAGATGAACACAATCTGCCCCGCGGCAAAGCGCTCCAGAGAACCTTCGGTGTTTTCCAGCGCACCGGAGGCATAGAGGTCTTTCCAGGCGGTGAGGAAGGTAAGCAGAGCGCCGTTATCCACACAGGCAAGGGTGGCGGCGGTGCCGCTGTTGCCGTTTTCCTGGTCCACCAGATAGCTGCCCAGCTGGCCCAGCCAGTTGCCCAGAGAAGGGGTATTGGGCAGATCCGCATAGAGGGACACACCGCTATCTTTAAACAGGGGATAGAGCGCGGCAATATCCTGGAAAGTCTGGGGCACGGCGGCGTTCTTTTCGTTCAGGAGGGTTTTGTTGTAATACATCACCGTGGTGGACGTGGCAAAGGGCACGCCCAGCTGCACGCCGCTCAGCTGCCAGTTGGCAAGGGCTGCTGGCATCAGCACGGACGTATCAAATGCGGCATCGTCTGCTTTTGCAGCGTCCACAGTGTAGGCGGCGCCGGAATTGAGGTAATTCACCTTTCCGGTGGCATCCATCTGCATCACATCGGGCAGCTGGTTCTTTTTTCCGGTGCTGAGCACATTGTTCATCTTGGCGGTGGCATCGGTATAAGCCCCCTGATAGACGGCGGTGACATGAATGTTATTTTCTTTCCCCACTGTTTCGTTGAACAGCTTTACCTGTTCGTCCAGGATGAGCCCGGCATTTTCGCTCATGCAATGCCAGAAGGTGATTTCGGTTACGCCTTCGCTGTTTTCAGCGGTCTTGGTTTCTTCCGCAGGTTTGCTGCATCCGGTGAGGGTGATAAGCAGAATCAGCGAGAGCATAAGGGCAGCCAGTTTTTTCATAAGATAACCTCCGATCAATGGGAATATCAGCCGATCAGCGCGCCCTCTTCCAGGGAACGGTTGATGGCCTTGCGCAGACAGAAAAACAGGATAAATGCCGGGATCAGGGACAGGGCAGCCCCGGCCAGTACCAGATGAAAGGCTGTGGCATCGTGGGCCGTGAGCTTGGTGATGCCCACCTGAATGGTGCGCATGGAAGGCTCGTTGGTTACCATCAGGGGCCACAGATACATGTTCCACACATTGATGAACGCCTGCACAAACAGCGTTATCAGCACCGGCCGGCACAGGGGCAAAAGGATGCTCAGGATGAACCGGAAATCGCCGCAGCCGTCCAGCAGGGCACTTTCTCTCAAAGCCTTGGGCGTGTGCATGAACTGCTGCCTCAGCATGAACATCTGGGTAGCCCCCACAAAGGAGGTGATGGCCATGCCGAGATAAGTGTCTGTCAGTTCCAGGGACGATACCGTCTGGTAATTGGTGACGGTGAGGATATCCGCCGGCAGCATCATGGGCCCCAGCAGCAGGAAGAACAGGACTTTCTTGCCCTTGAAATCATAGAAGGCAAAGGCATAGGCCGCCAGCAGGGCCAGCAGCATCCTGACGGAAGCGCCCAGGGTTGCCACGGTCAGGGAATTGAGGAACATGGATCCCAGCGGAATCAAACGGTCTACCTGAACGAAATTATCCAGTGTGGGGTGCTTGGGAAACAGATGAGGGGCCAGGAATTCATCCGCGTTTTTGAATGCGCCCAGCACACCGGCAATCAGCGGAAAGACGACCGACAGGGACAAAAGCAAGGCCAGTGTCCCAAACAGGGCAGGAACAAGCCGCTTTTTCATTCCTGCACCTTCTTTCCTTCCAGGGCGAAGGCGCCGATGGTGAACAAAAGAGTCATCAGGAATGTAATCAGGCTGATGCAGGCAGCCAGGCTGTAATCGGAAGAACCGTAGCCGGAAGAATACATCATGAAGATCATGGTGGTGGTGGACCGGGCTGGGCCGCCGTCGGTGAGGATAATGATGGGCCCGCTGGTCATGATGGCCTGTACCAGATTGGTGCAGA
The DNA here is from genome assembly GCA_017434775.1 of Clostridia bacterium. GTDB lineage: Bacteria > Bacillota > Clostridia > Christensenellales > Aristaeellaceae > RUG563. The sequence continues at coordinate 49,485 of JAFSGG010000013.1, forward strand.
TCACATAAAAGAGGGTGGGGGAAATGGCGGGCAGCTCAATATGGAAGAAGCGGCGGATGGGGCCGGCGCCATCCATCTGGGCCGCTTCCAGCATGCTTTTTGACACATTGCGGAAAGCACTCAAAAACAGCAGGTAATTGAACCCCAGGCCCATCCAGATGGTGAGGGATACGATGCCCCACATGGCGGTATCCCGGTTGCCCAGCCAATCCAGGTTCAGCCCCAGAAAAGCATTGATGGGGCTGGCTACCGGGCTCAGCAGCATCTTGAACATCAGCGCAGCCGCGCTCATGGAGACGGCCATGGGCAGGGCAAAGAGCAGTTCGTACACGCTGTGCCCCGGCTTTTTCAGGGCGCAGAGCCGGGCCAGCAGTACCGTGATCACAACGGTGACAGGGGTGTTTACCAGCACCAGCTTCAATGTATTCTCCAGCGCAATCTGAAAGACCGGCCGTTCAAACAAATACCGGAAATTTTCCAGCCCGGCAAAACCAACGATTTTTCCCTGGGCATTCACCCGGCTGATGCTGTAAATGAACGTGCGGATGGCAGGGTAGTAGTAAAAACCGATGGCAAACAGCAGCATGGGCAGCAAAAACAGATAGGGCTTGAGGGATTTGCGCACCGGCTACACTCCTTTCCGGCGATGTTGGCATACTGCTATACACTATACCAACATATAGTATACCACGCATTGCCGAAAAAAAACAACACGAGTGTAATGAAAATACAATGATGTTTTGTGCAAAAAAAAGCGCTTCTTTTTCGGGATGAAAAAAGCGCTTTTATTGATTCAGTTTTCAGGGGGAATGCATGGCTTTTCCGCTTGGCGGAAAAGTACAAGCTGCATTTGGTCAATCTGTTTACTGAGGGAAAAGAGCCGGGCTTCATCCTGGCTTTCAAAAGCCAGGCAAAGATCGCGCCGCAGCTGGGCAGCATCTGCCGGGGGATTGTTTTGAGCTTGTGCCATGGCGTTTCTCCTTTTTGCGATGAATTGACAGAATTCTCTGTCACAATCAGCATAATCCATCGAAAAAGAAAATGCAATGACAAAGATTGTCGATTGTTGTCGAATCCCTCATCAATCGTCCGACAAATTTCGACAGGCGTTTTTCCAGGCTTCCGGCAGCTTTTCAAAATCGTAGCAAAGGGTATAATGGGGCTGGGGGTGGCAGGCAAATACTTTTTTTCCTTCCCACAGATGGTAAGCTTTTTCGGAAGTGGAAAGCACATTTTCCATGGAAAGGCCCTGGAGGAAAGCGTCAAAATCCGCCCGGCTCAGCAACTGATTGTGATGGGGGCAGAGCACCTGGGAAAAGGGCAGTGAGGATGCTTTTTGCAAAGAATCAATCAGTGTGCCCAATCCTTCGCATTCCGGGAAAAAAATCCAGGTGGTGGGGTTCATATCGTCCCCAGGGAGCAAAAGCTGCCTTTCCTTCACATACACGCACAGGCTGCCCTTGGTGTGGCCGGGACAGGAAAGAATCTGCGCCGTCAGGCCGCCCAAGCTTATTTCGCATTCATCCATGAAAGCAGCCTGTCCGCAGGGTATGCGGATAAATTCTTCTTCCGTCCAGTCTGAAAGATCCAGGCCCTTGTTCGTGGCCTGCTGCCATACACGCTGACGCCAGCTGCCGGCATAGAAGGCAAAAACAGCCTGTTCGTCCCGATGCATCAGCACATGATCAAACTGGAAAGCGCCGCAGGCATGGTCGTGATGGCCGTGGGTCAAAAGCACGTCAAAGGGGAGGGGGGTGATTTCCCGGACCGCAGCTGTGATATCATCAAAACCGTAACCGGTATCAATGAGCAGCGCTTTATCATCCCCCACAAGCAAGGTCATATGCATGCCCATCCGATCCGTCAGCATCCATACATTTTCCATCATTTTTGTCTTTTCTATCCGGCAGTGCATGAAAGGTTCTCCTTCCATTGTTTTCTTTTTGCTTACTATACCACAGGAAGGCCTGTTTGTCATGTATTTTATTGCTTTTCACGGGGAAATATGGTATAGTAAAAGGGATAAAAACCCAATGAATCAAAGGGGATTTTCAGAATATGCACATCTATCACAATTCCCAGGACAGCCGCTGCCGGCTGCCCCTTGGGGCAATGAAATGCCTGGATAAAGTAACGCTGCGGCTTCAGTGCAGCGACGAAGCTGAGGCTGCCGTGCTGCGTTTTTATGACGGCAGCGAAAAATGGTTTCCCATGGATGCAGCTGCAGGCGGTTGGTTTCAGGTGACCATCAATATGCCGGATATTCCCATTTTGTGCTGGTATGATTTTCGGGTGCGGGATAAGATGGGCGTCATCCATGCCTATGGCTGCCCGGAGGACGGCATGGGCGGTGAGGGCCACGAAACGGATACGCCCCGTGCCTGGCAGGTTACCACTTACGCAGCAGATTACAAGACCCCGGAACATTTGCGTCACGGGGTGATGTATCAGATTTTTCCCGACCGTTTTTATAAGAGCGGCAAGAATAACCATCGCCGCAGCGAAAATTATTATCACGAAAACTGGAATGAGGTGCCCATCCTGATCCCCGAAGGCCAGGACGATAATTGTGCCCGGGATTTCTTCGGCGGTGACCTGAAGGGCATCGAAAGCAAGATGCAGTACCTCAAGGATATGGGCGTGACGGTATTATACTTAAACCCTATCTTCATGGCCCGCTCCAATCATCGCTATGATACCGCCGATTATATGCACATCGATTCCCATCTGGGCACCGATGCGGATTTCCGTTCCCTCTGCGAAACGGCGAAGCATTTCGGTATTCGGGTGATGCTGGACGGTGTGTTCAGCCATACCGGGGAAGATAGCATCTATTTCAACCGTTTCGGCCGGTTCCCCACGGTGGGGGCCTGCCAGTCTACCCAAAGCCCCTACTATCCCTGGTATCAGTTCAAGCGCTATCCCGATGAATACGAATGCTGGTGGGGCTTCCACACTCTGCCTGCCATGGATAAAGAATGCGAAAGCTACCGGGACTATATGTTCAACGAAAACGGCGTGGTGCGCCACTGGGTGCGGGAAGGCAGCTGCGGCTGGCGGCTGGACGTGGCGGATGAGCTTTCCATGCGCTTTTTGCGCTCCCTGCGCGAAGCCGTGAAAAAAGAAAACGAAGATGCCGTGGTGCTGGGCGAAGTGTGGGAAGACGCCAGCCATAAGGAAGCCTATGGCGAAATGCGCTGCTATTGCCAGGGGGATACTCTGGACAGCGTGATGAACTATCCCCTCCGGGAAGCAGCCATTGCTTTCTTTACCGGCAAGACGACCTCTGCCGGGCTGAAGCGGCTCATTATGAGCCAGCAGGAAAACTACCCGGCACCCTTCTATTATTCCCTGATGAACCTGTGCGGCAGCCACGACCGGCCTCGGGCTATCAACGTGCTGTGCGAACGCACCTGGGAAGAAAAGCCCTATCAGGTGCGGGGCGAATATTTCCTGACGGAGGAAGAATATGCCCTGGGCCGCAAGCGTTTCATTGAAATGACCAAGCTCATGTGCGCCCTGCCCGGCATTCCCTGCCTCTATTACGGGGATGAAGTGGGCATGCAGGGTTCTTCCGATCCCTACTGCCGGGGCACCTACCCCTGGGGGGGCGGAGATCTGGAACTGCAGGAAATCATCCGGAAATTGATGACAGAACGCCGGGACAGTGCCATTCTCCACACCGGTTTCCTCGCTGTGGAAACCCCGGACGATGATACCATCCGTATTATCCGCCGGTTTGAAAACGGCCAGGATGTGTTCGGCGATGCGGCGGACGATGACGAAGTGATCATCGAAATTACACGAAAGTAACGGATATTATGATCAGGCTGGATGAAATGAAAGGCCTGGGAAAAGTCAGGCTGGAAAAATTGCAGGAAGCAGGCGTTCACACGTTGAGCGACCTGCTTTTTACCCTGCCTGTGCGCTATCAGGACACTAAGACCCTGGTGCCTCTTGGCGAAGCGGAAGAGGGCAAGGAAATCTGTGTTTCCGGCTTTGCGAAAAAAGCGCCCCGGCTCAGCCGTTTCAAGGGCTTGACCTCTGTCACATTGACCCTCTGCGACGAAACCGGCTCTGTGCCCGTGCAGTGGTATAATCAGCCCTGGCTGAAGGATCGTTTCACCGAAGAAAGCGAAATCACCCTCTACGGCAGCATCACAAGGGACAAAGCCGGCCGTCGTCGCATGGTGAGCCCGATGATTGTGCAGGAAAGGGGCATTCTGCCGGTGTATCGTTCCCTTGGGGGGATTCCGCCAAAAACCATGCGGGATTTTATGCATCAGGCCATGGAATACCTGGACGAATGCTGCCCGGAAACCCTGCCGGATATTCTGCGCATTCAGCATCATCTGTGCGAACGGAATTTTGCCCTGCGGCAGGCGCATTTTCCGGATAGCCGGGAAAATCTGGCCATCGCCCTGCGCCGCATCAGCTTTGAAAGCGTGCTTTTGTATCAGGCGGCAGCGGCGGCCATGCGCGGGGAGCGGAAGGAGGGTATCCGCATTCCGGCCGATGAAAAGGGCTGTGATGCTTTCTGGCAGACGCTGCCCTTTGCCCCCACCGGTGCCCAGCGAAAAGTGCTTTTGCAAATCGCCCGGGATCTGAACGCACCCTTTGCCATGGGCCGCATGGTGCAGGGGGATGTGGGCTGTGGCAAAACGGCACTGGCTTTCGGTGCCATGTATCTGGCGGCGCAGCAAGGCTTTCAGAGTGTGTTCATGGCACCCACGGAAATTCTGGCCCGGCAGCATCTGGAAAGCGCACAAAAAATGCTGGAACCCCTGGGCATCCGCTGCGGATTGCTGCTGGGCGGCATGAAGGCCAAAGAGCGCAAAGAAGCGCTGGAAAACATTGCTTCCGGTGCATGGCAGGCGGTGATCGGTACCCATGCTCTCATTTCTGAAGGGGTGGAGTATAAAAATATCGGCCTGGTGATCACCGACGAACAGCATCGCTTCGGTGTGCGTCAGCGCAGGCTGCTGGCCCGGAAAGCGGAAAAGCAGCCTAACGAACTGGTCATGAGCGCTACGCCCATTCCAAGAACATTGGCCTTGGTGCTTTATGGGGATCTGGATGTGTCCATTGTGGATGAACTGCCCCCCGGACGAACGCCGGTGAAGACCCGTATCGTGCCGGAAGAAAAACGGGCCGGGCTCTATACTTTTATCAAAAGCGAAGCGGCTCAGGGAAGGCAAGCTTATATCGTCTGTCCTCTGGTGGAGGAGAATGAGCAGATCGACGCCGTCAGTGCTCAGGATATGTATGCGGAGCTTTGCACCGGCCCGCTGAAGAATTTGCGGCTGGGGCTCACGTACGGTAATCAGCCGGCGGAAGAGAAGGCGGAAACGCTGCAGAAATTCGCTGCCGGAGCGATCGATGTGCTGGTGGCCACCACCGTCATCGAGGTGGGGGTTAACGTACCCAGCGCTACGGTCATGGTCATTGAAAATGCGGATCGCTTCGGTCTGTCCCAGCTGCATCAGCTGCGGGGCCGGGTGGGCCGCGGGGCCAGGGAAAGCTGGTGCTTCCTCATGGCGCACCCCAATGAACGGCTCAAAACCCTCTGCGAAACCAATGACGGTTTTGTCATTGCGAAAAAAGATCTGGAAATGCGCGGCCCCGGGGATTTTCTGGGCACCCGGCAGCATGGGGACAGCATGATCCCCGGTATGGCGCTGGGAGCAGATGTACAGCTGTTGGAAGAAACCACGGCATGCCTCAAAAAACTGCGCACCACCGGCTATGAGGAAGAATGGGACATGGTGCTCCGCAGTGCCCGGGAAGCTTATGCCCGGGTGATGGAAGACGTGGCGATGAACTGACCGGAGCAGGGGCTTATGTAGCCCCTGTACTCCGCAAACGAGGACACGTCCTCTGGACACCTTTTCCGCGAAGTGGTTGACTTACAGCACAAATGCCTTTCCGTGCGAAGCGTAAAGGAACGAACGAAGCAGGGAGCTGCGCGCCCCCTGTACCCTGCGGCAAGGGGTTCCCCCCTGCACCCATTCTCGCGGAGCAGTTGTCTTATCGAACGAACGCATTTCCGCGCGAAGCATGCGGAAACGAACACTGTAGGGGCGGCCATGGACTGTCCGCTAATAACGGACCGGATCATAGGAAATCGTATACCGTAGGGGAGGGGCTTGCCCCTCCCGTTTATCTTGTGTACCGAAACATTGAAGCCTGTACAAAGCCAATCAACTTCTCCACGGGCGTAATGAAAACAAGAGAACGGCGAGAGAGAAAACAAGTTTTCTCCTTCGCCGTTTCTCTGTTTTCCCCGGATGCATAGCATCCGGCAGGCGGCGTTCCGCCGCCGGCCTGTGGAGGATGACTTAGATTCAGAATTCAGAATTAAGAATGCAGAATTTAGTTAGAACATGAATTTGGAAGAGATAAAGGTGTGCTTATCCGTTGGAAGTTTGCAGTTCTCTTCCGATTTGTTGGAATGTTTCAGCTTCGGCGGCACAGGGTTTGTGTGAACTGTCTACTCCATCCGCAGGATGGGTCAAGGGACAATTGTCCCTTGTGGGGGTGGAGGGGGCAACGCCCCTCCATCGTTCCCCTTGTAACAACACAAATGCTACACAAAAAGGAAGGGGCATGCCCCTCCCATACGGTATTTCGTTCCCTTCTATTGGTCATCGAACGACCATTCTTCCTTCTGAATTCTGAACGATGAATTCTGCATTTCTCCGAAACAGCGTCCTGCCTTCAGCGATCCAGAAAGAAATTAAGAAAAAAAGCGCCTGTTTCTAATCATTTTCTCATCTTTTTCCCTCTGTTCTTTTCATAATCGGTTGTTAAGATATACCCGTAACGAAGGAAAGCGAGGATGAAAGAAATGATCAATCTCAGTCTCATCGACAAGCTGCAGAAGCAAGCCAATGTATCCTTTGAGGATGCAAAGGAAGCCCTGGAAATGACGGAATGGGACGTACTGGATGCCTATGTATGGCTGCAAGCCCGGGGCAAAATCGATTCCCTGCCCATGGAAAGCGAACTCAGAGTAAACGAAAAGAAAGAGGAAGAAAAGAACATGGAAAGCAATCAGAACACTGTGAACACCGCCCGTCAGGAAGAAGAAGATCTTGGTTTCTTCGGCAATCTTTTGCAAATGCTGCGCCAGAATCGTCTGGTAGCCCGGGCCAGCCGGGGCCGGGTGTGGTCCATCAGCCTGCTGGGATTGCTGTTTGTGCTTTTGTTCTTCCGCAAGTTCTTCTTTGTAGCCCTCATCATTTCTCTTTTGCTGCAGGTGAAATACTCCATTGAAGGCCCCGACGCAAAAAAGAAGGCGAATAACGCGCAATAACCGGAGATTATATGCCCCGGCGGGCAAAAAAAGTCCCGGAAAAATAGAAAAAAAGGGGGGGAACCCTCTTTTTTCTGTTTCTGGGATATGTTATAATAAATTGGTTAATCTGTTATTATCATTTGTAAGGAGGACCAGAATCCATGCAATATTCCCGTGAAGTGGAAGAAATGGTATGCGTGATGAAGGGCCCCAACCACGGCCCCGCACCCATCCCCGAAGAAGGCAAGTGGATCCAGGCCAAGGAAATCAAGGATATTTCCGGCCTCACCCACGGCATTGGCTGGTGCGCCCCCCAGCAGGGCACCTGCAAACTGACCCTGAATGTGAAGCAGGGCGTCATCCAGGAAGCGTTGGTTGAAACCATCGGCTGCTCCGGCATGACCCACTCCGCCGCCATGGCCAGTGAAATCCTGCCCGG
>JAFSGG010000071.1 GCA_017434775.1 Clostridia bacterium
CGTGTTTGAAAACAGAACTGACCCCTTCCGAATTGCCTTATTTTTCTACCTTGGTAAGGATGAGGTCGCCGATTCAAATCCGGCCATCAGCTCCAGAGAAACCGTCAGAAATGACGGTTTTTTTGTTGTTTTGGGGCTGATTTTGCAAGATTTTAGCCTTCTTCTTGCAAATTTGGGATACCTCGTGTGTCAGGATGGGCATTTTGTCAACAAAGGTGTCACATTTTCCAGAAAAAAAGTGCCCGAAAAGCCTTGTGCCATAAGGGTTTGCGGGCTTTTCTCCGTGTCACATACTTTGTCACATAGCAGAGGGTAAACCGTATACTTTGGCGATCGCCGATGCCGTATCGGCCTTTTCTTCTCTGCCCTTGACATAATGTTTTAAGGTCATGGTAGCAGTGGTGTGCCCTGCTGCCGCCTGGGTTTGCTTGATATCCTTTGTGGCATCGTAAATATCCGTAAGAACGGTGGTGCGGAAACGACGGGGCGAGATGCTTTCTTCAAACTGCGTTTCCCGCTGAAACCTACGATACATCTTTTTTTGCGTGTAGGTTAGCGGCATTTCTCCACCCAGAATAAAATGGGTGGGCATGCTGCCTGTCAGATAGACAGCAATCTGCGAAACCAGATGAATGGTGCAGCGACTTGCATCTGTTTTTTGGGGGGAAGTGGCTTAATGTGAGATTCAAGCATATTTCCTGAGGAACAAAATCTTTTCTATCAAGCAGAACAGTCCCTTCCGAATTGCTTTTTTTCTACCTTAGCAAAGGTGCAATTCATTACAATAGCGCGGGGTGTATGGTTAAGACGAAGCGTATTTTTCATAAATGTTCTCCTTTTAATTAAGCAATCATCAGAGAATTGATGCGTTCCTGAAATGCCTTTTCTTCTTCGGCGGTGCGCTCAGCTTCCTTTTGGCTTCAGCTTCGCCAATTCCTATTCACCCTTTTCGTGGTAAACCCTAATCTGAGGATGCTTGTTCAGGAACCACTTGCGCACTTTCGGAAGTGATTTGCTTCTGGAACGTTTTCAACGACTTCTTTTATCATTATATTACTGGCGTATTTCAAGCATTTCATCCAATCACCAAGAACAATCATAATCATTTTCAAGGATAAACAAAAAAAGCCTGCGATGCAGGCTTCACACATACTATAAGGTCGGACGAATCAATATTTGGGCAACACCTTATTTAAACGCGTTGTGTTGAAAGATATCAACCTTAGTGTTCCTGATGCTCTCTCACAATATAGTGTGTGTAATTTAGTATATGTTTACTTTTTCTTGAATACTCGGCCGGCATCATTGCTGCGCACAACCTTGGCAGGATTGCCATAAACCACCACATTATCCGGTACATCCTTGGTAACCACGGAACCCATGCCGATGATAGAATGAGAACCGACCTTAATGCCCTCACGCAGGCAGGCATGCAGGCCGATGAAGGTGTCATCGCCCACCACGGTATTGCCGCCGACGATGGAGAATGCGCATACTTCAACATTATTGCCCAGCTTTGCATCGTGGCCCAGCACTGTATTGCCGCGGACCAGCACATTATTGCCCATTTCTACCTTAGGACCAACACAGGCATTTTTGCCCAGCATAACGCCTTCGCCCATCTTCACGCTTCTGTGTACAGAAGCATCAAAATGAACCATATTGGTGAGCTTGCATCCATGGGCTTTCAGCTTTTCGTAAATAACCTTCTTCACAGCCACTTCGCCAACAGCCACCATAAATTCCATGTTTTCGTTGCCATAGGTTTCAAGAGCCTGCTCAAATGTCATCACTGGATAACCCAGCAGTTCTCCCACTTCTTTCACACTGTCATCCACAAATACAAACTGCTCCCAACGCTTTTCTCTTTCATTGAGGCGTTCAGCCAGACTGCTGCATTCCATGCCCAAACCACCAGCACCGTAAAATGCCAATACCATCATTGTTTCCCTCTCTTTCATTCTATCAGTTGATAATGCCATCATTCCGCAGCTGCTGCAGCTGTTCTTCGGTATATCCATAGCCAATCAGCACATCCCGGGTATCCGCGCCAACCGGACGGGTAGGTTCGGTGGAAATCACTCCAACGGAATCCATTTCAATAGGACTGGATGCCACCTTATATACCGCGCCGGAAGGATAAGTAACGTCCTGAATATAGCCGTTTGCCAGCACCTGTTCATCATCGGACAGTTCGGAAAAATGTTGCATCTTCACCAACGGAATATCCGCTTCCTTACCAAAGGCCAGCCATTCATCAGATGTATGCTGCAAAAGAGCTTCCTTCATGATCACATATAATTCGGCAGAATTCTGGCGTCTTGCCGCAGCCGTACTGAAACGGGGATCGGAAATCATATCTTCTCTACCGATGATAGCAAACACTTTCGGAATGAGCTTTTCAGCATAGCCGGAAGCGATATACACATACCGTCCATCCTTGCACAAGTAATCGCCGGAAGCCACGCCAAGGTTCTGCCGAGGACGGGGATATACAGAACCATTGGGTTGCTGGGTGGCAATCTGCATGGCACCCATGGCGAATACGCCGTTATGGAACAGGGAAGAACGCACATAATCACCAAGGCCCGTCTTGACCCGATTGAACAAAGCGGCACACACCTGCACAGCCAGCGTCATGCCGGTGAAATTATCGCCCACAGAGGACGGCGGAAATACGGGATGATAATCATCCGTGATCGGCGCCATATCCAGCAGGAAGCCGGTTCTTGCCCAGAAGGCAGTATGGTCAAAAGCCGGGGCATCCGCATCGGGACCCTTTTCGCCATATCCCAGGCCAATGGCATACACCAGCGTGGGATACTTTTCCTTCAGGGATTCATAATCCAATCCCAGCCGCTTCAGGGCGGGTATGCGCAGATTGGTAATGAAAACATCTGCCGTTTTCAGCATCTTATGGCATACTTCCAGGCCATCCTTTGTTTTCAGGTTCAGCACAATGTGCTTTTTGCCCGTATTATTGATATCATAGCCGGGATTTTCCGCATCCGTGAACTTATGGGGGCAGCTGGCTTTGGCGCTGGCTCTCCATGCGCTGCCGCCGCTGCGTTCAATTTTGATTACTTCCGCACCCATGTCCGCCAGAATACGGGCACATACCGGAACGGATACATAATCCGCCAGTTCGATTACCTTAATCCCTTCAAGAGGCTTTGCCATTTTCGCACACGCTCCTTTTGAATTCTGCATTTATTTGTTGAAAAAAACTTCCAGTCTGGTTTTCCCCTCTTCATTTTCGAATTCCGGGCATCTTTTTTTCAGTTCTTCCGTAAAAGCATACACATCACAGGGCTTACAGACAGTCATCTTCTTTTTCTTCCCCACCGTATGGTATACCTTCACTTTGTTTTCCTTCAGCAGGTTTACAAATCCATCCCGGCCAGTCATTTCTAAATTGAAAACCGCATCATAAGCAATGCTGTCCACGCGATAAAATAAGTATCGGACTTCCAGCGTTGTTTTGGTGAAACAGTATTTTTCCGGGAACACGCCGAATAGCAGCAGGCAAATTCCAATAGCCAGCAACGGCAAAATTGCAAACCACATATTCATGCCGTAGAAAAGCTGATCATACAGGAAAATACCTAGTAGCAGCACGGTACTAATAAGCGCGCCTGTTTCTACCCGGCCTGCTTCGCCGCGGAAAACCGTCTTTTCATGTTCTTCCATCGGCATTTGCTCTGCTTGGTGCTTATTCATAGGCAAGGGGACAGTGACAAGCCACAAAGTGTCCGGGCGTTACCTCTACCAATTCAGGTTCCACCTGAGTACAATTTTCACAGCACTTTTCACATCGGGGTGCAAACCTGCAGCCTTTGGGAAGACCGATGGGAGAAGTGATTTCGCCCTTGAGTAAAATCCTCTTCCGGGTGCTATTCAGCCGAGGTTCCGGAATGGCAGAAAGCAGCGCCTGGGTATAGGGATGCATGGGATGGGCAAACAGCTCTTCTGCCGGTGCTCTTTCCACAATTTTTCCCAGATACATTACAGCGATCTCATCTGCAAAATAGTAAATAACAGAAAGGTCATGGGTGATGAAGATGTAGGTCAGCCCCCGCTCTCTCTGCAGCTGCTTGAGCAAATTGAGAATCTGCGCCTGGATGGAAACATCCAAAGCCGATACAGGCTCATCACAGACAATGAACTTGGGGTCCAGCGCCAACGCCCGGGCAATGCCTACACGTTGGCGGCGGCCTCCGTCCAATTCGTGCGGATAGGCATTGTACAGCCGGGGCGGAAGGCCCACCGTTTCCATCAGTTCCAGCACTCGCTGTTCCATCTGCTTTTTGTTCTTGCCCATGCCCGTCTGCAGCAGCGGTTCGCCAATCAGGCGGCTGATGGGCATTTTAGGATCCAGGGATGAAAATGGATCCTGAAAGATGATCTGCATATCCTTGCGCATGGCGCGCATTTCTTTCCGGCTCAGCTTGGTGATGTCTTTTCCCTCAAAGAGAACCGTTCCGGATGTGGGCTCCAGCAGGCGCAGGATGGTTCTGCCAGCGGTGCTTTTTCCGGAGCCGGATTCGCCCACAATCCCCAGAGTCTTTCCCTTTTCCAAGGTAAAACTGACACCGTCCACAGCCCGGAGAACCCCTTTAGGCGTATCAAAATGCTTATTCAGGTCTTTTACTTCCAGCAAGTATTCACTCATTCTCTACTACCCTCTCAATATGGAAGCCGGCCTCTGTATAGCGGCAGCAGGCAACCACATGCGTATCGCTCAAGGTGATTTCATCCGGCAACTCCTGCTTGCACCGCTCCGTGGCATAGGGACAGCGATCCGCAAAGGCGCAGCAGGTATTATAGGGATCTGTGGGATCAGGCACAAGTCCTTTGATGGGCCTGGGTTCGTGGGTGCGATCCGTTAGATCCGGAAGAGAATTGAACAACCCTTCGGTATAGGGGTGAGCAGTTCGGTTAAACACATCTTCCAGCGTACCGGTTTCCACAATGCGTCCGGCGTACATGACTGCCACGCGATCACAGGTTTCTGCTACAATACCAAGATCGTGTGTAATAAGAATCATAGCGGTTTTGAATTCTTCCGCCAGTTTTTTCATCATATCCAGCACCTGCGCCTGAATGGTCACATCCAGAGCGGTGGTAGGCTCATCTGCAATAAGGATCCCCGGATGGCAAGCCAGTGCAATGGCAATCACCACACGCTGGCGCATCCCGCCGGAAAACTGATGAGGATAATCACTGGCTCGATCGCCGGGAATCCCTACCATTTCCAGCATTTTTTTAGCCAGTTCCAGCGCCTTCTCCTTATCGACATTCTCGTGGATTTCAATGGCTTCGGCAATCTGTTGGCCAACCGTCATCACAGGATTGAGGGACGTCATGGGATCCTGGAAGATCATGGCCATTTCATCACCGCGCATAGCTTCCAATTCCGCCTCCGACATGGCAAGAACATCCTTACCATTCACGTGTATCTGCCCATTGGTGATCACTCCGGGCGGTGTGGCAATCAGCCGCATGAGAGAAAGCACGGTGGTGGTTTTTCCGGCACCGGTTTCACCCACCAACCCAATTGTTTCCTGTTCATGCAAAACCAGATTCACACCATTGACAGCATATACTTTTGCTTCGTCCGTATCGAAGCGAACGTGCAGGTTTTTGATTTCCAGAACTTTTTTCTGTTCCATGTTTATTTCCTCACCGTTTCAGCTTAGGATCCAGTGCATCGCGCAGCCCGTCGCCGATCTGATTGATGGCCAGCACCAGAATCAGGATGGCAAGCCCGGGGAAGATCACCAGGTGGGGGTATTCGCGCATATAGTTTCTTGCATCGGACAGCATGGCGCCCCATTCAGGTGTAGGCACGGGCACACCCAGCCCTAGGTAGCTGAAGGATGCAGCACCGCCGATACAGCCGCCCACACGGGTTGTGACCTGCACCAGAATAGGGGAAAGCGCGTTGGGCAGCACATGGCGCAGAATGATCTTGAAATCGCTCACGCCCATAGCACGGGCAGCCTCAATATATTCGTTATCCCGAACAGTCATCACGGAAGCACGGGCATTTCTTGTAAATGTGGGGATGGTCGCCAGCCCCTGCGCCAGCAGCAGATTTCCCAGGCTGATACCAAAGGCACTCACAATCACGATGGTCAACAGCATATTAGGGATCATCAGCAGAATTTCCACAACACGCATGATCACGTTTTCAACCTTGCCGCCATAATAACCGGCAATTGCACCTGCAGTAACACCGAAAATTGTGGAAATCAGGGTGGAACCGATACCAATCAGCAGAGAGTAGCGCGTGCCGTAAAAAACGCGTGCCATCAGATCACGACCCATATGGTCCGTACCGAACAGATGCTCCAGGCTGGGCGTTAACAGTCTCTGCCGGGCATTCATGCCAGTAATGTCCTTGTCATAATCCCACACAAAAGAAGACACAATGGCAATCACGATAAAGCATACAAATAATGTAAGGCCAATCACAGCACCCTTGTTTTTTTTAAATTGCCGCCATATCTGCTTGTAGCGTTTCGTGCTGGAAGCTCTGGACAGCGCAACTGTTTCCAGATCCTTTGCTTTTTGCTTTTCTTTAACAAATTCAACAATACCCATGATACATCAGCCTCTCTTGTATCTTGCCTTGATCCGGGGATCCACAAAGGCATAGAGCATGTCCACAACCAGCAGAATCACAGCTGTCAGAATACTGATCAGAACCACATTGCAGGTAGCGGGCATAAAATCGTTGCTTCTGATACTAGCAACGGTATAGGAGCCAACGCCCGGCCAGGAAAACACCGTTTCAATAACGGTTGTGCCGCCAATCAGGAAAGAAAGCTGAGTGCCAATGGTAGTAATAATAGGGATCAAGGCATTTTTTAACGCATGCTTGAGGATCACTTTCTTTTCAGAAACGCCTTTGGCACGTGCAGTGCGCAGATAATCAGCGCGAATCTGATCCACCATGGAGGAACGAGTCATTCGTGTTACCAAAGCGGCATTATTCACAGCAGAGCAGAACATGGGCATCAGCAAGCTGTATATGCTGCCATCATCACCACCGGAAGGAAGCCAGCCCAGCTGTACCGAGAACAACACAATCAGCAGCATACCCATCCAGAAGGTAGGCATGGACAAGCCCAGCATAGCCGTGGATGAAAGAAGAGTATCCACCCAGCTGTTTTGCTTGACAGCCGAAATGATGCCAAAGGGAACGGCAATCACAACGGTCAAAAGAATGGATGCAATGGCCAGCTTCAGTGTATGAGGAAAGCGAAGGGCAAATTCTTGCCAGCAATCTTTTCCGTACAAGCTTTCACCGAAATCACCCCTGAGTACGGCATCCGAAAGCCACCGTCCAAAACGAACGGCAATGGGAGTATTCAGCCCCAGTTCCTCACGCATCATTTCCAGTTGTTCTTCCGTAGCCGTTTCGCCAGCCATGGTACGGGCAGGATCGCCGGTCTGACCCATGAGCCAGAAAACCAGGAATGCCACGACCAGCAGGATGGGCACCAACGTCAGCACGCGTTTGACAAAATAACGTAACATCTATTATCCCATTTCCTTTTCTCAGCGGTGGGTTCACCGTTATTCTACTCCAAAGGCCTTCAAGGATTTTCACTCGCAAGAAGGCCTCTGGAATATTCAATTTATTATTTCACCAGCTTATAGATGGTAGACCAATTGCAACCATTGTTGCTGCTGCCCAGATAGCCGCCGCCCACATTGATATTTCTGCCAAGCAGGGTGTTGGTGTATGCCAGCGGGAACAAGGGCACATTATCGGCCACCCACTGCTGCAGTACTTTGAATTCCTTCAGCATATCGTCCCAGTTTCTCTGGGCAGATACGTTATTCTGCAAGGTTTCATATTCGTCAGAAGCAAAACCGGTGTAGTTATTGGCACCATCCCGATGGATGAAGCGGTTGAAATTGTACAGCAGAGCACCACGATAGGAACCATAGTCTACAAAGAGATCATAGCCTTCCCGGGCAGCTTTGAAAGAAGCCCAGTTGGTGGTGTCCACCAAACGGAGAGTCACATCGATACCGGCCTGCTTCAGGGAAGCCTGAATTACTTCGGCAGCGACGGCAGGAGCGCCAGAAGTGTAAATAATCGTCAGAGAGGTGATCCCCTTTTCCTTCAGGGTAGCAGCGCCTTGTTCAGGATTATACTGCACGCTCTTTACATCAGCAGAGTAGCCCAAACCGGTAGGAGCGCAGAAGTTATCGGACTTGACAGCCAGACCTTCCCAGGCAATGGCCACCATATCATCCTTATTGATGCACTGAGCAATGGCGATGCGGACTTCGGGATCATTCATATCAGCATTGGTGGAAGTGTAATTGTAACCCATGTAGTACGAAGTGCAGCCCACTTTTTCGTCGATTGTCAGATTAGGATCGCTCTTAACCGTGCGGTAATGAGCGCTCTGCATAGTGGTGAAATCGATATCTCCGGATTGAAGTGCAGCAATTACACCGTTCCAGTCACCGTACACCTTAAAACCAATGTGCTTCGTTTTGTAATTTTCGGTACCCCTCCAGTAATTTTCATTACGGGATACCGTGTAGATCTGGCCAGAAACGGTATTGGCCTTGTCAAAGAAGTAGGGGCCGGTACCAATCACACCACCTTCAGCCTGACCCAGGGTTTCAATGGCATTTTTAGAATACACTTTCATATCCATGTACATAGGGAAATCAGGCCGGGGCTGCTTGAGCACAAACTTAACAGTGTACTCATCAATCACTTCAACGGATTCGGCGTAGGTGCCAGCCGCAAAAGTACGCACCACATTCATCTTATCGCCCAGATTGGCGGTGTGCAGATAAGTGAACTTCACATCTTCTGCAGTCAGATGATCTCCGTTGTGGAAATAAACATCATTGCGCAGGTAAAAAGTCCATTCGTCCTTGGCTTCGTTGGATTCCCACTTGGTAGCCAATTCGGGTTCCATTTCGCCGGTTTCTTCGTTATAGGCAATCAGCTTATCAAACGTCATGTTGGTCAGCCATTCGGTACGGGCGGTAGTGCTGCCGTAAGGATCGGCACTTTCCAGATCGCCGGGGGTAGCGGAATATACCCATTCGGCATACCTGGCACCTTCTTCAACGGACAGCTTGATATTTTCCGTATTCTTCTGTTCAGGTGCGCCGCAGGCACAAAGGATGAACACCATAGCCATCAGCAGAGCAACTGCAACCAACTTCTTCATCTTGTTTCCTTCCTTTCATTGCCGTTCAAAAGCCTTCGTGAATCATTCCATGTTATTTTATCATTCATGTTCTTTCCAAACAACCGACCAGTAGTTTACATGAAGTATTCCACAGCAACAAAGCACGTTCCAATGAGGCAAAACACATATATTAATTCACAATTATATGCCTTAATTTTCTGCCGCAAAATCCAGTAACTCATCTCTGTTTTTTGAAAATTTGCTGTTTTCTTTACACTCAGGTCCTGCATTCAAGAAAATAAAAAAAAGCTGCAATCCCGTTTTCGGCATGCAGCCCTTCCAATGTAATAATCATTAAAACAATCATTTTTTTATTTTCGATATCCGTTATTAACCGTTTGTCTGCTTTTTCAACCGGATAACTTCATGCATATCATGAATCATCAGACCTGTATTCTGTTGATAAATACGCACAAAGGAAGATACATCATTCAACTGATCCGGTGTATCCAGCGGCAAACATATCATTCCGCGCCCCAATGTTCTCAAAAATGCGTTTTTGTACAGGAATGCAGGGTCTTTATAGTACATATCGGCATATTCCGCAGGGCAAAATAGAAAGGGTGTCATATCCCAAGCCGGGCAGAGCTTGGTGAGCTTCCCCGTTGACATAACCCCCTGAAACCGCCGGGTCAGATCCGACCCAAACAAAAAACAGGGATGTCCCATAATCAGCACATTCTTATCCGGCATCCTCTCCGGATTGACCGTAAAGCAGAAGCCGAATTTCTTCAGCGAATCCTGAAAAACCCAGCGGAACCGGTCTTCCTTATCCAACACATAGATTTCCCGGATGCCCAACAGCAAATAATGAGAAAGCAGATAGTAAACCAGTGGTTTATCATACACCAGCTGAGCCGGATCGTGATCAAATTTTCGCAGGTCGATCAGCCCTGCCCATGCATGATGATGAGCGGAGGCAGTTTCTTTCAGCAGTGTTTCAATATCGGCATCCAATAGCGCTGACAAACGGGGAAGCAAGGTGATATCCGGCCACGATATGCCTCGCTCCCATTTGGAAACGGCCTTATCGGTGATATGCAGGGCTTCGGCCAGGGACTTCTGGGTAAAGCCGGCTTCTTTGCGAAGTTTCGCTATCACATTGCTCTTTGATTTCATCGATGATCTTCCTTTTCTGATAAACGGCTGCAGTCAGCAGAGCGTTACACCGGCAGATTATCCCAAGAACTCTTTCGTGTCTGCAGTATCAGCAAAATTGATACCTTCTCTTTTCACAACAGCCTTCACTGTTTTCCAGAGAATCTTCAGATCGCCCACAAACGTAACATTGCGCACATATTCCACATCCAGCTTGAATTTTTCTTCCCAGCTGATGGCATTGCGCCCGTTCACCTGTGCATAGCCGGTCAACCCGGGACGTACATCGTGGCGGCGGCGCTGCTCTTCATTATAGCGGGATAGATATTTCACCAGCAGCGGCCGAGGACCGATGATGCTCATATCGCCAATGAGAATATTGATCAGTTCGGGCAGTTCATCCAGACTGGTGCTGCGCAAGATCTTTCCATATTGGGTCAGGCGCTGAGCATCAGGCAAAAGTTTGCCGTCCTTATCCTTTTCGCAGGTCATGGTACGGAATTTAATCAGATTGAAAATCTTTTCGTTCTTACCGGGGCGCTTCTGGGTAAAGAAGGGGTTCCCTTTCATTTTGATCGCGCCAAGAACGGTCAGAATCAAAAAAACCGGACTGAGAATCAACAGCGCCGTCAGGGACAGCATAAAATCCAGAAAACGTTTGAAAAACTTTGCGTACATCAGTCATTCTCCCTTTCTTGCTTTATTGAAAGCACCTGCGGATGATATCGATGACAATATCCTGTTCCTCAGGCGTCATTTTATTATCGGAGGGCAGACACAAGCCGCGAGCAAACAGATCGGCGCCTACATCCACAACTTCCTCTTCCCGGATATAAGCATTGCTGTTACCACGACCGTTTCCAACCTTGGTAATGAATTTATTCATCCGATAAATAGGCTGCATATGCATCGGCTTCCACACAGGCCGGCCTTCTGCATTGAAAGCAGCCAGTGCTTCCAAAATCTCGGTAGGGCAGGACTTGCCTCTTTCTGTTGTGTACAGGCTGTCCTTTTCGCCGCGTACCATCGGACACATAGCTTCTTTATCGATCAGCAGACAGCTGAGCCAGTAGTTGGGTTCGCAGGTATTTTCATCAAAGGGGTTCATAGTAACCGGCAGATTCTTCAATCCATCCCGATACCGTTCATAAATGGCTTTCTTCTGCGCAATGTGTTCTTCCAGGTAAGGCATCTGACCCCGAACCACACCGGCAATAATATTGCTCATGCGATAATTGTAGCCCAGTTCCTCATGCTGATACCAGGGTGCATCTTCTCGGCTCTGGGTCGACCACTTGCGCACCTTATTGGCATCCGCCTGGCTATCCGTCAGCAGCATACCGCCAGAAGAACCGGTAATAATCTTGTTACCGTTGAAAGAAATGATGCTGTAATCACCGAACATGCCCGTCTGCACACCCTTATAGGTGGCACCGAAGGATTCGGCCGCATCTTCCACAATCAGTGCACCGTATTTGTCGGCAATGGCACGGATCTCATCACACTTGCCCGGTGTTCCGTATAAATGAGCCAGCACGATCAATTTCACATCCGGATACATCTGGAAAGCATTTTCCAGCGCCTGGGGGCACATATTCCAACTGTCCGGCTCAGTATCAATAAAGATCGCCTCGCCGCCTTCATAGGCTACCGGATTAACCGTGGCATCAAATGTGCAATCGGAGCAGAAAACACGTTTTCCTGCCAGCGTACCCACATACGCCGGTGCAGGACCATAAAGTCTTTCTCCTGCCAGACGAACAGCAAGATGAAGCGCTGCCGTACCGGAAGAAAGGGCCACGGTGTATTTCCGGCCAACCTTTTCGGCCACGGCCTTTTCCACTTCGTTAATATTGGCACCTACGGTGCTAACCCAATTGGTCTCAATAGCATGATCCACCCATTTCTGTTCATCGCCATGCATGGTGGGAGTGGCCAGCCAAACTTTCTTTTCAAAAGGCCTGATGTCATCAAAACGGGGGTCCGATAAATATTTGTTCATGAACAGATTCTCCTTTTGACAGATTATTTCTTGAATTTAGCTACAACCTGCTTCAGCGCGGAAAGACTATAATTTTCCTTCAGCAGAATCATCACGATTAAAAAAGAAGAAAAACCAACAATTGTACTCAAACCAAAGGAAAGATAAGCATTACTGACAAACTGCGAAACAGCAAATACAGCAAGCAGACAAACTGCGCTTGCCGCGCCGGCTTTCCACAGAAAATCCCTGCTGTAACCGCCCTTATAATCCGGCAGGTATTTTTTCAGCACTATGCGCTGCAAAACAATGGTAACCAGCGCGCTGGCAACCGTGCCGATAGCTATCCCAGCGAGACCCACTACGAAAGACAACGGAATGCTGAGTCCCAGATTGACCACTACAGACGTCACACTGATCCACATGGGCTTTTTTGTATCACCAAAGGCATACAACGCCTGGTTATAGATCCCCTGAATCATCACCGGTACAAAATTCAGTGCATAAAACATGAGCACACTGCCAACGGAAGCGGAAAGATTCGCAGCAAATTCGCCGCGTTCATAGACAATCTTTACAATATTTGATGCGTTGAAGAATGAAACAATGGTGACAGGAATCAACATCAGTGTCATCATGGAAATGGTTTTTCTGGCCAGACGGGACACCTTTTCCGTTTCATTCCGGGAACACAAATTATTGAAGTCAGTCAGAATGATAGTGGTCAGATTGGTTACAAAAATGGCACCGACCACTTTATACAAGCTATGAGCATAGGTTAATTGAGAAACGGCTCCGGTTCCCAGAAAGGAGGCCACCGTTTTATCAACCATCAGCGCTACTCTTGCCACACCGTAACTGATCATCAGGGGGAACAGTTTTTTGAAAAGATTCTTTATTTCATTATCAAGAACGGGCTTACACAGCTTGAGTACACCGTATCTGCGGGTAAAGAGCATGACGAGTACGCAATACAGCACCATGCTGATGGCATAGGCGATACTCAAAAGGTCTGCATTGCGGCTGTTTCTGCCAAAGAGAAATACACTGGCAATACCAACCACACTGATAAACAGACTTTTCAGTCCAGTAATCAGGAACTCTTTTTTTTGACGGAGCACAGCCAGACCGACCGATGTGACACAGGAAACGCAGGGCACAAAAGCCATAAAACGGATGCAACGGATGACAATGCTCCTTGCTTCTTCCGAATAACCGGGGGCAATTACATAGGACAAAGGGACTGCCAGGCAGAAAACCGCTATGCTCACGAAAAGAATTACTGGTAAATAAACGGATTGGAATCGGGAAAGCAACCGAAACCCCTGCTGTTCATCATTAGCCATCACATAATGCGTATATTGGCGCAGGGCTACAACGGTAGCTGCACTGAGAAAAGCACTGTCGATCAGCGTAAAAAATTCTGCCGTGATGAAATAACCATCTGTAATTTTATTGGCACCGATATTGGCTGCTATAGATGCTTCAAAAACAAACGCTATGATTTTTTCAACGATTGTAATAACAGCCAGCAGAGAAAAACTTTTGAATATACTTTTGCTTTTACTCATGTAACAATCCTCCATCCGCACAAAACAATATGCCGTCCGGCAATTACTTGGCCACCGACACGCCTCTTGGGGAAGGAAGTGTTTTATAGCGGAATACAATGCAAAGCAATACCCAGAATTCCGGACGTTCCCACACATTGGAACTAACCATCAGACGCATAACTGAAATGCAAAAAACAGCAGAAATAATCAGTTTGGTATCCTGCTTTACTTTTTTGGCAAACATCAGATAGATGCAATAAGCTACAAAAATAGCACAAAGCACAAGGGCAAAAACACCGAAATCACGGCCAACCTGTAAAAACAGGTTGTGGGCATACAAAGTACCATCCCCATATTTCACCAAAGGAGCACCAAAGAAGGGGTATTCCTCGATTGTCAACAGGGCACTTTCATACAGTCCTGCGCGCCCGGATGATGCTTCTTCCAGGCCGAATTTCAATTGGTATTCGTATTTGCGCAGAGCGTAGGATTGCACACCCAGATCTTCGGCAATGGAAATAAGTGCCCCTACGATGAATTCCAGATTCAGAACCAATACGATGAGCAGACCAAACAAAAGCAGCTTCCATACGGCATTTTTTCGTGAAATGAGAAAACGATGAATCAATACAAACACCACAAAAGCCAGCAAAGCACCACGGCTGCCAAAGATGACCATTTCCAAAGCAGATGCAATAAAAACAGGCCATAGCAATAGCTTTCTTCTTTTGAAATTCAAAACAAAATACGCCCGATTTCCGGAAGCATCTTTATGGAACAATTGCAAATAAAGAAAAATTACCGTCAGCAGCATGCCGTATCCAAAGCGCATATATGCAACCTTGGGACCGATAAACGGCATCAGGCACAGCACCGCGAAATTGATAAAAGCCAGTTTGTAACTGCACGTCAAAAATGTTTTGGGGCAAAAGGAATAAGAGAATATCAAAACAGGCGGAACTGCGATCATCAGAAATTCCACAAGAATGGAAACTTCCGTCTTGGTAAAAAGCGTTTTCAAAAGAAATGCAATCGTCAGTACAACAAGAACAATGCCCGTGCGCAAATCAATTTCAATCTTTCGATTTATCAGAAAAGCTGCCAGAAACAACGCCATTCCAGATACACCAACCAAAACCGATGAATTCACATAATTCATCAGCGGAATCAGTATGGAATACTGGAAGATAAAGAGCGCAGCAATTACAGCATTCTTTTCTGTTAGTTGATATGTTTTCTTCCTTCTTTTCACGTCGGCCTCGCTTTTCGCAGTTGCCTGTCAGCCAATAATCAACTTAATTGTTCTGGTAAAAATGAGTTCAGGAGTTCGCGGTAAGTTTTTCAATGATTTGAACCAGTTTTTTTGTATGATTTCTGAAATCATAGATTTGTGCAGTTTTACGTGCATTTGCCGACATTTCAGCAATTTCTTCTTCGGACATGGCTGCAATCTTTTCGATTCCATTGGCTATATCCTGAGGTTCAAAGCCTTCTGTCAGAATGCCGCAATTGTACTTTTCAACAATGCTGTAACCGGGACGAACGGTATAGAAAACGGGCTTACCAGCAGCAAAATACTCAAATGCCTTGTTATAGCTTTCCCCAACACGGAGCAATGGGCTCATCTCCCAATGCACCAAATTAATATTTGCGCGAACATCCACAGATGGAATATAAAGCTTACTGATGTTGCCCTTAAAAACAACATTTTTGATATCTTCATCGGTCAAACGTTTCCGCAGAGATTCCAGACGGTCACCAGAACCGTAGATAATAAACCGAATCTTGGGATTCTTGACAAGTTTGGCCGCATCAACGATGATGCCAAGGTTGTTAATCCTGCGGATGGCGCCGGCATATACGACTTTGATCGTATCGGGATCATCCATATCGGCATCTTCCAGCCAATAGTCTTTTACATTCTGATCAAAATCCTCTACATCAACGCCATTGTTAATGTGATATGCTTTACTGATATCCACGGAGCCACCCTGATCTGTTGTCCAGCCCTGCTCACGTACATAATCAGCGCCGCCCTCCTGGGTAAAGATCAAAGCATCCGCCTTTGTGTATATCCATTTTTCACCGGCATATAAAAGTTTGGCAATCAAACTGTTTTTCTTGATTTTGTTTGAATAGGTCAGTATGGCTTCAGGCCACAGATCTCGCATTTCACAAATGCATTTTACCTTGAATTTCTTTGCCAGATGAAGACCGGCAACCAGCGTCAGCGGATGAACGGAAGATGCAAGGATGATGTCGGGCTTTCCATGCTCTTTGGCGTATTGCTTGCCCGCTTTTTTTGCATTAAGGTAGAAAGATACCATGCTCCAAACACGCTTTAAACCGCTATTGCGGGATCCGCCAGCTTTTACATACACAAAAGGAGTGTTGATTTCTTCGGCCATTTCGGTAACCATCAATTCTTTCTGGGTACCGGCGCAGAAAATCGTTGAATCATATCCGTACTGGCGAAGAAATTTGGCAAACCAATAATGGCGGCCCCCTTTATTGGTTCTCATAATACCTGCATAGTGATTCATCATCCAAATTTTCATATTACTTACTCCTATCAAAGCAAAATTTTTGTTATGTATAGCCCGCACTTCGCAAGCTGAACATTGTCGAATGCCACTTGGTCAGGAAGTGCTTCAAGAAAGCAGATCAGGCTACGGTCTCCTTATCCACCATTTTCATTTCTTCAGCTTGGGTGGCGGCCGCGTTTACTTCATTGGGATCATGGAAAGTGTCCACACATTCCTTCAGGGCGGCCTTCACCTGTTCATCATCACAGGTAGCAATGGCGTTCGAGAGGATATCCAGCTTCTGCCGGATTTCTTCTGCTGTATGCGGTTTATCCCGTTCGATGAAGATCATGCTGTTGTCGGTTTTGTCCAGATCTTCCGTTTTGATCAGCAATTCTTCATACAGCTTTTCACCCGGGCGAAGGCCCGTTTCGATGATGTTAATATCCTTGTAAGGTTCCAGACCGGACAGACGAATCATGTTTTCTGCCAGTTCCAGA
>JAFSGG010000072.1 GCA_017434775.1 Clostridia bacterium
GAGCTTTGATAAAAAGAAAATGACCCGGAAGGATCATCTGCGTCAGGACAGCACCTGGGAAGAAGAAGGCACCCGTTATAAGCGTGCCAACAAGCAGAACAACGACAAAAAGGAAGATCGCTTCTCTGCTCCCCGTGGCAAAGGTGCCGATCACAAATTCAGTGAACGTAAAGGCGATTTCCCCAAGAAACCCGCCCCTGAAAAGCAGCAGCGTCCCGCTCCTGCCCGGCCCGCCAGGCCCGCCTTCACCGAAGTGCAGGACGAAGCCTTCCTGCCCCCGGAAAATCTGCTTTCCGGCCGCAATCCCATCCGGGAAGCCATCAAGAACAACCGGGACATCGAAAAGCTGATGGTGGCCAAGGGTGACCTTTCCGCCACCGCCCGTGAAATTATCGCCATGGCCCGGGATGCTCATATTCCGATTCAGACGGTTGAACGTTCCCGGCTGGACGAGATTACCAAGAATCATCAGGGCATGCTGGCCTTTGCTTCCGCATACCGCTATTTCGATGTGGAAGATATGCTGGCTGAAGCCGCCGAAAAGAATGAAGACCCCTTCCTTGTCATTCTGGACGGCGTGACCGATCCCCAGAACCTGGGTGCCATCATCCGTACCGCCGCCTGCGTGGGTGCTCACGGCGTTATCGTGCCCGAACGCCGCGCCGTCGGCCTTACCCCCTCTGCCGTCAAGGCTTCCGCCGGTGCCATTGAAACGGTAAAGGTGGCCCGTGTCACCAATCTGACCCGCACCCTGGAAATGCTCAAGGATAAGGGGGTCTGGCTCTTTGCCGCCGATATGGTAGGCGAAGATTACCGCAAGGTAAATTTCAACGGTCCCTGCGGCATCATCATCGGGGCCGAAGGCGAAGGCGTCAGCCGTCTGGTGCTGGAAACCTGCGATCATAAAGTATCCCTGCCCATGAAGGGCGGCGTGGGTTCCCTGAACGCTTCCGTTGCTGCCGGCGTGCTTTTGTACGCTGCATTCAATGGCCGCGAATAAGTTTCATCATTTTCTTGCCGGAGGTTCTTTATGACCGATCAGCACATCGAACGTCTGCCTGACGAATTGATCCGCTATCAGGAAATGGCGGATGAAGACGTGGTTTCCCTTGCCCAGCAGGGTGATGGCGATGCCCTTGTGTTTCTGTTGAATAAATATAAGAATTTTGTCCGGTCCAAGGCCCGCAGTTATTTTCTCATCGGCGCCGATCATGAAGATATTGTGCAGGAAGGCATGATTGGTCTCTATAAATCCATCCGTGATTTTCAGCCTTCCAAGCTGGCCTCCTTCCGTTCTTTTTCTGAACTTTGCGTAAAACGGCAGATCATCACCGCTATCAAGGCAGCCACCCGGCAAAAGCACGTGCCGCTCAACAGCTATGTATCTCTCAATAAGCCACTCTACGATGAAGAATCGGATCGGACGCTGCTGGATGTAATCGAAGGTCGGGTTACAAATCCCGAAGATCTCTACATCAGCAAAGAGGATCTCAAAGGTATTCACGCCCAGATGGATCAGTTACTTTCAGACCTTGAAAAGCAAGTCCTGGAAGCCTTTATGGACGGCAAGAGTTATCAGGAAATTGCCGATAATCTGGGCCGCCACGTAAAATCCATCGATAATGCCCTGCAGCGCGTGAAACGAAAACTCTACAAATTCATGGAAGATAACCGCTGAATAATTGCAAACGTAAACGCCTGGCAACATGCAATGCCAGGCGTTTTTTATTCTTCTGCAAAAGGGCATTTGGCTTCAAAATACATTCTTTCTTTTGTCACGGGATGGGTAAAGGAAAGCGAATAGGCATGCAGCAAAAGCCTTTCCGCTCTGGGTAGGTGTTTGTGCCCGTAAATCACGTCCCCCAGTACCGGATGACCGATGGACTGCATGTGCACCCGAATCTGATGGGTGCGTCCGGTGATAATATGCACATCCAGCAGTGCTCTGTCGGGCAATTGCTTCAGCAGTTTCCATTCCGTCAGGGCATACCGTCCATCTTTGTCAATGGCCATCTTTTTTCTGTCCGTTTTGCTTCTGGCAATGGGCGCTTCGATCACGCCGCTATCCTCTTTCATTTTTCCAAAGACAACAGCACGATAATGCTTTTCCATTTTTCTGTCTGCCAGTTCCTGAGACAAAAAAGCATGTGCCCCATCGTTTTTTGCCACCAGCATCAGTCCGCTGGTATCTTTATCCAGCCGATGCACAATTCCCGGCCGCATTTCGCCGCCAATGCCGGACAAGCTGTCCAGATGATACAAAAGAGCATTTACCAGCGTGCCGTCCGGATTCCCGGCCGCAGGATGCACCACCAGGCCTTCAGGCTTCACAACCACTGCCACGTCTTCATCTTGATACAGTATCTCCAGCGGAATATCCTGAGGCTGTGCTTCGATGGGCTTTGCATCCGGAATTTCCACACAGACATAAGTACCTGCTTCCGGCTTCAACGATGCTTTATCCGTTGCTTTTCCCGCAACAAAAACACACCCATTCTTGATCAAACCGGCCGCCCGGGAACGGGTAACATCGCAATTTTCCGATATTTCCACATCCAGACGCTTGCCGGATGCTGTAAATTCAAACTTCATCTTTTCTCCCACTCCCCGGGACAGAACAGTAGGCTGACTCCGCAGAGTACAGCACCGCAAACCACCCCGATATCCGCCACATTGAAGATATAAAAATCCAGAAACAATACTTCGATCATGTCGATCACATACCCGATGAATATGCGGTCGATAGCATTGCCGACGGCTCCGCCTGCAATCATGGAAATTGCAGCGGCGGCCAGACCTTTGATTTTGTATCCCCTGAGGAAATATATGCTTACAAGAATTAACACAATGGATAAAGCCACCAGCAGTATCGGCTGCCCTTCCATCATGCCCATAGCCATGCCGGTATTCTTGGCACCAGTCAGCGCCAACACGCCTGGAATCAGCACAATTTCCGCGTCATGAAAGAGCATTTTGAACAGCCGGTCCATAAGCAGGATCAGACTGGCTGGTCCAATCCATAGCAACCACTTTTTCCAGTTATTTTTCATCAGTTCACCCTTAATTGCACCAGTCTTACAATTTCAGCCACAAAACTGCTGATCCAAGGCAGGCTTTTATCCGCAATTCTTTGCAGCAGATATACCAACACGGCGCCAAGCACCGCAAAGCCAATCAATGCGCCAATCCCCCGCATGATTCCCTGCAGGAAAGCATCCATCAGCCTGCGTCTTCTGTCGCTTTCAAAGCGCACATAATCCCCAAGTTTCATCCGCTCGGCAGCAGCCAGAAAATCATCTATTTTTCTGTTCAAATGCAGTTCACCCCATACATAGAGTGCCCTGCATGCATTGATTATAACAGCGCATCTTTCTAAAATCAAGAAATTCACCAATTATTTTGTTTTGCATACCATGAAAACGAAGAGAAATGATTGACATAAATGTAAAAAAAAGATAAAATAAATTGGTTAAGATATTGGAGGTGCATTCAAGTGATTGTTGCAAAATTCGGCGGAAGTTCCCTGGCGGACGGAACACAGTTTAAGAAAGTAAAGAATATTGTTCTCTCCGACAGTGAACGTAAATATATTATTCCCTCTGCTCCCGGCAAGCGGGGTCCCGGCGATGATAAGGTAACGGACCTTCTCTACGCCTGCCACGAAGCTGCCCTGTCCGGCAAGGTATTCAAGCATCTGCTGGGCCGCATCCGCGAACGCTACGAAGAAATTGCAGACGAAATCGGTGTATCCTTCGATTTTACTGCTGATTTTGAAGACATTGCCAATGAATTGACCAAGGGCACCACCCGTGATTACATCGCCAGCCGCGGCGAATTCCTCAACGGCAAGCTTTTGGCCGCTTATCTGGAATTCCCCTTTGTCGATGCTGCCCGTGTTATTCGTTTTGATCAGAACGGCCACTTTATGGAAGAAGAAAGCAATGCCCTTATTTCTTCTGTACTCAGTGAATATCCCCGCGCCGTGATCCCCGGTTTTTACGGCGCAGAAGAAAACGGCGAAATCCGCACGTTCACCCGCGGCGGCAGCGATATCACCGGCTCCATCATCGCCCGGGGCACCAAAGCGGATATTTATGAAAACTGGACGGATGTTTCAGGCATCATGATGGCCGATCCCCGCATTATCCGTGATGCCATGCACATCAGTGAAATCACCTATCGTGAACTGCGCGAACTTTCCTACATGGGTTTCTCCGTACTGCACGATGACGCCGTGTTCCCCGTCCGTCGCGCAGGTATTCCCATTAATCTGCGCAACACCAACGACCCCAAACATCCCGGCACCATGATCGTTGCTTCTGCCAAGATCGATGCTTCCCACCCCGTAACCGGTATTGCCGGTCGTAAGGGTTTTTGTGCCGTGGCGCTTGAAAAGGACATGATGAACGCCGAGCTCGGCTTTGGCCGTCGCGTTCTGCAGGTGTTTGAGGATTTTGGCATCAGCTTTGAATTGCTCCCCACCGGCATTGATACCATGACCGTCATCGTGGAAAGCGCCAAGCTTATGCCGCGCCTGGAGGAAGTACTGGAACGGCTGCAAAAGGACGTGCATCCCGATCACCTGGCTGTGCATGATAAGCTGGCCATTATCGCCACCGTAGGCCGCGGTATGGTCCGCAATTTTGGTACAGCTGCCCGTCTGTTCACCGCCATCTCTCAGCAGGGCATCTCCATCCGTACCATCGATCAGGGTTCCAGCGAATTGAATATTCTGGTGGGCGTGGATGAAAGCGATTTTGAAAACGCGCTTCGTGCCATCTACGACGCATTCATCCGTATGTAATCATTTAGGCGCAGATAGAACCGAAAGGCACTTTTCTTCCGGTTCGTCTGACGCCTTTTCCCTTTTTTCCTGCACGGTTTATTATGCGTTGTAAAAACGCATCATTATTTATTTATTATTTGGAGGGGTTTTTATGGATTTCAACGGCAAGGCAGTTCTCGTTTATCTGGAAGAAGACAATATCACCAAGGCTTATTTCCGGATCAAACCGCTTCTTTCCCAGGATGGCCCCATCACATCCGAAACGCTGAATTCTTTACCAGATGAAGGTTTTCTGCGCATTGTGCCCGACCGCAACGAACAGCACACTTTCAAAGAACGTATGCGCACTATGTGCGGTCTTTGCCTGCTGGATTTGCGCAATCAGCCCGCTGAAGCCAACAAAATCCGTACAAACAAAAATTATAATCCGGCCAACGGCGAAAACAATCAATTCATCGTTTATTCCGATGCCGTTTGCGCCATGCAACAGGATCTTCTATATCAGGTTGTTCCTCAGGGCGAAGCTGAAAAAGCTGTTACTCCTTTCGTTTTTATCCGCAATGGTGCCAATATCCAGGGCCCTGTAAAGAAGGACGAGCCTTCCATCCCCGAAGATGCAAAACAGCTGCCGCCTGATAGTCAGGAACTTTATTCCATTTCTGTAAATGGTCAGGAATTGCTTTTCTTCTGGCCCCGCAAAGCTGAAAACGCTGAAAAGACCGCTGTGAAACCCGTTGAAACCGCGCAGGAGGTACCTTCCGAAAAGGCTGAAGAACCTGTTTCTGCGTTGGATCAGATTCAGGAAATCAATAAACAGTGCATTGCACAATCGGCGAATCTGCTTACCACGAAAACCTCCGTTGCTGTTCCTGAGAAACCTGCCGCTCCTCAGCAGCCATTAACGGGCACTAAGCTCTATTCCCCCGGTCAGAAGGGCAATTCCTTCCGCCGTGCGCATAATCCCCTGATGGAAACGGTGGAATTGCAGCGCTATGCTTCTAAACAGGAAGCTCCCGGTGCAATCGTCAACGACAGTACAGCCCTGAAGGACGTTATGAATCCGGTGGATACTTTTAAGCGCAGTTTACAGCGGGTCTGCATTAATGCCGAAGATTCCCGTCAGGCTGTCGATATTATTCTTTCCTGTCCCGGCATGCAGCAGGGGCTTTCTGCCGCTATGGCCTGTGAAAGCAAAAAGTTGGCCATTTCCGCCATGAACAGTCAGCTGCAGGAACTGGAAGCCGAACGACTGATGCTTCTTATGCAGCTGGATGATGCCCGGAAAGATATGGCCAGCCTGAAAAAGAATGCCTTAGACGAGCTTACTGCCAGTGAAAAAGCCGCTCTCGAAGATGTTCGCAAAGAAAAACAACTGCTCGAAGCCGAAAACGCATTGCAAGAAAAGGCCTTGCGTGCTCTCAACGAAATGCGTGACCAGGCCCAGGAAACCCTTGAAAAGGCAGTCCATGACGGCAGCACTGTGCTCCTCACCCGAATGAACGGCCAAAAAATAGAAAAACAAGAATTGGTGCGGCGCCTTGATGAAGCGATGAAGGCGGCAGGTTTTATCTGCAATGAAGGCGATGCCCTGGCTCTGCTTACAGCGTATGCCCTGTCCCCCAATGCGCTATATATTTCTGCAGCCAATAATAGCGATGCTGCCCTGGGCGCAGAAACCCTCGCAGGCGTATTTGGTACGGATGTTTCTCTGAACAGGAATGAAAGCAACGCCCTTTTAGCCCCCGGCGGCAACACCCCCGTTTTTGTTCGTTCCCACACGAGAAAAGGTTGCACTGCCGTCGTTCTCCAAAATGACCCTGCACAGGGAATGAAATTGCCTGATGAATATCCTTTTGCTCTTCTGCCCTTTGCTGCTGATATCCGCGCCATTCCTCAGGCAACATGCACCTATGCACCCGTCTGTAGCAGCTCGGTGAACGCTTTTGTTTCTGACAGCAAGCTAAATGCAGAAACCATTTCAGCCATGCAGCCACTTCGGAATCTGAATGCTTCTTCTCCCCTCCCCATTGCCCGTTTCAGGAATGCACTGCGCTTCATTGCTTCCACGCAGAATGCATTCCGCGGCGGCGTAGCCGAGGCAATCGACCGTGCTGTATGCCATTTCATTCTGCCCCATTATCTCTTCAGTGGTATCCGGAAGGAAGAATTGGCACAATACCTGACGGATATGCCCCGCGCTCTTGATATCTGGAATACAGCAAAATGAGTACGCCTATCCTTACCAGCTTACAAAACCCCATGGTAAAGAAGTGGCGGCTTCTCAATAAAAGCCGTGCCGAACGAATAGCCCAGGGGCTCTTTATCGCCGAAGGCGAACACATGACCCAGGAAGCAATTCAAAATAAATCGGCTTCCATGCTGTTGGTCGCAGAAAGCGCCAGGGAAAAGTTTGCCCATCTGCTGAATACCGGTATTTCGGTTCAGGTGCTGGCGGATCATGTATTTGCCTCTCTTTGCGAAACCAAATCACCCCAGGGCATTCTGGCATTATGTTCCTATCCCGCCCAAATCACCCTTGAAAAGCTTGGTCATCGCATTGTCTGCCTCAACGGCGTACAGGATCCCGGCAATGTGGGTACCATTCTGCGTACCATGGATGCTGCCGGATTCACCGGATTGCTCATTGATGGCAATACGGCGGATCCTTATTCCCCCAAGGTGCTGCGTGCCACCATGGGCAGCATTTTCCGCATTCCTGTTTTTCAGACGAAACAACTGTCTCAGACGCTTGATGTACTGCAGCAGAATGATTTTGAAATTCTGGCCGGTGATCTGATGGGAAAACCCTTTTTCAACAAGCGAGAAAGGAAAGAAAACACCTGCATCATCATCGGCAATGAAGGTGCCGGCATCTCCCCCGAAATCAAAGAAAAAGCGACCCTACGCCTGAAGATTCCCATGATGGGCGGCGCAGAATCGCTGAATGCTGCGGTGGCCGCGGCAATTATGATGTATGATGATGTGCGTGCGCGTCAGGACGGCTGATCCGTAATCTGTAAGCCCAGAAGTCCTGCAAAAATCAGCGCTTGCTCCTGTGTTACTTTCAGCCCTCTTAACGAATACAGGTCAATCAACCAGGAACCGATTTCGCATGTGCTTACATCCATTCCCTTCATGGGTGTATCCGAAAATTCGCAGCGGTGCATCCTGCATCCGTCCACCTGCCACTCTTTCCACTTAAACGATACAAAAGCATTTTCGCTCATAGCGCAGCGCTGCATCATCAGCTGCTGCGCTTTTGTGTTGGAAAAATTGCAATAATCCATCTGGCAGTCTGTAAAGCCAACGCTCATCAGGCTGCTGCCCTCAAACGATGCGCCAATCATTCTGCATTCCTGAAACCGGACACGCTGCAGGGTGGCTTTTCGTAGATTGCATCGGCTCAAATCACATTTGGTGAAGACACAGTCAACAAACACAAGCCGCTCAATTTCCACTTCACCAAACGTGCACTTTTCAAATACACAGCCATTAAACTCCAGCAGCCGTGCAGAGACTTCCGGCAATTCATCGCCATAAAAACGGCAATTTTCTATATCCATTCCTGAATTTATGGCTTCATCCACAATTTGGTCCAGCAGTTCATCTTTCAGCGGTTCTCTGATATCCGGCACAAGCATGTTATTCACCTCATTTTTATTCTATCAGAGAGAGGCCGTTTTCGCAATAAAAAAGGAAAGCCTTTCGACTTTCCTTTCCATTTTTCAGCTCGCGCTTGTTTCATCGTTTGGCGTTTCGGCCGGCTTTGCCTTGGCACGCTTGGCAGACGGCTTCACTTCACGCAGGGTGATCACAGGGCTTTCCCCCATTTCAACCACACCTTTTGTAATCCGTACATTGCCCACGTCTTTTTGGCCGGGCAGATCAAACATGGTATCCAGCAGTGCATTTTCTATGATAGCGCGAAGACCGCGAGCGCCGCTCTTTTGGGCGATCGCCTTGGCGGCGATGGCATACAACGCCTCTTCATCGAAGTCCAGCTGCACATCATCCAGCCCCATCAGTTTCTGATACTGCTTTACCAAAGCGTTTCTGGGTTCCGTCAGGATCTTTACCAGTGCGCTTTCATCCAGAGCATCCAGCGTCACCGTCACCGGCAGACGTCCAATAAATTCGGGAATCAGACCAAACTTCATCAGATCTTCCGGACGCATCTGTCGCAGCACGTCGCCAGGATTCTTTTCCTTTTCAGTCTTGGGATCTGCTCCGAAGCCCATTTGCTTCTTGCCGATACGCTGTTCGATCATACCGCTGAGGCCATCAAAAGCGCCGCCGCAGATAAAGAGAATGTTGGTGGTATCAATCTGCAGACACTCCTGATGGGGATGCTTTCGGCCACCCTGAGGGGGTACATTGGCTACCGTGCCCTCCAGAATTTTCAGCAACGCCTGCTGTACGCCTTCGCCGCTTACATCCCGGGTGATGGACACATTTTCGCCTTTACGGGCAATCTTATCGATTTCGTCGATATAGATGATGCCGCGCTCCGCTGCCTTAATGTCATTCCCGGCCGCCTGAATGAGGCGCAGCAGGATATTTTCCACGTCCTCGCCCACATAACCGGCCTCCGTCAGCGCAGTGGCATCTGCAATAGCAAAGGGTACATCCAGAATACGGGCCAGGCTCTGGGCAAGATACGTTTTTCCACAGCCCGTGGGGCCTACCATCAGGATATTGGACTTTTGCAGTTCCACATCATCCTTCTTCCTGGGGGCAGAAATGCGCTTGTAATGATTATACACAGCCACGCACAGGGTTTTCTTGGCCCTCTCCTGACCGATTACATAATCATCCAGCACCTTCTTCATTTCAGAAGGCAGCGGAATATTATGCATTTCGTGGGATTCCATGATATCCATATCGTCGGATATGATTTCATGGCAAAGCGCCACGCATTCGTTACAGATATACGCCCCGGGGCCGGCCACCAGCCTGCGCACCTGATCGGAGGATTTTCCGCAAAAAGAGCAGCAGCGGCGACGGCGCTGGGTCATATCGTCTTTGGACATAGTTACCTCAAATTTCTCCGGCCTTATTTCCGGGGTTGATAGATTTCATCGATGATGCCGTATTTCAGCGCTTCTTCAGCGGTCATGAAATAATCGCGTTCCACGTCCTGAGCCAGCTTCTTGAGGGGTTGCCCCGTCATTTCAGCCATCAAGGCATTCATCTTTTTCTTGGTGCGCAGCAGCCATTCGGCATGGATGGTCACATCCGTTGCCTGGCCGGAAGCACCGCCGGAAGGCTGATGGATCATCACTTCGCTGTTGGGCAGCGCCAGGCGCTTGCCCTTTTCACCGGCCATGAGCAGGAATGCACCCATGGAAGCCGCCATACCGATGCACACCGTACGCACAGGGCACTTGATGTAATTCATGGTATCGTAGATGGCCATACCGGCTGTTACAGAACCGCCGGGGCTGTTGATATACAGAGAAATCTCCGCATCGGGGTTTTCCGTTTCCAGGAACAAAAGCTGGGCGACCACGGTATTGGCTACCTGATCATCGATGGCAGAGCCAAGGAAAATAACCCGATCCTTCAGCAAGCGGGAATAGATGTCATAAGACCTTTCGCCGTTGCCCGTTCTTTCAACTACATAGGGAATGAGAGACATGCGCCTTTCCTCCTTCCGTTTCATCGTCTATCTTATGCTGAGGCAAATGGAATTATTCTTCGTCAGCGATGGCTTCGGCAGCCTGATTTACAGCATTCAGGGCTTCATCGGCGCTGATCTGTTCAGATTCGTCCTTTTCTTCCACTTCGGCAGAAGCCACAATCAGGTCCACCACCTTACGGATGGCAGCATTGTCCTTCAGGTATTCCTTCTGACGATCGTTCAGGGAAGCCTTGAATTCTTCCACCGTGCGGCCGGCGCGTTCCGCTTCTTCAGCGAAAGCCTTTTCCACTTCTTCTTCGGTGGGAACGATTTCTTCAGCCTTGATCATAGCTTCCAGAACCAGCTGCATCTTCACGCGGTTCTTGGCTTCGCCCTTGTACATTTCGCGCACCTGTTCTTCGGTCTGGCCGGTGAACTTCAGGTAGTCTTCGAAACGCAGGCCCTGATACATCATCCGCATCTGCATTTCGCGGATCATGATGTCGGTTTCGGATTCGATCATGGCTTCGGGAATATCGCAATCAGCGGCATCCACAGCCTGCTGCACCAGATTGTTTTCCAGCTGGATGCCGGCATTCTTCTGGGCTTTTTCGTTCAGTTCGGCAACGATGGCTTCCTTATATTCGGCGAAAGTATTCTTATCACTCACATCGGCAGCAAAATCGTCGTCCAGTTCGGGCTTCACCTTGGCCTGGATGCCGTTCACCTTCACATGGAAGATGGCGTCCTTGCCGGCCAGGTTTTCAGCATGATACTGTTCGGGGAACTTAACGGACAGATCCTTTTCTTCATTCAGGTTCATGCCGATCATCTGTTCTTCGAAACCGGGGATGAAGTGACCGGAGCCGATTTCCAGGGTCTGGCCCTGAGCGGTACCGCCTTCAAAAGCAACACCGTCCACCGAACCTGCATAGTCCAGGTTTACGATGTCACCGTTTTCCACAGCACGGTCTTCCACGTCGGTCATGGTGGTGGCCTTTTCCACATCCTGCTGGATACGGGCATCGATTTCTTCTTCCGTCACCTGATGCACATACTTCACAGCCTTCAGGCCCTTGTATTCGCCCAGTTCCACTTCGGGCTTCACAAACACCTTCACCGTGAACTTCAGATCCTGGCCAACGCCGATCTGATCCACGCTATCCACTTCGGGGCGATCCACAACCTGGATATCATTTTCCTTCACCGCAGCTTCATAAGCATCGGGGAACAGAATATCAAAAGCATCATCATAGAAGATGGCTTCGCCGTACATGCTTTCGATCATCTTCCGGGGGGCCTTGCCCTTGCGGAAGCCGGGCACGTTCACGCGGCCGCGCACCTTCAGATAGGCCTTCTGCACCGCAGCGTCAAATGCTTCGGCAGCGATTTCGAAAGCAATTTTCACTTGATTACCGGAAACTTTTTCTACCGTGTAAGCCATTTGGAACAACCTCCGTTATCCGCCATTTTGGCGACATTGTATTTCATGCAGCGCACAAAACACTATTTTACATAATATCATATTCTCCATGGATTTGCAAGGGTTTTCCCCATAAATTCATGCCGTAATTGATGCAAAAATCTCTTGTTTCTCATTCTTTTTTATTTTCGTTGTTTGTGGTATAATCAATGTGTTCATTTTCCTCAGGAGGTAGCCATGCGTTTTACTGTATTATGTGAGAATACATCTGCCCGTCCCGGCATTGTGGCCGAGCACGGCTTTTCCCTGCTGATTGAAGGCGATCACCTCAAGGTGCTCTTTGACATGGGGCAAACGAATGTGTTTGCTGCCAATGCCGCAGCAATGAATCTTTCCCTTGCCGATGTGAACTATGCCGTTTTATCTCACGGCCATTACGATCACAGCGGCGGCATCAAAACCTTTCTGGAACAGAATCCAAATGCACCCGTTTATGTTCCTCAGCTGGCCTTTGGCGATTACTATAACGCTGATGATGCATTTATCGGCGTGGATCCATCCCTCAAGTGCCATCCCCGCATCCGCTATACCGGCGATTTTACGCCCTTATCACCCGGCTTTTCTCTCTTTACCTGTAACGATCTGGAGCGCGCCTTCCCCGTTTCCGCCTTTGGCCTGACGGAATGCTGCTGTAATGAAAAAATGGCTGACCGTTTCCTCCATGAACAATATTTGCTTATCCATCATCAGGGCAAGCGCATCCTCATCAGCGGCTGCTCGCACAAAGGTGTCGAAAACATTGTTTCCTGGTTCCAGCCGGATATATTTATCGGCGGCTTCCACATGATGAAAGTGGATGTGCATCAGGAAGAAGGACAAAAATACCTGGAACAGCTGGCCAACAATCTGCTGAAACATCACACCGTCTACTATACCGCCCACTGCACCGGCACAGAGCAGTACGCATTCCTGAAAGAAAAAATGCAGGATTGCCTGCAATATCTTTCCTGCGGCGATACCTTTGCCCTCGGTGAATGATTTCATCATTTTCTGCAAAACCTGTAACGAAGGAAGTGAGCCGGATGAAAATGTATACACGCTGCCTGACCCTTGCCCTATTATTTTGCGGCATGCTGCCCTTTGGCAGCTGCTCGGCAAAAGCCGCAAAGATCGATGTGAAGCTTTACTGCCTCAATATCGGCAAGGCGGACTGTATGATCCTTTGCTGCGCTGATAAGGTATATCTTATCGATGCCGGCTATGCTCATACGTATCCTGCGCTGGAAACGGCCCTTGCCGCCCTGAAGATTGATCATCTGAACGGCGTATTTCTGACCCATTGTCACGAAGACCACATGGGCGGGATGATGCCGCTGGCTGAAAGCAATATTGCCATTGATCATTTTTATGCTGCTTCCATCTATCATGACGTCAAAGAAAAAAAGCATCCCATGATTCGTGCCGCAAAAAAACGGAACATGGAGGTGGAGTGGCTTTCATCCGGTAATAGCGTTCCGATCGCAGATGGTTATTCTTTTCAGATTCTCGGTCCCTTACAAACCAACGAAGAAAACGAAAACAACAATTCCCTGGTGATACGCTTTTCTTCCCCCCACGGCTCCATCCTTTTTGCCGGAGATATGAAGGACGAAGAAGAAAATGAACTGCTGTATCACAACCGCCTTCAGCCTTGTGATGTGCTGAAAGTCGGCCATCACGGCGATGACGGCGCCACATCCAAAGCATTTTTGAGTACTGTGCAGCCAAAGTGCGCTGTCATCATGACGCATTCTCGCCAGGAACCGGATACTCCTGCGCCCCAGGTCTTATTCCGGCTTTCCAACGTTGGCTGTGACACTTACATAACACAGAACGCCCAGGACGCTTATTGTATTACACTGCGCAACGGTTCCGTTTCCGTGCAGGATATTGCCTGGCCTCATATACCCAAACGAACGGAAAATATCGGCCTGATTGCTGACACAGAAAAAAACACGCTGACGCTGACCAACAAAAACAGCCATACCATCCACCTGACCGGATGCACCCTGTATCTTGCCGAAAAGGATGAAGTTGTTTCTCTGAAAGACCTTTCTCTGGATGCCGGCGCATCTTTCATCCTTGGCGGCAAAAAAGCTGGGAACGATGTGCATTTGAAGCTGGATATCAAAAAAATAATGGATGATAAAAAGCTGGACGTTGCCATCCTGTATGATCAATACGGCCGCATCCTTGCCATCTGCAATAACGGGCAGGACGAATAAGCACCGCCTATTGCCTCCTTTCATACAATGGAATGTGAAAGGAGGTTTTTCTATGCCGAAATATCCTTGTTGTGCCAGTACGCCGTGTGCGGATCCCTGTGCTGAAAAAGGTTTTTATCTCCAGCAGATTCGTGGACAGGGACAATTGGCAAAACACGGCTGCCCCTATACCATTCACACGGAATGCGGCGAAATATTCTCGAATACCAATGCCATCCGATGTCTGGAAACCTTTGGCGAACCCGTCTGTACGCCGCTTCCAAACTGCGGCAGAAACGAATTATCTGTCCGTGTGAAAATTCCTGTTTTGCTGCATCTGTGTTCCTGCAGCTGCGAATCAACGGAAAAAGGCTATATTGAAGAAACGGTGCCTTTGAAGTTCTGCGGCTGCACAGATAATCTCTGGCGCTGCAAAACGCTTGCAAACGCCTGTGTAAAGCTGCGCAGAACAAACAAATGTCACACCAATCATTCGTCCGTTTTCCTGGATGTTCAGATACAGGTGTACCTTCTGTGCGGCTGCATTGTGCTGCCGGCTCCTTCGTGTCTGTGCCCCGAATCCAAACCGTGGTATCCTCCGCCTTTCCCCTGGAATCACCACTGAAATCAAGCCGCGGAAATGCTATGCATTTTTGCGGTTTTTGTTTGTGTATTTAACAAATATATGTTATACTGTAATTCATTAGGAGATAAAGGCGGTGAATAGCGGGTGAACAAAATCCTCTGTTCCACCGGCGCACTGCTGGGCAGGCCAAACGGCAGGGATTTTTCCCTGCTGCCTGCCCTGGAAGAAAAGCTGAACTGCGACGGGCTGGAACTTATGTTCTATGACAGCTGGTATGATCAACAGGATGCGCTGTTTTCCACCCTCACAAAACTGGAAAAGCCTCTTTTGGTATTTCACGCTGAAAAGAACATCTGCAGCAAGCTGTGTTCCGCTGACCCGCAAGAAGTAAAAACAGCCCTTGATTCCTTTACTGTCAATTGTGCATTTGCTGAGGCATTGCACATTGATACGATGGTATTCCATTTGTGGGACGGCTGGATGGATGACACACAGCTTCTTTTTGCCCTTGCACGATATCCGGAACTGAATGCCATTGCCCGGGAACACCACATCCTTCTGACCATCGAAAACATCGTCACCAAACAGCAGGATCCCCTCCATTATTGCCGATTGCTTCTGCAGCATCCGGATGTTGTATTCACATACGATACCAAGATGGCAGCCTTTCATCAGCAGGAACAGGCATTGTACGAAAAGAAAAATGCGGCCTTTGCCGCCGCCATCCGCCATCTTCACATCAATGATTATGACGGCGGTTATATGGACTGGCCTCAGTTCAAAACCCGGCACATCGGTGAAGGGCATGTGGATTTTGATTCCCTCTTCTCTTTTCTCAAATCCATTCCTTACACAGGGTATTTCACCACGGAAGCCACGTCTTTTGACAAGACAGGCACCATCGATCTGAACAAACTGAACCACACATTATCCATTCTCAAAAAATACGCACAGGAGTAATTCGTATGGACCGCAAAGACGAAATCATCCGCCTGCAAAACCGCATTCTCCACGAATATGCCCAGCATGAACTGAAAATGATCGGCAACGATCTGTGGGGCAAACCGGCGGATCCCAAAGTGAAAAGGCTGCACGAAAAGGTAGCCGATATCACCGCAGAGGCCCCGCAAGCACAGGCCGCAGATGTAAAAAAGACCGAAGATTCTGCTGCACCGGAAGAAAAACAAACGCCTCCTGAAAACATTGAAGACCTGAAAAAAGAACTGCACGGCTATATCGGTCTGAACCTCATCAAGGATGAAGTGGAAAGCCTGATTAACTGGATCGAAATCTGCAAGCAACGCAAAGCTTTTGATCTTCCTACACCGGAACTATCCCTGCACATGGTTTTTTCCGGCAATCCCGGCACAGGCAAAACCATGATCGCAAGGCTCATGGCCCGTATTTATCATTCCCTTGGTATTCTCAGCAAAGGCCAGCTGGTGGAAGTGGATCGTTCCGGGCTGGTGGCCGGCTATGTAGGGCAGACGGCCGGCAAAACCACAGAAGTGATCAAGAAGGCTCTGGGCGGTGTGCTCTTCATTGACGAAGCCTACACGCTGATCAATAAATCCGAAAACGATTTCGGCCAGGAAGCCGTGGATACTATCCTCAAGGCTATGGAAGATAACCGCGATGATCTGGTGGTCATTGTAGCCGGCTATACGGAACTCATGGAAGAATTCATCCATTCCAATCCCGGGCTGGAATCCCGTTTCAATCGCTTTATGCATTTCCCGGATTACACCATCGATGAAATGCTGGCTATCTTCGATATGCGCTGCGGCCAGAGCGGTTATCTGGTAGCCGATAACGCCCGGGATGAACTGCAAAAAATTCTGGAAGAAAAATCCCAGGATATCGGCGGTTTCGGCAACGCACGCGGTGTGCGCAATCTGTTTGAAAAAGCCATTGCCGAACAGGCAGACCGTCTTGCTGCCTCCGATGCGCCCCTGACCAAAGAACTTCTCATGACCCTCACGGAAGAGGACATCAACGCTGCGGCTGAAAAAGCCTGAGATACACAACACAAAGGAGGAACTTTTCATGACGGAAATCGCAGCAAAGAAAAAACGGTTCACGAAAAAGGAATGGAGCTGGATTCTGTACGACTGGGCCAACTCCGTTTATGCCACCAACATCATGGCCGCCATTTTCCCCATCCTGTTTGTGCAGATAGCCGGCGAATCCGGCGACCAGGCCTGGGCATACGGCACTTCCATTGCCACCTTTATCGTAGCGCTGCTTGCGCCTTTCCTGGGTGCCCTGGCTGATTTCAAGGGTATGAAGAAAAAGCTCTTCACCGTTTTCATGCTGGCAGGTGTTGTCTTCACCGCCCTCATTGCCTGCACCAACGATTGGAAAATCATGCTGGTTGGCTACGTCATCAGCCGTATCGGTTTTGCCGGCAGCAACCTGTTCTATGATTCCTTCCTCACCGACGTTACCGATAACAAACGCATGGATAAAGTATCCTCCTGGGGCTACGCCATGGGCTACATCGGCGGCAGCACCATCCCCTTTGTCATTTCCATCGCCCTTCTTCTGCTGATGGATTACAACACCTTCTCCCAGAAATTCTCCATCATCATCACCAGTGTTTGGTGGATTGTCTTCTCCATTCCTTTCCTCAAGAATGTAAAACAGGAACACTATGTGGAAGCCAACACCAAGAATTTCTTCAAGGAAACCATCCTCAACACCTGGCAGACGGCGAAGGATATTTTCAAGCACAAGGGCCTGTTCATCTTCATCGTGGCTTACTTCTTCTATATCGACGGCGTTGGCACCATCATCAATGTTTCCACCGCTTACGGTTCTTCCCTGGGCCTGGGTTCCACCGGCATGATCATTGCCCTGCTGGTCACGCAGATTGTGGCCATGCCCTGCTCCATCCTCTTCCCAAAGATTGCTGAAAAAATCACGGCCCGGAAAGCCCTGATGGCTGCCATTCTTGTGTATGTGTTCATCTGCATCGTCGGCTTCTATATGGGCTATTCTCTGGAACCCCATCAGAAAGCTGTGGAAGATAAATATTCCGCTTCCATCACCTATGACGCCAACGTGAAAGCGGAAGCAGATATGCGCAACACCTGCATCAGTCTTTTCACGGGCGAAAACAGCGCTGAAGAAGCCCAAAAGAAGCTGAATGATATGACGGAAGAAGAAAAGGCTGCCAGCCCTAATATTGTTGGCATGCTGGAACAGGTTATCACTTTCTCTGATAACGAAGAAAATAAACAGCTGCTGGATAATTTCCACAGCGCCATCCGTTTCTCTTCCCTGCTTTTCTGGGGCATGGCTGTGCTGGTGGGCACGGTGCAGGGTGGCATTCAGGCTGTTTCCCGTTCGTACTTTGGCAAAATCGTTCCCAAGGAACGCTCCAATGAATTCTTCGGTTTCTTTGATATCTTCGGCAAGTTCGCTTCTGTTATGGGCCCGGCCCTCTATGCTGTCATTGCTGATCTCACCGGCCGTTCCAGCTATGGCGTGCTTTGCCTGATCCTTTTGTTCCTGATCGGCTTTGTGATGCTGCTGCTGGGCAAAAAGCACATGGAAGAAGCCGAAAGCTGATTTCCGATTACTCCTGCCAGGCTGAAATAAACATCAGCCTGGCTTTTCTTTCATTTCTGGACAGGGTGGATTGATGAATATGCATACGTGCTGACAGGCACTGCTGACTTTCACTCAGGATAAAGCGATGACGCAGGATATAACTGTATTCTTCCGGCATCCGCTCCAATATATCCCGAATGAAAAAACGTTCCATCCAGCTCTCTCCTGCCGGATCCTTCACTTCACAAACAGGCAAACTTTCATCATCATAATAGAGCACCTGTCTGTTCATTTCCAGCAAAAAGGCGATTTCAGCTGCTTTCCAGCCTGTTTTATCAGCAATTTCTGCTGCCGTGGCGTCCCTCCCCTTCTCCCGCATGATTTGTTCACGCAATGTATTGATCCGCCGCAATTTTTCTTTCGTTCTCCAGCCGAATTTCTTTTCCTGTATTTTTCGCATTTCTCCCAAAATCAGCGGCACGGCGTAGGTGGAAAAGGCAAAGCCCTTCTCTTCCCTGTATCCCCGAATGGCTTTCACCAGGCCCACGCATCCTGCCTGAAATGCATCCTGCATCTGTTCAAAGCGTTTGGCCAAAGCCTGTACAAGCGGTGCATGCTGGCGCACCAGAAGTGCCAGCGCTTTTGCATCTCCGTTCTGTGCCCGCTCCATCCTGTTCATATCAGCCTGCCAGGATCTTTTTTTCCATGGTCACCCGTGTACCCTTCCCGGGTTCAGACATCACTTCCACCTGATCCATAAACGTCTGCATTACGGAAAAACCCATGCCGGATCTTTCTTTTTCCGGCTGTGAAGTGAAGAAGGGCTGCATGGCTTCTTCCACATTTTCAATACCGCACCCTTCATCCGAAACCACCAGCCGCAGCATGCCGTTATCCTTTAATATCGCTTCAATTTTCACCATGCCCATGCAGTCGCAATATCCGTGCACAATGGCATTGGTTACCGCTTCGCTCACAGCTGTTTTGATATCAGCCAACACATCCAGTGTGGGGTTCAGCTGCACTGCAAAGGCGCTGACCGCCACCCGGGCAAAACTTTCATTTTCCGGAATGCTCAGAAAACTGATTTCCATTTGATTCGTGATTTTCATACGCCCTTCCTCCGTCACATTGTTTCAATAATCTGGTTCATTCCGGACAAGCGAAATACCCGTTCCACCTGACGGTTCATGTTCCGAACCATCATGCGTCCGCCCTTATCCTTGATCTGTTTATATCTTCCCAGGATCACACCAATGCCGGAAGAATCCATAAAGGTCAATTCCTGCATATCCAATACCATGTTCTTGATTTCCCCATCCTTTATGCACCCATCCAGCAAGCGTCTTATGCTTTGTGCACTGCAATGATCCAGCTCTCCATCCAGATAAACAATCAGTGTCTGATTCTGTTTTTCCATCTGCATACATGTCCCTCCTTTGATGCAATACATAATTTCAAACTGTGTACATTCTTATCCTGCCTCGAAAAATGTCTCTTTATACCGAACAGACGAGATATTTCCGCCAAATTTGCCCATATTTCGGCACGTCAAAAAATACTTGTGTATATTCCATGATTTTTTTGAAATATAATATTGAAAACAACGCCATTCGATGTTATAATTTGCAAGTTGTTTGATTTCCCGCATGCACAGCATGTTTGAAAGAAAAGGAGATTGATTTCCATGAGTCGTATGATCGGCACGGTATCCCGGGGCGTCAGGGCTCCTATCATCAAAGCCGGAGATGATATTGTTCAAATTGTCACCGATTCTGTACTGGAAGCTTCCAAAGATGCCGGTTTCTCCTTTCATGATCGCGATGTGGTCGCCATGACGGAAGCCATCGTTGCCCGCGCTCAGGGCAATTATGCCACTGTGGACGATATCGCCAACGATGTAAAGGCCAAGTTTGGCGGCGAAACCGTGGGGGTTATCTTCCCCATTCTCAGCCGCAATCGCTTTGCCATTTGTCTGCGCGGCATTGCCAA
This sequence comes from Clostridia bacterium, assembly GCA_017434775.1. GTDB lineage: Bacteria > Bacillota > Clostridia > Christensenellales > Aristaeellaceae > RUG563. The sequence continues at coordinate 20,206 of JAFSGG010000072.1, forward strand.
AGGCACCCGGAAGGTCGTATTGATGCTCAGCTATCCTTCTGACGAAGTAGGCAACCATCTGGTATCTTTGGATACCGTGGATGAAAAGGGTGTCAATCCCTACAGCGACGTGCTGACCCTTGCCAAATACCGTGAACTTTTCGGCTACGAAAAGCACACCTTCACCGGCATGGATTATGTGGCCTATTATGAAGAACTGATCCGTGAATCCGGCGCTGACTGCGAAATCATTTTTGCCAATAACGCCAAAGCCATTCTGCCCTATACCAAGAATGTGCTTTGCTGTGATATCCATTCCCGCTTCCGCACCAAGCGCATCCTGAAGGCAGCCGGTGCTGAAATTGTGCTGGGCCTGGATGAAATTCTGAACGCTCCCGTTAACGGCAGCGGCTATAACGAAAACTATGGTTTGCTGGGCAGCAACAAGGCTTCCGAAGATAAGGTAAAGCTTTTCCCCCGTGAATGCCAGCCCATCGTGGATGCCATCCAGAAGAAGCTCTATGATGCCACCGGTAAAAACATCGAAGTGATGGTCTACGGCGACGGCGCTTTCAAGGATCCTGTGGGCAAAATCTGGGAACTGGCTGACCCGGTTGTTTCCCCTGCCTATACCGCCGGCCTGGAAGGCACCCCCAACGAACTGAAACTCAAGTATCTGGCAGATAACGAATTTGCCAATCTTTCCGGCGATGCGCTGAAAGAAGCCATCAAGGGCAAAATTCAGGAAAAGGATAACGATCTGGTGGGCCAGATGGTATCCGAAGGTACCACCCCCCGCCGCCTGACGGACCTGATCGGCTCCCTGTGCGATCTCACTTCCGGCTCCGGCGATAAGGGCACTCCCATTGTCTTCATCCAGGGCTATTTCGATAATTACACCACGGACTGATCATAATAAAAGAAGCGATGAACTCGCTTCTTTTTGCTATTTCCATTTTATCCGGAAAGGAGTATCCATATGAAAAACCATTATTTCCGCAGCATTCTATCCTTCACCCTCGCAATGCTCCTCCTCTTTGGCAGCGCACCGGCCTGCTTTGCCCTGGCTGTTTCCAATAACCCCCTGGTTGACCCCAAAGGTCCTGTTCCCTTTGTGGAAACAGAAGACGAATTTTTCAATATTCTCATTATGGGCGTTGATCACGGCTTTAAAGGCTATTGGGGCAGCGGCGGAAAGCGGAAATTTGAAAACTGTCACAGCGATCAGAACATTGTTGTTTCCATCAATCTGACAAAAAAGCAACTGAATCTGATCTCCGTCCCCCGGGATTCCATCACTTACATTCCCGGCAAGCAGGGCATCTATAAATTAAACGCCACATTCAGCTGCGCAGATACCGTTGAAGAAGGCATTCAAAATGTTTCCAACGCCGTCTCCTGGTATCTTGGCGGTATTCAGATTGATTGCTATTGTGTAGTGAATATGGAAACCATGGTTGCCCTGGGCGACGCAATGGGCGGCATTGATTTCAATGTAGATATGAACTACACCGGCTGTTCAGGAACAAAGTATAAAAACGGTATGCAGCATCTGGATGGCCTTGGCATCATGGAATACGTGCGCGCACGAAAAAATGCAACCGTGGACGGCACGGATATCGGCCGTACGCGCCGGGGCCGTTCCATGATGATCGCCATTTTCAAAAAGCTGTATCAGCAGCCCGAATTGGTTTACGATCTTTTCAAAGTCATTGAAGATGAGCGCTACACGTTTGTTACCAACGTATCCATGGATCAATTCCTTCAGAAAATATTGCCCACCTTCCTCTCGCTGGATCCTGATAATATCGGCTCTTATATTTTGGAAGGCAGTTATCGCACCGCCCTGGTCGAGAAGAATTTCCATTTCATCCGGCAAAACGAACGCAAGCAGCTGCTCAAAAAAGTATTTGGTATTGATGCAGAAGAAATTCCCTATATCAGCCATCTCTATACCCAATGGCTGGTGGACAAAGGCCTGACAACCGTGCGCTATATTCATGTGGCGCGCAGCCTGATCGAGATTTTTGAGCAGACGGAAAATCCCACCCCGGAACAGGAAAAAGCGCTTGCGGAATTCATTGCCGCGCATGACACTTGTGTCAATTCTTTCGATGCGGCCGCCGATGCCCAAGAAAGCAAAACCGATAAAAAAATGTTATCAGACCGGAAGGCCCTCCGGGAAGCCGGCGAAAGAGCCATTGCCGCTTTCCATTACACCGAACCTGTAAAATGGTCTTCCACGACCATCTGGTACGAAGATCCCATGATCAATGCATGGCAGCCCAACTGGAACTGACAATGCACACAAAAAGACCGCCCGAAAGGCGGTCTTTTTCGTCGGAATCCTTACTTTTTGTCTGTTCTGTTTTCCTGAAAATTTCCATTTTCCCAATATCCGGCCAATACCTGACCGGAAGAATCTGTGTACGTGCCGTACCCATGATAGGCTCCGTCCAGCACACCGCCGGTGTAAAAGCTGCCGTCAGGCCATGCATACATGCCCTCTCCGGTGATCTCTCCGTTTTCAAAGGAGCCCACATACATGGTTCCGCCCACCCATACAATGCACCCCAGGCCGGTGCGTTTTCCGTTTATATAGCTTCCGGTGTACACCGTTCCGCCGTCCCAGTGATAGGAGCCTTGCCCATGCATGATGCCGTTTTCAAACGTTCCGGCATACCAGTCCCCGTTTTCCCACCTGCAAACGCCATAGCCATTGAGGATGCCGTTTTCCAAATAACCATAACAAGTGTTATTATCGCTGCGCTTAAAGGCATATCCGGTATACAATTCCTCTTTATGCGCCTGATCCAGTGTATCCGGGGTCACATGTTCCGTATCGGCCAGGAACAAAAGCGCCGTATCGTCCACAGTATCTGTCCAGCCAATGGCATAAGCCGTTATGCTGTCCACGTTTCTTTTTCCGTTGGTAGACAGCATAATGCTGTCCGGACAGTACGTCATGGCAGCCTGTTCAAAATCAGCGGGAAAATACAGATCCACGGCACCGAAAAGATGCAGTATCTCGTGCATCAGCTCTGTTTCTGAATCGTGACTGTTTGCAACAATGCTTTCAGACAGCATCCCGTCCCAATTGGCATAAGCCAGGGAACGCCGCTCATTCAAAAAAGTAAACACAGTGAATACATTGTCTTCATTTTCCAGCAGACGGACATGTTCTTTCAGTTCTTCATTCTGCAACAGGCAACCCAGCACAAATGCATCATAATCTTCCGTATTTTCATCCGCAACCGATACATGAAATTCAATATAATCCGCATCCACTTCCATGCCGTAGAGCCTGGCAGCATCATCCAGCATTTCCATCGCTTCTTCGGTCGTTCGCCTCCAGCCGGCCTTCGCTTCCTCCGTCCATAGGCCGTCGGCCGTATCCACATACACAATGCGCATGGTTATCCGTCCGTTCAGCGCATAGCAAGCGCCTTTTCCTCTTTGCCTGAAAACCTGATGATCTGCAAAGGAGGATGCAAATGCGTTCGACAAGATCAGGAGGATAAACAAGAAAGCAAACAAAAGGATAAATCCGCGTTTTTGTTTTTTCAATTCTTTTTCCCTCCCCTCTCTTCACATTTCCTTCAGCCATTGTTCGGCCAGACGTATTTTTTTATCCATTGCTTTCAGCGCAATCAAGGTTTGCTGCACCTGCTGCATACCTGTTTTTTTGTCTTCATCATCTGCATTTTCCGGGCCGCAGCCTCGCCGCACGTTATAATACAGCCATCCCAGCATGCCCTGAAAACAGGCGGCAAATACCGTCTTCCAGCACACATTGGTCAAAGAAACATGCTGGCCATAAGCAGTTGCAAACGCTTTGAAAAGGCTCTCATCCAGGCTTCCCTTGCCATCATCCGCCCAGTAAAACGCTGTCTCCATCATTTCCTGCCAGGGATTTATATATCCAGCCGCTTCCCAGTCGATTATCAGCGGCATTTCCCCTTGCCACAGCACATTCTTTAGATCCAGATCACGATGGCTGATTACCTGATGGAAAGACAGTGCTTTCACGCTTTCGTTGGCTTCACTTTGCCATTTTGCAATCATTGCCCGATGGTCAAACAGCATGGCCAGTTCCGCATTGTCTTTGGGCAGAAGTGCCCAGTTCATGCGCACTTCTTCCGGCGTGTTCTTTTTCACCCCGTCCACCTGCACATCCGCTTTGTGCATCCGTCCCAGCATATCCCCCATAACAGCGCAATGTCCGGCTGTTATATTGGGCGGAAAAACGCTTTCTCCCTCCATCCATGGATAGAGCATATAATGCTTTCCATTCAGGGAAAAGACAACGTCACCCCCGATTTCGATTGCATGAACAACAGGCACTGTGCATTTCAGTTCCCTTGCAATACGCTCAGAATGCACCATATGCACCATGGCTTCCGGTCGTTTCATGATCTGGGGATTTAAGGTCTTCAGGGCATAAAACCCGCTTTCGCAATGGATCCTGTCCATTCTGTGCAACAGGCCGCCTGTAATCCTTTGGGGCCCGGAGAGCAATTGGCCCAGTCCCAAAGCTTCCGTTATTTCATTCATCAATTATTTCTTCACCTTAAACAGGTATTCATCCACCTTGCCCTTGATTTCATCGCTGATCTTCCGTTCGATGGGGAATACTTTTGCATTCACCACATGTTTGGACAGCATCAATGCCTGCTGCAGGGTAATATCCAACGCTTTTTCGTCCAGATAACCGCTCTTGAGGTTATCCCGGCGGTCATGGATATAGCCGGCGCCCTGGGTACCGAAACGGCACAGATTGATGGCCGGAATCCCCTTGTCGGCAAAGGGTACACAGTCGCTGGAGTAAATATCCATCTTCACACCGCAAGCCATGCCGTGTTCCTTCATCAACGCGTCCACATAGCCCACCACGGCTTCTGTAGCCAGAATAGGCGCCGTATTCATGCCGAGCGTAGCAGCAGCCACGTCAATATTGATCATCAGTACATGCTTATCCAGTTCGTCTTCGTGAGCTTTTACCCAGGCCTTGCTGCCAAGCAAGCCCTGTTCTTCGGAACCGTACCAGTTGAATTTCAGCGTACGGCCAGGCTTATGGGCGGCAAAATACCGCAGGATTTCCATGATGATCACACTGCCGGACATATTATCATACACGCCGGTGGAAAAATGCACGCTGTCAAAATGGGCACCGAAAGAAATAATTTCGTCCGGATACTGGCTTCCTTCGATCACAGCGCACACATTGCAGCTCACCTCATCCATGCATTCGCTTTCCACTTCAATGTACATCTGCTTTGCACCGCGGCGCACGATTTCTGCCGCGTCAGCTGCCCGCATATTGAGCGCCACGGCAAAGCCCAGATCATCCGTCAATGTTTCCCGAAGCTTGCGGATATCGCAATCCGTTTCGCTGTTCCTGTCCAGCGTGGTACCGGAAAACGTAAGGATAGCCGCAGCGCCGGCCTTTTGCAGCTTTTCATAATCTGTGCGGCGGAGCCGTCCGTTGATCATCACAATCTTGCCCTGGCAATTTTTCAGATGCACGGGCAGCACATTTTCCGCATAATAGAATTCCCCATCCAGGCCGCCTTCCGGGGTGGACAGGCTGCGTTCGTAACCGGTCACTTCATATTCCTTCACATAAGGAGCCGTAACCACCAGCCTGGCATGGTGTACTTTGCCGCTTTTCACCGGAAATTCTTCCATACAACCCTTTACGCCGCAGCTTTCCACTTCCTGCAACAATCGTTCCGCAGCCTTTCTTTCTTCCAGGCTGCCGGATACACGCACATAAGCCATTTCCTTCATCAGATTAAACGCACGGCGGGCAGAAACTTCCATCGTTTATTTCCTCCTGTGTTTTCTTTTTTATTTATTATGCGCCTGTTTCGCCAAACTGTCAAATATCTTTTCGCTGTTTCCTCTCCATTCTGCGCCAATTAATGAACCCATAAAGATCGTTGATCAGAAAGGCAGCAAAGCAAACAATGACCGATACGCAAGACGGATCCTTTTCCGCCGCCAGCACCCATAATACAATCAGAACGACGTCATTGGCAGCATAGGCCACTGCAAACCAGGCGCTGCGCATATAGGTCAGATAAGCTGCAAAAAAACTGGTTGCCACAGAAATGGTGCCGGGCAACAGATTGGCCGTATTCAGGGATTTCAGGATAAAATAAAACATCACCGTCACAAAAATGGTTAAAACGCATCCGGTTTCCCATGCTCTTTTGCCCATTTTGCCTATTTCCACCTGTGCCTTTTCTCCCTTGTAAGGATGCTTCAGCCAGCTGATCAGCGCCACAAGGGCCATAGGCAATGTCATGCCGAGATAGGTGATCATTTCTCCATAATAGCAATATTCATACGAGATAATCCCATATAACAAGCTGAAAATCACCATCAGCACCTGCCCGATCGGATTGCCCTTTGCATTGAAAATCAGTGATGTAACACCGATAAGCGATGCAATCACCGTTTCTGTATTTCCGGAATCAAACAGAAAATAACCGCCCATAACAGCAGCCATTGAACCCAGCCATAATCCCCATTCCCCTTTGGTAAAGTAGCGCATTTGCTTCCTCCATCAAAAAAGCATCCGCAGCGCATCTTCAAGGACCTAACGATGCACTCCGAATGCTTTTCACATTCCTACCCGGTGGCAGTAAATAAATTATATCATGTTCCAATGTTTTTGTCCATCATTCCACCGTAAATTCTGTCCATTCCACCTGATTTTTCACCATCACATCCCCGGCCATTTTCATGCCGCATTTTTCATAAAAACCAATAGCCTTCTCATTGGCGCAGGTATAGAGAATGATATCCCGTTCGCCGCCAGCGGCTTCGTGCGCTGCTTTCATCAATTCCCGGCCAATCCCTCGTCCGGTGTATCGCCTGTCCACCCCCAGATCGGTAATGAACAGCCAGTATGCAAAATCCGTAATTCCCAATAATACGCCTGCCAGGCAGCCGTTTGCATCCCTTGCCGTCAGGCTGATGGAAGCGTTTTCAACCAGCCTTTCGATCCTTTCCCGAAAACGCTCCTTGGGATATTGGGATCCCAGATCCGTGCGTTTGAGAAAATCGATATATTCTTCTGCCGTCAGCCGTTCCGATTGAATTGTCATATTTCATCCTCACTGCAATTGCTCGTCCTTTTGCTCGGCAAAATAATGTTCTTTTGCATAGGCGAATTCTTTTTCAAATGCAATAACCGCCGCCTTGCTTATCTTTTTCCACGGCCGCATCATATCAAAGGCATGGCATCCGCCTTTGTATACATCCACCTTCGCCGGAATTCCGGCTTCTTTCAGCCGCGCTGTATAGCTTATTGTTTCGCTGTAAAACGGTTCTTCCTCTGCTATAAAAGTATAGCAAGGCGGCATACCCAGCAGGCTTTCTGCCCGTGCAGGCGCGGCATAGGCAGGCGGATCGCCCTCAACACCCTTCAGATACATCTTCCATGCCGCATGATTCCGCCTGGTATTCCACACCGGCGCATGGTTATCCCGGGAGCTTTCCGTATCCCGGTCGTCCAGCATAGGATACAAAGGCATCTGAAAAGCAACGTTCACTTCTTTCCTGTCCCGTGCCATCAAGCACACGGCAGCCGTCAGTCCACCGCCTGCGCTTTCACCGCCCACCATCAGCTGATCGCTTCTGATGCACCATTCCTTTGCATGCTCTTTCATATACACCAGTGCCGCATAGCAATCTTCCGCAGCGGCAGGATAAGGCTTTTTCCAGGATAAAGTATAGGACGGCGCAACCACCACGCATCCAAACTTCTTAGCAAGCGCTTTTGCCCTTGTAAAAAACACCATTTCCGCCATACCGGTGGCATATCCGCCGCCGTGAAGCCACAAAACACCTGTTGTTTTTTCTGTGATATTCTTCGGCCGCAGAATCAGCAGTTTCCGTTTGCCGTTTGGCGTTTCAATCCTTTTTCTTTCCACTTTCACTTTCATTCGTCCACTCTGCTTTTTTTCTTTCATTGTACGGCAGTCACGCTTCGGTGTCAATGATTGTATCTTTTTTCAGCTCCGATACGCAATGGCGTCGATTTGCACCTGTAAGCCGTATTCTCCGCCTTTGTGGGCAAATTCCGTGGCGATGGTTTTTCTGGCAGGTAAATGTTCGCCAAATCTCTCTGCAAACACCTTTTCCATAGCTGGAATATTCCAGGGATCTTTCATCATCACGTCCACCTTTACCACATGAGAAAGATTCAAACCAACCAGCGCCAAACGCTTTTCCATATTGTCAAGCGCACCGTGCACTTGTTTTTCCACGCACTGCCCCACATTGCCCACGCAGAAGGTCAGAAAAACAAAGCCGCCCGCCTCCACAATTTCAGAATAAGCATATTCCTTCGCTGTCTTTTCATCCAGATTTATGCGCATAATACCATCCATTGTTTTTCCCTCCTTTTTGTCCATTATATCATACCTTTTGATGCATTGCAAACATTTGTTCTCTTTTTCTGCGTAAAAAAGACGCTGTATTTCGACAGCGCCTTTTATCTTCATTCACCCTTGATTGCCTGAATGGCCACGCAGCCGGGGCCGCCCTGGGTCACAAATGCCGGTGTCAGATGATGGGTTTCAAAAATGGCTTTGGGAAATAGAGTCAGCAGCATTTCCCTGGCCCGCTCAGCCAGGCCGATGTCATCCGCATGGGTGATATATACCCGCCAGCCATCCCCTACGCCGAATTCTTCCAGCGTTTTGCCCACAAAAGATACGGCTTGCTTGAAACTGCGCTTCACGGATGCCATCACCAGCTGGCAGCCATCGGCAGATTGAGTGAGCACCGGCGCCAGTTTAATGGTCTTGCCGACAAAGGACACCAAAGGAGACAGACGGCCGCCCCGGCGAAGAAAATCAAAATCGTTGGGCAGCAGGAAGCTCTTGCAATTTTTCATCATTTCTTCCAGCCGTTCGATGATTTTCTCCTTCGTCCAGCCGCTGGCAGCCAGCTTACTGGCCATTTCTGCCAGGTAACGATGCGGGCCGCAAAGGGTGCGGGTATTGAGCACCGTGATCCCTTTTGTGTTCCTGCTCTGCTGCGCCGCGGCCACAGCGCTGGAATACGTACCAGATAAGCCGTCCGCCATGGAAATGTTCAGAATTTCATCATCCCGATATTGATCATAAAGGGCCAGTACTTCCCCCACGGAAGGTTGGCTGCTTTTGGGCATGTGGCCGTCGCGTACTTTCTGCACAAATTCTTCACCGCTGATTTCATCCAATTCGCGGTAACTTTCACCATTGATGGTCACAGTCAGCGGGGCTACGTCAAACCCCTTTCCTTTGGCATCCCGGGGTGAATACATGGTGGAACTATCAGCAATAATCCGGATCATTTATCTTGTTTCCTTTCGAAAAATCCTTATTTAGATATCGGTTCTTATCGAACTGCTTGTCAGTCTTTGTCGAACCTTATGTATCATACGATAAAGTATACGTTATGTCAAGTTCTTTATGAACCGATTGCTGCATTGTGTTGACATTTATTTCGGTTCAACTTATAATATTTACATTCACTGGAGGGATGAAGAATGGATCAGGAAATGCTGAACAAAATGGCGGAGCCCATCAGAACATTCCGTTTACCGCGCTATCATGAAATTCCCAATGTAGGGCTGTATCTGGAACAGGTAACCAAATACATTTCCGAATGTTTTGCACCGCTGATGCATGACGCCATCACCTCTTCCATGATTGCCAATTATGTCAAGCGCGGCCTGCTTTCCAATCCCGTGAAAAAGCAATACAGCCGGGAACAGATCGCTTACCTCATCTATATCTCCACCATTAAAACCGTACTATCCATGGAAGATATCCGGCTGATGATTTCCGTCCAGCAACACACGTATATTCCCCAAATTGCTTATGACTATTTCTGCAGCGAATTTGAAAACTATCTGCAATACGTCTTCGGTTTCAAAAGCGCACCGGACAAAGTGGGCGTGGAAAACACCAACGAAAAAATCATGCTCCGCAACGCCATCGTCACTGCCTCCCACAAAATCTATCTGGATCGGCTGTTCCACGCCCTGCAATGCATGAAAAACTGAAATGTATTGCCACAAATGAAGGATTCTGTCTGTTTTCCTTCATTTTTTTGTTTTATTGCGGTATTTATTGGGATAACTTCTTGATTTTTGCAGTTTTGTTTGCTAAAATATGCGTGTTATTCATAGAATGGGTAATGGAGAATGAATTTTGCGAGGTAAGGAACATGAAAGCCTATCAAGAAATGACCGTTGCAGAGCTTTCCACGGAATTGGTAAACCTGAAAGCACAGTATAAAAAAATGCAGAGTCTTGGCATGCAGCTGAATATGAGCCGCGGTATCCCCTGCCAGGAACAGCTGGATCTTTCCATGGGCATGATGGATGTGCTCTATTCCGGCTCCGACCTCACCTGTGAAGACGGCACCGACTGCCGCAATTATGGCTCCCTGACCGGTATTGAAGAAGCCCGGGAACTGCTGGGCGATATGATGGAAAATAACCCCAAGGACATCATCATCTACGGTAACTCTTCCCTGAACGTCATGTTCGATACCATTTCCCGCGTGTGGAACCACGGTGTGATGGGCAATACCCCCTGGTGCAAGCTGCCGGAAGTGAAATTCCTCTGCCCCGTGCCCGGCTATGACCGTCATTTTGCCATCACCCAGTATTTCGGCATCAAGATGATCCCTGTGCCCATGACCTCCACCGGCCCGGATATGGATATGGTGGAAAAGCTGGTCAGCGAAGATGAAACCATCAAGGGCATCTGGTGCGTACCGAAATATTCCAATCCCCAGGGTATTTCCTATTCCGATGAAACGGTGCGCCGTTTTGCCCGTCTGGAACCCGCCGCGCCGGACTTCCGCATCTTCTGGGATAATGCTTACGGCATGCATCATCTCTACGATCACCATCAGGATCACCTGATCGAAATCCTGGCCGAATGCAAGCGCGCCGGCAATCCGGATCTGGTGTATAAATTCGCTTCCACGTCCAAGATCACTTTCCCCGGCAGCGGTATCGCCGCCATGGCCACCAGCCCCAACAACATGGAAGATTTCCTTACCAACCTGCGCATCCAGACCATTGGCCACGATAAAGTGAACCAGCTGCGTCACGTGCGCTTCTTCAAGGATATTCACGGCATGGTGGAACACATGCGCAAGCATGCGGATATCATCCGCCCCAAGTTTGAAGCCGTGGAAGAAATCCTCAAAGAAGATCTGGAAGGCCTGGATATCGGCACCTGGACCAATCCCCTGGGCGGCTATTTCATCATGTTTGACAGCCTGCCCGGCTGCGCCAAGGATATCGTTGCCCGCGCCAAGAAGGCCGGCGTCACCATGACCAATGCCGGTGCCACCTGGCCCTACGGCATGGACCCCAATGATTCCAACATCCGCATTGCCCCCACCTACCCCTGCATGGCAGACCTGACCAACGCCATGAAGATCTTCACCCTTTGCGTGCGCATCTCCGCCGCCAAGAAGATCCTGGCCGAAAAGGAAACGGTAACCCATTAAGCGTTCTTCTTCCCTGCAATCAGCATTGCAGGGAATTTTTTTGTTTCAAAATTTTTGAAGAGTGTTCCCTTTTTGATGAAAAGGCAGACCCTTTTCGGAATCTGCCTTTTCTTGTTATAATTTTACGCCTTGGAAATCACAGTAGTCAGTGATTTTCTCTGGCCTTCGGTGGGCTTATTCAGTTTACCGTTCTTCAGCAACGTTGTGATTACGTGAAGCAGAAACCATCCATCGGCGTGGAACACAAACTGCAATTCATACGCTTCCACTTTTCTAAGATGTGTAGGAACCGATGCCAATATAGCCTCCGCATAAGGCGCTTTCAGCGCATCAAAGTCCGCCTGATACTTTGCCTTGATTCGCTCGCCAATGGCAACCAATTTATCCCGAATTTCATTGCTGGCCAAAACCACAATCTGCCATGCAGATTTGAAGTTTTCGTCATAATCGCCGTTGGTTTTGATGTAACCCCGTTCCGCAAGCCATGCATACTCATCCTTCGAAAGGCGTTCCTGCCCCTCTCTTTCATAGAGACTGAGAATTCGTTTCACATCTTCTGAATATTGGTATCCCAGATGCTCTCCACGGTCAGACCATTCGCTGTCGATCTGCCAAAGGATGTGCTTACCATTACCATTCCACATGGGACCGCACCAATTCTTCATGTATACATAATCATCAGGAAGAATCGTTTCATCCGGAATAACCGATGCATGGAAGATGTTATGCGCACCATCCGGACGCATCGTAGCAACCTCTTCAAAAGAGATGCTCTCATCCCGCATTTTCTCACCGGACTTGGCAGCAATATAAGGAATCAGCGCCCACAGGATGAAGTTTTGGTCTGTTTTCGGAGACTCAGTAAAGGAGATAGGACCATCCGTTTGGCCGCAGCGAATGTCCGGGTCATCAAGAATGCCGGAGGAAATCAGCTCGTCATACAAATCGTTTGCAAACAGTTCCGCAGCACGCTTATACATATCGTTTTGCAAGGCAAACAGTTCTGCCGTTGGCTCGGTGATGATGAAGTTCACAATATACTTATCCTTTTGAGCCTGCAGAAAGCCGTATTCCTCCAGGAATTCAACTTCCGTTTCCACGTACACCGGGGAAACACCCAGGTCATCGGCAATTTCATTCACGGTCTTTGCCGTATTGCGCACACAGTAGCAAATATTCTGGGCCAATGTGGAACGGAAAAATTCATCGATAGACTTTTTTCCTACAGAACCATTGATACCATAGGAGTGAAATTTAATCGGGTTAAACTTCAGCTGGCTTGCTTCTCTCATCGTATCCATCCCTCGTTTCAGTTCTTTTTTTGCTTCAAACAAGTGCCACTTCACCGTTCCGAGAGGAATACCCAGTTCCTGAGCAATATCCGCCTGCTTGCGATTTTCAAAGTAATACGCAATCACGATTCTTCTTTGCAGCTTAGAAAGGTATGCAATTTCATGTTGCAGGCGATGGACGGCTTCGGTATTGTCATCTTCATCCGGCTCCAAGCAGGGAGCTGCGATCAATTCCGCAGCCTCATCCACAGAAATGCCGATTATGCTTTTCGCAGCGTCACGGTAGTAGTTGCTGAGCGTGTTATGGGCAACGGTCCAGATGAACTTGCCCATATCTGCAACGTCATCCTTCACAAGAAGCGCACGAAAGGCCCTTGTTGCAATCTCCTGAGATAGATCCTCTGCATCATGGATGCTTTTACACCGTTTCAGTGCAAAACCGAATATGGGCTTCAAGTATTCCGTTATAGTTTTCTCTACGGTTTGTCTGTTCACTTGTTTGCACCTCATTGAAAGCTTTCACCCATATAGACACGAAAATCTGAAAAGGTTGGAACTTTTTGAGAAAAATTTCACACGCCAAAAAGCGCACCTCGTTGAAAAAGACCTTGTCATTTGACAAGGTCTTTCTCTTGGCGGAGAAGGAGGGATTTGAACCCTCGCTACGATTCACTCGTACTACTCCCTTAGCAGGGGAGCCCCTTCGGCCACTTGGGTACTTCTCCATGTTCAGTTGTTGCCGCACGGATGCCAGTCCTTACGGTGCGCTTGATTGAAAAATGGCGGAGGGAAAGGGATTCGAACCCCCGGTGCCTTTCGACATCACTGGTTTTCAAGACCAGCGCCTTCAACCACTCGGCCATCCCTCCGCGCATAGCGTTTGGCGGCCTTGCCGGAAGCGCTCATATAGAATAGCATTTATCCGGCCGTTTGTCAATCCCCTGTAAAAAATATTTCTTCTATTTTTCCTTTTCTCTTATTTGTCCTTATGTTATAATGACATTATCATGGAAAGGAGATTGATTTATGGAGCAACGCATCCTCCCCTTTCTGCAGCGCATGAATGATTTGCTGGATGGTCATCTTCTGTCCGTCCATTTATACGGTTCCTGTGTGATGAGCGATTTTCAGCCCGGCTGGAGCGATATCGATCTTCTTTGCTTCACCGACGGCTCCATTCCTGCCGCTCAGGCCGAAAAACTGATGACGCTGCGGCAGACCATGGTGGACGAAACCGGCGATCCCCTTTTCCGCAGCATCGAAGGTGCTCTGGTTTGTGCTGATGAATTTGAAAAAGATCAGTTTACAAGCGTAATCTATTGGGGAACCGGCGGCCAGCGCATCAAAACCCATTACATGCTGGATGCATTTTCCTGCCACAGTGTCACGCATTTTGGCCGCTGCATTTATGGGAACGATCTTTCCTCCATTGTTCCCAAAGTTTCCTTCCACGATCTTCTCTATGAAATCCGTCAGCACCTGACCACCATCCGCATTCACGCACAGCAAACGAATGAATCGCTCTACAGCTGCGGCTGGCTGCTGGATATTGCCCGATGCCTCTATACTTTGCGTCACAAAACCATCATCAGCAAAACAGAGGCCGGTAAATGGGCTTTAGAACAGCACCTGTGCCCGGAACCCATCCAGATGAAGCGAACCCTTGCCGTGCGGCAAAACCCATCAGAGGCCCTGAAAACCCCGGAAATACGAGCCTGGCTGAAAGCCCTGGGCCCATCCATACAGAAATTCGCTCATGTGCTGGAAAATGAACTGAAGGAGCACGAAAATGATTAAGTGGTATGATGAAGAATACACCTTTGAGGTAGAGGTCATAGCCGTTTCCCATAACAACGTATCGGAACACCATTGCCGCAACGGCGAACAGGTGGGCGATGTGTTCACCTGCGGTTATGGCTGCCCGGTGACTCAATGCGGTCAGGGCATCTGCTCCAAAACCATGATGATTCTTTTTCCCATGATGGAAGCCGTACGCAGCGGCGGCAGCCTGATGAACCTTGGCGGCGACAGTGATACTTCCAGGGAATTTTTCTGCCCCGATGGTGTGGTGAAATACCGTCTGACCGTCCGTAAAAACAACAACGATAATTTTCACCGGAACAGTCATTATCAGGAATAAGCCATGATAAAGCAGATAATCTTCGATGCCTTTGGCACGCTTTTTTCCGTTGAAAAAGGCGCCTCTGCCAATGCTGTGCTGGTCTTTCTGAAAAACCATCGCATTTCCATCGATGAGACCGCTTTTCATCGCGAATGGAAATCTTTCTATGCGCAAGCCACTTCATCTTCCGTTTTTCAAACAGAACGTGCCATCTTTACCAACCGTATTCAGTATTTTCTGGATCCATATCACCTGTCTGCCTCTTCCGAAAAGATGGTTGACGAAGCCCTTCACATTGCATGTAATCGTTCCACTTACCCTGATGTACTTCCGCTCCTGCATTTGCTCAGCCATCATTATTCCCTCAGCATCGCTTCCAATACGGATAATATGGTTTTGCAGGCTGTCATGGAACGTCATCCACTCCCGGTTCATTCGATATTTACCTCTGAAGATTTACAGTGCTACAAGCCATCGCCAGCGTTCTATCATAAGATTTTGAACCATCTGCAATGCGATCCTTCGCAATGTCTTTTTGTGGGCGATAGCTATGCGGAAGACGTTAACGGCCCTTCCTCTGCCGGTATGCACGCAGTATTGCTGAACCGTGCAGGAACACATCTCTTTCCTTGTTCCTCCATTGAGACGCTCCTTGATTTGCCGAAATTCATTGCTGAGATAAGCTAAACGCCCGCTTCCATCATCGGAAACAGGCGTTTATTTTTGTTTTACTTTTTCAGGGTGATCACCACATGGCGGTTGGGTTCATCCCCCTCGGAATGGGTGGTTACAGCGGGATGATCCTGCAAAGCACTGTGCAGAATGCGGCGTTCGTAAGGATTCATGGGTTCCATGCTCACCTTACGGCCGGTCTTCTGGCAGCGGTTGGCCATACGGTTGGCCAGGCGGATCAGCGCTTCTTCCCGCTTGGCGCGGTAGTTTTCGGTATCCAGGGTCACGCGGGTGTATTCGCTCTTGCCCTTGTTTACCTGCAGGCTGGTCAGGTACTGCAGTGCATCCAGGGTTTCGCCCCGGCGGCCAATCAGGATGCCCAGGGTATCCCCTTCCATATTCACATGCACATTGCCTTCTTCATCAGTGGAAACAGCCACAGATACGGGCACATTCATCAGCTTGGTCAGTTCCTGCAAAAATTCCTGCGCCTTACCGGCAGGGGTGCTGCGGTCAGCCTGTTCGGCAGGAACGATTTCTTTCTTTTCGACGGGCTTTTCTTCTACAGGCTTTTTGTTTTCCTTGGGTTTACGGGCAGGCTTTTCAGTCTTGGGCGCTTCTTCCTTGGCAGCCTTTTCTTCGACTTTCTTTTCTTCCTTGGCAGGTTTCTCTTTCTTTTCAGCCTTGGGCGCTTTCTTTTCGGCAGGTTTTTCAGCCTTCTTTTCAGCTTTCTTTTCTACCTTTTCTTCCAGCATGCCATCAAACAGGTTATGCACTTCGTCTTCGGCTTCGTCTTCTTCCACCGTGAAGCGAACCTTGGCAGGACGGCTGCCAAAGAGGCCAAACAGGCCCTTGCTGCCTTCTTCAATAATATCCACTTTCACTTCACTGATGGAAAGGCCCAGGCTTTCCAGACCGGCAGAAACGGCTTCTTCCGTCGTCCGGGCGGTGAATTCATAGGTTTTCATTACTTAACGGACCCCTTTCCGATAATATTTTCTTCTTTCTTTTCGCCGTCTTTCTTTTCCAGAATCTTGTTAATGACAATCCCCTGAACAGAGGAAACCACACTGCTGATCACCCAGTAAAGGGCGAAACCGGCATTGGAAGACAAGCAGAAGAATACAGACAGGCACGGGAAGAACCACTTCATGAATTTGCCCTGATTGGGATTGGCGCCGTTGGCAGCAGGCTGCTGGGGCTGCTGGGCGTTCATGAACTTGGTCTGCAGCACCTGGGTCACACCGGCCAGCACGGGCAAGATCAGCAAGCCGTTGAAATTCTGGAACACACTGATGGAGAAGAGAATGAAGCTGACATTCTCCATACCGGGCACATACTGAGGCGTTCCCAGCAGGTTTTTGCTTGCAATCAGATCCAGCGTAGCATTGAGTGTATCGGCGCTGACGAAAGATTCGGCATTGATCACAATACCGGCATTCTGGCACACTTGATTGAAATTGGCAAACATTTGCTCATTCCCCTGCATGGCGGCAAAAGCACGCTGCCACACAGCGAAAGGCACCACGCGCAGACTGTTCACATCAGGCAGAGAAGGTGCAAAGAAAGAGTCCGTCATCCACAGGTTTTTCACCCACAGGAACTTTTCATCCGCCATGATAACGTCAGCTTCGCCGGCGATATAGCGGAAGGCCTGCAAAACCAACTGTTCATTGGCAATATCACGCATGGCAGAGAACATGGCGATCATCAAAGGCCAGGTGAGCAGCATGGGCAGGCAGCCGGACAGCGGGTTATACCCTTCTTTCCGCATCAGTTCAGCCTGCTTCTGCTGAAGTTTTTGCTTATCATTACCGTATTTTTGCTGCAGTGCATTCAGCTTGGGCTGAATCAGGGCCATTTTGCGCATGCCTTTGCGGCTCTTATAATCGAAGGGCATACACACCATACGCATCAGGAAAGTGAAGATGATGATGGATACGCCGTAATTACCTACGATTCCATTGATCCAGGCAAGAATATTATACAAAAAACCAGAAATTCCACTCAAGGGTGATCGTCCCTCCCAGTATTTTTCGTCTTTGGCTGCGGTACAGGATCGTACCCGCCTTTGGAAAACGGATTGCATCGAAGCAGCCTTTTTGCACTCAGCCACAAGCCATGGATGACCCCGTGTGTTTCGATTGCTTCCATTGCATATTCGGAACAGGTGGGCACATACTTACAAGCAGCCCCGAAGTATGGGCTGATGTTGCGCTTGTACCATTTCAAAAGGCTGATCAGCAGCTTTTTCATTTCTGCTCTTCCTTGTAGAGTTTTTGCTTCTTCATCAGATAGCACAAAGAGGCGTGAAGCTTTGCAAAATCAGCTTCAGCCGCCGCTTCACGGGCTGTAACCACGTACATCCCTTTTTTCAATGCAGGCAATTCCCGGCGGAATGCCTCTCTTAACCTGCGCTTGGTACGGTTACGAGTCACAGCATTACCGATTTTTTTGCTTACTGCAAAGCCTACCAGCATCTTGGGGCCTTTCACAAACCCCAATGCCACTTCCCGGGCGGCACTGCCTTTCCCTTTGCGATAAACGTAACGGAACTGTCCGTTTTTGCGCAGGCGGTATTGCTGTTCCATTCCATCCTCCGTTTCCTTTCAAACAACAGCAAAACCCGCTCCACTTTTGTGCACAATGGCAAGCGTTGGGAGCGGGCTAAGCCATGCAGGAAAGGATATCAGACCATCCGAAAATCAGACGGTCAGTTCCTTGCGGCCACGGTTACGGCGACGGGACAGAACACGACGACCGTTCTTGGTGCTCATGCGGGCACGGAAACCATGAACCTTATTGCGCTGGCGTTTCTTCGGCTGATAAGTGCGTTTCATTGTCTGACAACTCCTTCTAATTGTAAAATGCCAAAGGCATTTGTTTTATAGCAGGCATGTGATAGAAAATCACCACAAGACAGCCATTATAGTATATCGATTTTGTTCCTTTGTGTCAAGCGTTTTCTTGCCTGAATTGCCTATTTTTTAGAAAAAATTACACCTGCTGATCCATGGAAATTTCCTGACGCAGCATGCGCAGAGAATCCAGCTGCTGGGCCATGGCGATGTCGGCTTGTTCCACCATCTGGCTCACGGCATTGTGCACATTGGCGGAATATTCTTCACATTCACGATGGGTATTTTCCATCAGTTCCTGTGCTTCAGCCTGGGCACGGGCCAGGATTTCGCTTTCGGCAACCAGAGCAGCAGCCTGGGCCTGGGCATCGGCAATGATGGCCTGAGCACGGGCCTGAGCATCCGCGACCAGTGCATTGGCCTGTTCGGAAGCCTTGCGGCCGGTTTCCAGTGCATTGGCATTGGCCTGGTTCACGGTGGTGGTTGCCTGCAGATTGGCCTGATTCACGGTATCTTCCGCCTGTTTGTTGGCCTGTTCCACAGTATTCTTGGCCTGCTGATTCGCCATATCGATGGTATTCTGCGCCTTGCTCTTGCTGTCATCGATCATCTGGTTGGCCACTTTCAGCACTTCCTGAGCCTGCTGCAGATCGTTGGGAATGCTCTGTTCCAGCATCTGCAAAAGCCGCACAATTTCTTCCTTATCCACTGCAATCTTGCTGGTCAGCGGAATATTGCGGGCGTTGCTGACAGCCAGGTTGATCCGGTCAATGGTGTCAAAGGTGTGCAGTCTGGTATCGATAGACATATTCGTTTCCCCCTTCAAAAATCTCTTTTATTTCTGGAAAGCACGGATGATATCATCCCGCACTTCCATTGGTACAAATGGTGTAATATCGGCGCCGAAGGACGCCAGCTGCCGTACGTAGGTAGAGCTGATATTGCTTTTTTCAAGCGAGGCCGGCAGGTAGACGGTTTCCATTTCCTCAACCAGCATGCCATTGATATGGGCCATATCGTTCTCGCTTTCCAGATCCAGCTGATTGCGCACGCCGCGCACCAGAACGCAAGCCCCCATCTCTTTTGCAAATACAGCTGTCAGACCCGTTGAGGAAGCCACCCGAACATTTTTGATATCTCTGCAAGCTTTTTCCAGCATTTCCACCCGCATTTTCCAGGGGAAGCAGCCTTTCTTTTCCGGGTTATGCATCACAGCCACAATTACTTCATCAAAAAGCCTGGCAGCACGGCGGATGATATCCATATGTCCATTGGTTACCGGGTCAAAACTGCCCGGGAACATACAAATTCTTTTGCTCATATCATTCCTCCTGTCTGACAAAAAAGGAAATACCGGTATTGCCATATTCCCTTCGGTCCTGCAAAATCAGGTTTGGCGGCGTATCGGGCGGCGTGTTCCTGTCGTGCTCGCAGACGATCATGCCGTCTTCCGCAAGCAATTTCTTTTCAAGCCTTCCCATCATATCCGTCATGTTCATCCGGTATGGAGGGTCCAGAAAGATCAGGTCAAACGTCCTTCCCTGCCCCTCCATCATTTCCACTGCTTTTGCATCTTCCGTGTTCATCAGCTGGGCTTTCTCTTCATAGCCAAGGCTTTGAATGTTCTGCCGAATCACTTTGCAGGCTTTGAAATTCTTGTCCACCAGCTGGGCAGATGCTGCCCCACGGCTGAGGGCTTCCAGAGAAAGCGCACCGCTGCCGGCATACAAGTCCAGCACACTGGCATCATACAGCCTGCGCTGTAAAATGCTGAAAAGGGCTTCCTTGATTCTGTCCGCAGTCGGCCGGGTATCCGTTCCTTCCGGCGCCTCGATTCTTCTTGACTTTTTTTCTCCGGCAATGATACGCATCAGATCAACTCATTCTTCTTTTCTTGAACAGGATTCTTGCGCTGATTCTTCATGGCGTTTTGCTTCTTCTGGCGGCGCTTTTGCCGTCTCTTGTTTGCGGCAATATCTCCATGCACCCTGGCCCTGGCATACGGCCCCATCATATAGCCAATGGGGTATGCAATACCGGGCAGAATGGCAAGCAGCGGTGCCAGCTGTTCCAGCATAAGCAGTGTATCCTTATTTTCCGTTGTGAATATGCCCACATACGGCAGAATCAGCAATCTGGAAATCAGCCGCAGCACATCCATGCCTGTTGCGCTCTCACGCATCGTCTGGTGCAGCAAAGGCTGATAGATTTCATCCTGCGATTCAAAGGATTGAACCCAGGACGGGGTGGGCTGGCTCACATACATTTCCCGTTCCGCATAAATGGCGCCCGGCAGTGTCACAGCCAGCACAGGCACAATCGCCAGCAGGAAAACCAGCCAGCCGCGCAGGGAACGGTAGCTCTTCTTTTTCTCCATTTCTTCCACGGGCTTGCCCTCATCCAGCCGGGCATACACAATTTCACCCAGACCCACGTCGTCTTCGCCCTGCACCAGCCCCTTATTGAAAATTACGCTGGCGCAGATGAACAGCACAAGACCATTGCAGATCAGCCGCAGCACAAAGGAATCAAAAGATAAGGTGGACCCCACAATGGCATACATAATACAAAAGAACAGGAAATAGCAAAACACTTTCAATCCCTGCTTGATCATATCACCGCCGGTCCACAGGCAGCCTTTATAGTAAGGCTTGAAAAGCAACGGCTTTTTGTTTTTTTTGTTTGCCATGGTTCTTTCTCCTTTATTTCTGCTCAGGGGCATAAATGACAGGAACACGGGCTGTGGCGGCCATCAGCATTTCATAACTGATGGTATTGGCCCATCCGGCCATTTCGTCGGCAGTAATCTGTTCGTTGCCCTGGCGGCCCAGCAGCACCACCGGTGCACCAATGGATGTTTCGTTTTCTTCCAGTCCGGTCACATCCACCATGATCTGATCCATACAGACGCGACCCACTACAGGGCAGCGCTTTCCGCCGATCAGCACACAGGCTTTTCCGGACAGGATCCTGGAATAGCCATCCCCATACCCCACCGGTAACGTTGCGATCACCGTTTCCTTTTTTGTGGTATAGGTGCAGCCGTAACTGATGGATTCACCGGCATTCATCTTCTTCACATATACAATTTCCGTATGCCAGGAAAGGGCCGGTTTCACCGGCAATGTGCTGCTGCCGGCCCGGCAGCCATACAGCGCAATCCCCTGCCGCACCATATCATACCTGGTTTCGGGATACCTTGCCGCTGCAGAGCTTGCCGCTGCATGCAGAACAATTTCTTTGGGCAGCCCGGCCGTCAGTTCATCAAATATTTCCTTCTGCCGCCGGGTGTAGGTATCTTCTTCATTGTCAGCATTGGCAAAATGGGTAAATGCACCGGTCAGCTGCACATGGGGGCAATCATTCACCGCTTTCAGCAGGGCATCCACTTCTTCCCTGTTTCTGACACCGATACGTCCCATGCCGGTATCAATCTTCAGGTGAACCGATACCTTTTTGTTCTGGTCAGCTGCCGCTTTTTCCAGCTGATACACACGGTTTACGTCAAACACCGTCTGGATCAGGTCGTTACGCACGCTGCCCTCAGCGCCTCTTTCATTCACGCCGCCAAGCACCAGAATGGGGGCGTTGATACCGGCATTGCGCAGCTGCTCGCCTTCTTCGGGAATGGCTACGCCCAGATAATCCGCGCCGTTTTCCAGCGCCACCTTAGCCACCTGTACCAGCCCGTGGCCATAGGCGTTGGCTTTCACCACAGCCAGCATCAGCCGGTCTTTTGCCGTGTTTTCCTTCAATACTTTTGTATTATGGGCAATGGCATCCAGATCCACCCGGATGTATGTGCCGCGATAATTTCTGAATGCATCCTGCTTCATGGGCTTCCATCCTCCTGAAAGAACAATATTGTCGCTTTCTTTCAGTACATTTTCCGTCATTTGCAGGCGGAATTGCTCAAATTATATTATAGCACCATTTCTTCATTTGTGCCACATTTTTTTATATTTCGTCTTCTTCCCGGCAAGCTTCGCCATCCGTCACCCGGATAATGGGCGCATCCGTCCTTTCCTGATATCCCAGGATGGTTTGCAGGTTCACATGCTCAATGCTGTGGAAGATATTGCCGAAAAGCCCAGGGGTTTCTTCTTCCAGATTTTTCAGCAATTCTTTCACCTTTTTTCTTTTTCCGCCATCTTCACTCTGGGTCACCTGGCATGCACAACGCAGGGTATCCAGCCCCATATGCTCCTGCCAGGCGATGATGTCTTTTTCTCTTACAAGATACAAAGGGCGAATTAATTCCATGCCTTCAAAATTCTTGCTTTTGAGTTTCGGCATCATCGTTTTATATTCACCGCCATAGAAAAGTGATAGCAGAATCGTTTCCACTGCATCATCCATGTGATGCCCCAGAGCAATCTTATTGCAGCCCAGTTTTTTTGCTTCTTTATATAAATATCCCCTGCGCATGGAAGCACATACATGGCAATACCCCCTGTTCAGGGTAGCCAGCGCTTCAAAAATTGGGCTGTCAAATATATTCAGTTCAAACCCCAGCTTTTCCGCATTGCGGATCATCTTTTCCCGGTTTTCCTTTGTGTACCCCGGATCCATGGAAAGATAGGATACCTGGAATGGCACGTCGCTGTATTTGGCCATTTCCCGCATGCAGGTAGCCAGCAGCATGGAATCCTTGCCGCCGGAAATGCACACCGCCACATGATCCCCCGGCTTAATCAACCCGTAATTTTTCACAGCCGCAATAAACTTGCGCCAGATTTCCTTCCGAAAATCCCGTTGAACACTGCGGGAAGATAGAATTTCCGCTTGATTCATTTCTTTATCCGCCACTTGCATACCCATCCTTTCACGTATATCATTATATCACATTTCATTGATTTCGCCACCCATTGGTGATATAATCTTTTCGTAATTTTCTAAATCGAGGGATGTTTGTATGCTTTGTTCACTTCAGTCCATTATGCGCATTGCAGGCCGGATGATGCTTGACGCCCAGAATGCCGCCATTCATCAGAAAGAGGGCCATTTCAATTTCGTTACCGATACCGATGTGGCGGTGCAGGAATTTCTGAAAAAAGAACTTTCAAGGCTTGCACCGGATGCATTTTTCTTTTCCGAAGAACAGGAAAATGCCGCACTGACCGATGCCCCTACCTTCGTTATTGATCCCATTGACGGCACCATCAATTTCATGCGAAACCGCCGCCAATCCGCTATTTCCATTGCATATCTTGTGAACAAACAGCCGGTTCTGGCAGCTGTCTATAATCCCTATGCCAACGAAATGTTTATTGCCGAGAAAGACAAGGGAGCCTTTCTGAACGGCAAGCCCATCCACGTATCGGATACCCCTTTTGAAAAGTGCGTCACTGCTTTCGGCACGTCCCCCTACGATGCGGAATTGGCCAAACAGACAATGACCTGTGCACTGGATTTTCTTTTGCAGGGAGGCGATCTGCGCCGTACCGGCAGCGCCTGTGTGGATCTTTGCGATGTAGCCTGCGGCCGTGCGGATATCTTTTTCGAACTCCGTCTTCGCCCCTGGGACGTGGCGGCCGGCAGTCTGATTGTGCAGGAAGCCGGTGGTTTTTATCAATCCATCGGTCATGCCGTCCCCTATTACGACAACGCCTGCGGCATGGTCTGCGGAAACCAGGCTTGCAAATCCGATGCGCTTCGCATCCTGAAGGAACATAATATTCTATAAAACGAAAGAGGGAAAGCGTTTCGCCGCTCTCCCTCTTGTTTTTACAGGTTTCTTTCCGCAATCCGCAGGCACATGCGCCCGTTATGATAGGGACATTTCCATTCATCCACCATGGGCTTGCCAAGCGGCTTGCCTTCCACCGTGGTATAAGCAAACCATTCGCCGCCTTCACGATGATCAATGGTCACGTCCTGAATAAACTGCCAAACCTTTTTCAGGTTTTCCTTGTACTTTTCGTCACCAGTAAGCTTCCAGCCATTTTCAAAGCCAAGCACCGCTTCCGCCTGCACCCACCAGACGCGCTTTTCATCCACAATGCCTTTTTCGCATTCGTTGTGGAAACCTTTGTCCGTCATGGCACGTTCCAGCACACTGTTCAAAAGATCCAGGCACATGGCCTTGTATTCTGTCTGTTCATTTTCCGGAATCACGGCTTCCACCGCATCCCACATCAGCCAGCTGGCTTCCACATCGTGGCCGTAGGACTGCAGATTAATAATGCTGTTGAAATCCGCATCATAGAATACTTCCAACCGGCGCAGGTCTTTATTGTACATCACCTTCAGGAAGCATTCCAGCGCATCCTGCGCCGCCTTCTTCACCGTTTCATCGCCGCCGGCACGGTACAGTTCCGCATAGGCTTCCAGCACATGCAAAAGGGTATTCATGGTGCGGCTGGCCATCACTCCGTTTTCCGACAGCTTTTCGTTGCTTTCGGGGCTGAAATCAATCTGGAACGCTTCGCCATAGCCGCCTTCATCCCGGCATTTATCTTCAATCACCCGATACAGGTCCATCGCACGATCCAGCGCTTTCTTTTCTCCCGTTGCACGGTAATAGGCTGCCAATCCGTATACGGCAAACGCCTGGCAATAGGTGTGCTTGGTAGTATCGATGGGCTTTCCATCGAAAGTTACCGACCAGATCACGCCGCCCCGTTCCTTATCCATAAATTTTTCCATAAAGTCAAAGGCTTGTTTGGCATAAGGAAGGTATCTTTCATCTTTCAGAATGCGTGCAGCCGTGGAAAATGTCCACAAAATCCGGCTGTTGAGAATGCAGCCCTTCATGGCGTCTTTTTTTAATGTCAGGTCTTCTTTGACCAAACCATAATAACCGCCGAAATCATCGTCTTTCAAATTCATCCAGAAAGGCAGAATTTTTTCCGTCAGGTGAGTTTTCATTTCATTTGCAAACATCGCCGCATCCTCCTTTTTTCATATTTCTATTATAGTTCGTTTAATCTGATAAATCAATAGCATTTTTCTATATATCATGCACATTTTCAGACTTTTATCTCTTTTTGCTTTTTAATTATTTGCTTATATTTAACCACGTTTTAATCACATAAAAAAGATGCCGGGCATACGCTCGGCATCTCATTTTTATGCAATTACTTGCTGTACTTTTCCCGCTTGATGTAGTGGGTATGCAGCAGTTCATGAGCCTTGTGGCTGTTGGGAGTGCCCAGGTAATCAGCATACAGCTTCTTCACCTGTTCGTTTTCGTGGCTCTTGCGCTTGGCCTTGCCGGCATCTTCGCCGTACAGAGCCTTGGCGCGTTCCACCTTGGGATCGCAGGTCAGCTTGGTCTGAGCAGACACGATGGGCTGGCCGCCGCCCGTCACGCAGCCGCCGGGGCAGCCCATGACTTCGATGAAGGTGTAATTCTTTTCGCCGGACTTGATCATATCCAGCAGCTTGCTGGCGTTGCCGGTGCCATGGGCCACAGCCACGCTCACATCCAGGTCGCCCACCTTCACGGTGGCTTCCTTGATGCCTTCGGTGCCGCGGACGGCGTCGAAATCAACGTTGTCCAGTTCATCGCCGGTAATCAGGTTGTAAGCGGTACGCAGAGCAGCTTCCATAACGCCGCCGGTAGCACCGAAGATAACGCCAGCGCCGGTGGATTCGCCCAGCAGGTCGTCGAAATCTTCGTCGGGCAGCATGTTGAAGTCGATACCGGCTTCCTTGATCATGTGGGCCAGTTCACGGGTGGTGATGACTTCGTCCACATCCGGATAACCGGTGGCAGCCAGTTCTTCACGGGCGGCTTCGAACTTCTTGGCAGTGCAGGGCATTACAGACACAACCTTGATGTCCTTGGGATCAATGCCAGCCTTTTCGGCGTAATAGCTCTTGGTCACGGCACCCAGCATTTCGTGGGGGCTCTTGCAGCTGGACAGGTTGGGAATGAATTCGGGATAGTAGGTTTCGCAGAACTTGATCCAGCCGGGAGAGCAGCTGGTGATCATGGGCAGCACGCCGCCTTCGGTCACGCGCTTAACCAGTTCGGTGCCTTCTTCCATGATGGTCAGGTCAGCAGCGAAATCGGTATCAAATACCTTGTCAAAGCCCATACGGCGCAGAGCAGCCACCATCTTGCCGGTGACGGAAGTGCCCATGGGATAGCCGAATTCTTCGCCCAGAGCGGCGCGTACGGCGGGAGCGGGCTGCACAACCACATGCTTGGTGGTGTCGTTGATCAGTTCCCACACCTTCTTGGTGCTGTCCTTTTCGTACAGAGCGCCAACGGGGCAAGCGGTGATGCACTGGCCGCAGTTGATGCAGGCCATATCATTGAGCTTCAGGTTCCAGGGGGATTCGATGGAGGTGACGAAGCCACGGTTCACAGCGCCGATCACGCCCACATTCTGGATCTTATCGCAGGTGGCAACGCAACGACGGCACAGAATGCACTTGTTGTTGTCACGCACGATGGAGGGAGAAGCATCGTCGATAGCATATTCGTTCTGGGCACCGGCAAAAGCATCGCCGTTTTCCACGCCCAGATCCCGGCACAGCTGCTGCAGTTCGCAGTTGGTGGAACGGGGGCAGGTCAGGCACTTCTTGTCATGGTTGGAAAGAACCAGTTCAAGCAGCGTCTTGCGGTAAGCCCGGATTTCGGGGGTATTGGTCTTTACGTTCATGCCATCGGTAGCGGGCAGAACGCAGGCAGCCTGCAGGCCGCGGCCGCCGGCATTGACAACACACATACGGCAGGCGCCGATGGCGTTAACGTCCTTCAAATAGCACAGCGTAGGGATATTGATACCAGCCTTTTTGGCAGCCTCCAGAACGGTCGTGCCGGCGGGCACCTCAACCTTTACGCCGTCAATCGTAAGGGTAATGAAGTTTTCCATTTCATTTTCCTCCTTGCACGTATCAGATCTTCACGATGGCGCCAAAGCGGCACTTTTCGATGCAGGCACCGCACTTGAGGCACTTGGCCGTATCGATGTGGTGCATTTCCTTCACGCTGCCGGTGATCGCGCCGGCGGGGCAGATCTTGGAGCACAGGGTGCAGCCGCGGCACTTGTCGGTGATCACATACTGCAGCAGCTTCTGGCAGTGATGTGCGGGGCACTTCTTTTCCTTGATGTGGGCTTCGTATTCATGACGGAAGAACTTGAGGGTGGACAGAACAGGGTTGGGAGCAGTCTGGCCCAGGCCGCACAGAGCGGTAGCCTTGATGGTGTTGGCCAGGTTTTCCAGCTTTTCGATGTCCCCTTCTTCGCCCTTGCCTTCTACGATGCGTTCCAGGATTTCCAGCATACGGCGGGTACCAATGCGGCAGGGAGCGCACTTACCGCAGCTTTCATCCACGGTGAAGTCCAGGAAGAAACGGGCGATGTCAACCATGCAGTTGTCTTCGTCCATAACGATCATACCACCGGAGCCCATCATGGAGCCGGCAGCGATCAGGTTGTCATAATCCACGGGGGTATCCAGCAGTTCTGCGGGCAGGCAGCCACCGGAGGGACCGCCGGTCTGCACGGCCTTGAAAGCCTTGCCGTTGGGAATGCCGCCGCCGATATCATAAATGATGGTGCGCAGGGGCGTGCCCATGGGCACTTCCACAAGACCCGTATTGTTGATCTTGCCGCCCAGAGCGAACACCTTGGTGCCCTTGCTCTTTTCGGTGCCCATTTCGCAGAACCAGTCAGCGCCCTTGAGGATGATCTGGGGCACGTTGGCATAGGTTTCCACGTTGTTGAGCATGGTGGGCTTGGCGAACAGGCCCTTCACAGCCGGGAACGGAGGACGGGGCGTGGGTTCGCCGCGCTTGCCTTCGATGGAGCGCATCAGAGCCGTTTCTTAGCCGCCCACGAAGGCGCCGGCCCCCAGACGGA
>JAFSGG010000073.1 GCA_017434775.1 Clostridia bacterium
ATAAACCAATCAAGCTGCCGCAAGGCAGCTTTTTTGTTTTCCGACAGGATATTCTGCATGCATGTCGAATGTTACAAATAATACACATTGAGAAAGGAGTCTCAATTTATGAAAAAGTTTACCACCTTGATGCTGATCCTTGTTCTTGGCCTGTGCACTGCCATGCCCGCTTTGGCTGCTTCTTCCTTTGAATGGGATGCACTGCTTTATTGCAGCACATTTGATATTTTGATGAACGCATCCATGAATCAAACAACTGTTTGGGTGGATAAAGATGCCAATACCCGCGTTGGCACTTTTCCCAAGTCTCCCGAAATTATTGACACTTCCCAAGACGGCAAGGTAACCAGCATTTCCATGGAAATGGCGTTCGACATGACCGCATCCAATATCAGCGACGCTTATGACAAAGGCTATGGCATGGGTGTTGCGCTGAACTGTGCCTACACCTCAGCTGCCTTTATTGAGGATCCCGCTTCCCTTTTTGACGGCACCGTTATCGCTCAGTACACTGCCGATATACAAACGATGATGGCTAATGCCACAAGCAAGCTTGATTTCACGAAAAATGCTGATATTTACACAGAAAGCCTCACCCTCGGTCATGTGCTCATCACCTGCACTTCCTCCTTCTCCAAATCGAGCATGGAACTCTCCGTAGTTTTCACGTTGACCCCTGTCAATTAATGCATCTAATACGCTCCAAGCTGCCGCAAGGCAGCTTTTTTCTTCTCCCGGCAGGAATTGGCCCTTCCAAAGCGAATGTACATAATCAATTGCAAAACAAACGATGAGGTGATCTTTTTGATTTATTTCGATGAACAGAAACAGGTTTTCCATCTGCAGGGAAACCGTTTCAGCTATCAGATGAAGATTGTGGACGGTGTTCTGATGCACATGTACTGGGGCAGCCGGCTGCCCTCCTGCGACGGAGACTGCCTGTTTACTCTGGCCGGAGAAGCAGCCTCTTTTGACCTTCCTTTCAATCGTCGTCCCCGGGAAGTACCCACTCAGGAAAAGGGATATTTCGGCCGCCGGGCGCTAGACATTGTGAACAGCCAGGGGGACGACGTGCTTTCCCTTCGCTATGAAAGCCATATCATCTTTTCCGGCAAAAAAGCCCTTGCCGGCCTTCCTTCCTCTTATACCGAAACGGAAGAAGAAGCCCAGACCCTGGAAATCACCCTGGCTGATACGTTTCTGAACATTCAGGTGGTGCTTTCCTACACCGTCTTCCGGGATCTGGATGTTTTGGCCCGCAGCATGCGTGTGATCAATAACGGTCCGGATGCCGTAACGCTGAAAGATCTGCAGACAGCCGTCTGCCTGCCTTATGATCAATACGAAGCGATTCACCTCAAGGGCGGCTGGGCCAAGGAACGCCAGGCCATGCGTACGCCCCTGCCCATGGGCCACTTCACCATCCAGAGCCGCCGGGGTGCATCCGGCCACGAAAACAACCCCTTCCTGGCGCTGGTAAAACCGGAAACCACGGAATTTTCCGGCGAAGTATACGCCATGACTCACGTCTATTCCGGCAGCTTTTCCGCCTCCGCCGACGTGGGGATGGACCTGGCTCCCACCATGATGATGGGTTTTTGCCCGGATGTATTTTCCTGGCAGCTGAATCCCGGCGAAACCTTCCAGGGCCCGGAAGCCCTTTTGATGTACACCAAGGACGGCCTCAACGGCCTTTCCGCCCTTTCCCACCCCTTCATCCGCCGGCATATCTGCCGGGGCTATTGGCGGGATCGTCCCCGGCCCGTGCTCATCAATAACTGGGAAGCCACTTATTTCGATTTCAATGCCGAAAAGCTGTACAATATTGCGAAAAAAGGCGCAGAGATCGGCTGCGAGCTATTTGTCATCGATGATGGCTGGTTTGGCAAACGAAATACCGATAATTGCTCTCTGGGCGACTGGGTCGTCAACGAAAATAAAGTTGAAGGCGGCTTGAAAAAGCTGGCTGAGCGGATTGAAAGCCTTGGCATGATGTGCGGCCTATGGTTTGAACCGGAAATGGTCTCCCCGGACAGCGATCTTTATCGCGCCCACCCCGACTGGTGCCTGCATGTTCCCGGTCGGGAACGCACCCAGGCACGGCAGCAATTGATTCTGGATCTGTCCCGAAAAGAAGTGCAGGATTACATCATTGAAAGCGTATCCGCCGTGCTGCGCTCCGCCCCCATTTCCTATGTGAAATGGGATATGAACCGCAATATGACGGAAGGCTTCAGCTGTGTGCTGCCGCCCAGGCAGAAGATGGAAACCCAGCACCGGTATATGCTGGGGCTGTATCGGGTGTTGGGTGAAATCACCGCCCGTTTCCCCCGGGTGCTGTTTGAAAGCTGCTCCGGCGGCGGCGGCCGCTTTGACTGCGGCATTTTGTGCTTCATGCCCCAGACCTGGACCAGCGATGATACCGATGCTGCCGAACGCGTCAAAATCCAGTATGGCACCTCCCTCCTCTATCCCTGCAGCAGCATGGGCGCTCATGTAAGCGCCGTGCCCAATCATCAGACCGGCCGCTCCACCCCTTTCCTCACCCGCTGCCATGTGGCCATGGGCGGCAATTTCGGCTTTGAGCTGGATTTGAACAAGCTGTCAGACGAAGATTTGCAGTGCGCCAAAGAAGCCGTAGCCATGGTGAAGGAACTGCGCGGCACCATGCAGCAGGGTACTTATGCCCGTCTTTCCAATCCCATGACGAACGGCGGCAGCGCTGCCTGGCAGTTTACGGATCAGGAACGGATCATCGTCTGCATCTATCATCATCAGGCTGCTGCCAATCAGCCGCCCCAGTCCATCCGCCTTACCGGCCTGGAAGAAGATGCAGTGTATCATGACGAAGCCCACAACCTCACCTGTTCCGGTGCAGCGCTGATGGGCATGGGCCTGCCTCTGCCCTACATGCGCGGCGATTTCAAAACCCTGCTCTATTGCTTCCGCAAAATATCATAACCCTTATGCCCGGGCACATGCTGCTCCGGGCTTTTTTCAGGATCATTTTGTCCACTTATATCCATCGTTTCTTCCATGGTTTTTTGCTGTTTTCTATTGAAAAATGCCGCTGATTTCCGTACAATAGAATCAATGGATCCTGATATAAATTGTCCCACAAACCCAAATGCTTTCCATCCCGGAAGAAAGGACGTTTCTGCTATGAAAAAGCTTGGCTTCAATCCTTATCTGCCCTCCTGGGAATACATTCCCGACGGCGAACCCTATGTCTTTGGCGACCGTGTGTACATTTACGGCTCCCACGATTTCTTCAACGGCTATGTGTTCTGCATGGGCGATTATGTGTGCTGGTCCGCCCCGGTGGACAACCTGGCCGACTGGCGCTACGAAGGCGTCATCTACCCCCGGAACGAAGACCCCATGAACAAGGACGGCTCCATGTGCCTCTATGCTCCCGACGTTACCGTGGGTCCTGACGGACGGTATTATCTGTATTATGTGCTGGATCATCTGGATATCGTGGCGGTTGCCGTGTGCGATACGCCTGCCGGCCGGTATCAGTTCCATGGCCATGTGCATTATCCGGACGGCACCCTTTATGGCCGCAAAGCAGGCGACGAACCTCAGTTTGACCCCGGCGTGCTCACCGAAGGCGATACCACCTATCTCTACACCGGCTTCTGCGGCCGGGGAGATAAGAGCCGCCACGGCGCCATGATGGTGGAACTGGAAAAGGATATGCTTACCATCAGGGGCGATATGCGCTTTGTGGCCCCCGGCGTGGAATATGCGGGCGGCACCGGTTTTGAAGGTCATGCCTTCTTCGAAGCCCCCTCCATCCGTAAGCATGGCGATACCTATTACTTCGTCTATTCCTCCACCCCCATGCATGAACTTTGCTATGCCACCAGCAAGAGCCCCCGGGAAGGTTTCCAATACGGCGGCGTCATTGTTTCCAACTGCGATCTGCACATCGGCGATGAACCCACCCTGCCCAAAGCCTACGGCGGCAATAACCACGGCAGCATCGTGGAAATCAATGGCCAATGGTACATCTTCTATCACCGCCAGACCAACGGCACCTGGTACAGCCGCCAGGGCTGCCTGGAACCCATTGAGATCCTCCCGGACGGTTCCATTCCTCAGGTGGAAATGACCTCCTGTGGCCCCAACGGCGGCCCGCTGCCCGGCAAGGGGGAATACCCGGCTTACATCGCCTGCCATATTTTTGATGAAAAACGGCAGTTCATGTCCGGTGCTCCCGGCCACGCTTATGTGACCCAGGACGGCAAGGACGGCGACGAAATTCCCGGCCATATTGCCCAGATTCACGACGGCACCACCATCGGCTTCAAGTATTTCGATTTTGAAGACGTAAACAAAATCACCCTCATGGTGCGCGGCTATGCCTACGGCGGCAAATTCCAGATCAAAACCGAAAAATACGGCGAAGTGTTGGCGGAAATCCCCCTGCACAACACCAATATCTGGACAGCCTTCTCCGCCCCCATTCAGCTGCCCAAGGGCAAGCATCCCCTGTACATCACCTTCCTGGGCGGCGGAAATCCCATGCTGAAATCGGTGATCTTTGAATAAGCGGAAGGAGGCATTCCCGTGAAAAAAGCCAGAATCACCCTGCACCCTTCTTACAAAATCGGTGAAATTTCTCCTCGCCTCTATGGTGCCTTTCTGGAGCCCATCGGTTCCATGGTCAACGGCAGCATGTATAACCCCAAGCACCCCACCGCGGATGAACAGGGCTTCCGTCAGGATTTTATTCAAGGCCTGAAAGAAGCCGGTCTCCCCTGCGTACGCATGCCCGGCGGCAATTTCGTTTCCGGCTGGAACTGGAAAGATTCCATCGGCCCCATGCAGGACCGTAAAGCCCATCTGGACACCGCCTGGTTCCAATATATCCCCAACGATGTGGGGCACGATGAATACCTGCAGTGGGCGGAAAAATGCGGTGCCGAAGCCCTCTATACCGTGAACCTTGGCACCGGCACTTTGCAGGATGCCATGGACATTGTGGAATACACCAATTTTGAAGGCGGCACCTACTGGTCGGATCTTCGCAAACAGAACGGCCATGAAAAGCCTTACAAAGTAAAAACCTGGTATCTGGGCAACGAAATGGACGGTCCCTGGCAGATCGCTTCCTACCAGAAGGATCCTCGCGCTTACGGCGTGCTGGCCCACGAAACGTCCAAAGTGATGAAGTGGGTGGATCCCACCATCGAAACCGTGGCCTGTGTTTCCTCCTCTCCCCATCTGAACCATTATCCGGATTGGGATCGGCAGGTGCTGGAACAGTGCTACGAAACGGTGGATTACATTTCCATGCATCATTACCATTCCGCCCCCATCGATCATGTGGGCGGTTTGCTGGCAGCCTATCAGTCTTTCGAAGATTACATCCGCACGGAAATCGGCCTGTGCGACTATATTCAGACCCACAAGCGTGTCAAAAAGAAGATGCTGATCTCCTTTGACGAATACGCCGCTTCCTATCGCCCGGCCAATGGTGTGCACCTGGGCGTGGGCGGCCGTCAGCACGATCTGAATTTCTATTCCTTTGACCCCAACCGTACATATGTGCGCCATGACCCGGACGACTGGTCCACCCGGCGTATGTTCAAAAAATCCGGCGAAATGCCCCGCACCCTGGCCGCCGCTTCCATCACCCTCACCCTGCTTCGCCATGCGGACCGCATCAAAATCGGCTGTGCCACCAGCGGCCTGCACCAGCTGTGCGCCACCAGCCGGGAACATGCATGGAAGTCCGCCGCCTACTACCCCATGACCCAGCTGATGCGCTTTGGTCAGGGCACTTCCCTGCAAACGGTGGTGGATTGCGAAACCTACGACGTGGAACCCTACGCCATTGACGATATGAACCAGTACGGCGGCTTTGAAAAGGTGCAGTACATCCAGTCCGCCGCTGCCCTGAACGAAGAAAAGGGCGAAATGACCCTCTTTGTCATCAATGCGGATCCTTCTGATGTACACGAACTGACGCTGGATGTACGTGCCTTCTCCGGCTACAAATTCGCTGAACATGCCGCCCTGTATTCTGCCGATCCCAACGCCTGCAATGATTACGAAAACCCGAATGTGCTCCAGCCCGTAGCTATCACAGACACCACCTGCGAAAACGGCATACTTACCGCCATTTTGCAGCCCATGAGCTGGAACATGATCCGCTTCACCCGGGCATAAGATCGTTTCAAAAACGAAGCAGGAGCAGGAACCGCTGTGCAGGCCAACGCCGAACAGAAGCTGCACTATATCCTCTCCATCTGCCATTGCGTTTTGCCACATAATCACAAGAGCTGCATCAATCTGACGCAGCTCTTTTTTTATTCTGTTTCTCCAGCTCCAACAAAAAGCATTTCCTGTCAATGCCCGAGGCATAGCCGCCCACTCCGTTCGCTGCCACAACCCGATGGCAGGGGATGATAATGGCAATAGGATTCCGTCGATTGGCCCCTCCAACAGCCCGGGCTGCTTTTTTGTCGCCCATGCGTGCAGCTTCTTCCCCATAGGTGATGGTTTCGCCATAGGGAATGCTCTGCAGCGCTCGCCATGCCGCCTGCTGAAAGGCGGTACCACGGGGCTGCAGGGGAACATCAAATGCTGTTCTGCTTCCAGCAAAATACTCCTTCAGCTGGGCAATCGTCTTTTTCAAAAGCGCATCTTCCGGCAGCATTTCCGTCGCCTCTTCCACAAAATCCACCCGGGTAATGGCGTCATTTTCCGCCTCTATCCGCAAATACCCCAGAGGCGTTTGCATCACCGCTCTTCGAATACAGGGATCGTTATGTATCCATAAATCCATATTTATATTTTCCTTCCTCCATCTGTCTGCACACATATGCGCCTCAAAAACCGCTCATTTCTCTTGATTCACAATCAGAGAACGCCATGACATAAACATGGCCCCTTCATATTCACGGATTTGTATCTGATCGCCCACTTGTTGCTGGTCATAACGTTTACGGCTTACCTCCATGCGAATTTCTCCTGCAGGAGAATCACATTTCAAACGATAGCTGGTGGTTTTTCCGCCGGTTTTATATTTCCCTGTGATTTGTGCCACATAATCGGTATGCCGGGCAGGCAAAACATAATTCGCCGCCATCATTCCCAAGCCGCCCACAATCAACGCAAAAAACACAGTCATGCAAGCTGTTCCGATACGAAGCTTCATGATTTTCCGGCTGCGCACAAAGGCGCAAATACCTGCTGCCAGAGCAAATGCACCGGGAATCAGCAACATTTCCCAACGAAAAATGATTTGCCCGGCAGCATTCATCAGCACAAGCGCAGTGATTGCAATGCCAAATATCAGCTGCAAAGCAGGATCAAGGCGCAGGGGATGAGCACAATAGCGTTTCTTGGAAGGAAGCGTGAGCAATTCGGGCAGAATCAGCAATTGCATCACCCCCCACGCAGCAGCCAATACCATGGTGATCAGTGCCAGCAAAAGAGCTTCCTGACGTACTTTCAACACAGACAGAATAAAGCACAGTATCCCCGAGAAGAAAACACCGCATTGTAAATAGCCCATGTATCTTTGAACCGCAGCAGCCTTTGAGGAAAGAAGTGCTTTGGGGCTGCCTTTCACGGATGTATAGCATTTCCTTGGCTGGACAGAGCTTTTTCTATATTTACGTTTTTCTTTTTGTTGTTTTTTCAGATAATGATTCATCCAAAGCAGCAACGCAATGCCACCAGCCAGGCACAGTACAGCCGTCATCTCCGTTATCTCAGGCGCGCGCGGAAAAGGAATCAGCACAACGGACAGACAATAGCCTGCCACAACGCCAAGCATGCCAGCCTCGTGCAGGGTATAAAGCGCACCGCCTGCCAAGCCAAACAGCAGGCAAAAGCAGGCAATCCCACGCAAAAGAACCGGGGTAGTCAACCCAGTCCAGAAAAACATGGGTACTATTCCCAGGATTATCATCACAAGGCTAATGGGCAATCGCTGCTTCCATGTCCATTTTTCCATGATTTCCGTCCCTTCTTTCCAAAAAAGCATAACACAAAGAAAAATCGAAAACAAGGCAAATCTTATCAATACAGCCATCATGGGACTGAATTGTCGTTTTGCACGTTTCAGAAAACATAACAGCAAACAAGGCTGCGCCAGCATTCTGGCACAGCCTTGTTCTTCACAGGCAATCATTGATCACTGTATATTGCCTGAATGTTCAATTATTTCTTGTCACCGCGGCGCAGGAAAGCGGGCACGCCCAGATCATCCCGGGTGTTGGCATTGGCCTGCACGGGAGCCTGATAAGCAGGGGCAGCAGGCTGAACTTCAATGGGCTGCTGCACGGGCTGAGCCGGCACAAAAGGCTGGGGCTGGAAGGGCTGCGGCTGGAAAGGCTGGGGCTGGAACGCATTGGGAACGAAGCCACCGGCCATGGGAGCAGGAGCAGCGACAGGCGCCATGGGGCGGGCACCGGCAGAGAAATAAGCGGTGTCGCCTTCATAAGTGGCAGGAGCAGGCGCTTCAAAGCCGGGAGCCGCTTCGCCGTTTACATCCGCCCGGGGACGATTTTCGTAGGGGTTATAGGAAGGCACGGCAGCGCCATAGGGCGTAGCAGTGCGAGCCTTTTTACGATCCTTGGTGGGGAAAGGCGTCTTTTCGAAGCCGGTGGCGATCACGGTGATGCGCACTTCGTCTTCCAGGGATTCATCAATGCCGGCACCGAAGATGATGTTGGCTTCGCTATCAGCAGATTCCATCACCAGGTTAGCAGCTTCGTTGATGTCCATGATGCTCATGTCCTTGCCG
The DNA here is from genome assembly GCA_017434775.1 of Clostridia bacterium. Classification (GTDB taxonomy): domain Bacteria; phylum Bacillota; class Clostridia; order Christensenellales; family Aristaeellaceae; genus RUG563. Next base: position 8,768 of record JAFSGG010000073.1, read on the forward strand.
CCGGTCACATTGATCAGCACAGCGCGGGCACCGTCGATCTTGGTTTCCAGCAGGGGGCTGGCAATAGCATTCTTGGCGGCATCAATGAGACGGGTTTCGCCCTTGCCAACGCCGATGCCCATGTGCGCCATGCCGCCGGATTCCATGATGGTCTTCACGTCGGCAAAGTCCAGGTTGATCATGGCGGGCAGAGCGATCAGGTCGGAAATGCCCTGGATGCCCTGACGGAGCACATCATCCGCAATGCGGAAAGCTTCCACCATGGTGGTGCCCTTGCTGACTACCTGCAGCAGGCGATCATTGGGGATCACAACCAGGGTATCCACGTTCTGCTTGAGTTCGTTGATACCGATTTCGGCATTCTTCATGCGCTGCTTGCCTTCAAAAGCAAAGGGCTTGGTCACCACAGCGATGGTGAGGCAATTGTTTTCCCGGGCAATTTCAGCCACAATGGGAGCAGCGCCGGTACCGGTGCCGCCGCCCATACCGGCGGTAACGAACACCAGGTCCGCGCCCTTGAGGGCCTGAGCAATTTCTTCCCGGCTTTCTTCAGCAGCCTTGCGGCCGGTATCCGGCACAGCGCCGGCACCCAGACCCTTGGTCAGCTTTTCGCCGATCTGAATTTTCACATCCGCGTGAGAAAGAGCCAGCGCCTGACGGTCCGTGTTCACAGCGATGAACTGTACGCCCTGCAGGCCGGCTTCCACCATGCGATTCACGGCATTGGTACCGCCACCGCCGCAGCCGACGACTTTGATCGAGGCAAAGGACGGTTGATCCACTTGTACTTCAAAAGGCATGTCCAAATCCCCCTAAAATGAATTAGTCTTAATATTTCAGACGGTTAACCGCCAAAAAGATTCCGGAAGAATGCGCTCATGGCGCCGCCGGCCGGTGCATTGGCCGTGGTATCGATGATCAGATCCAGCAAGCCCAGGGCGCTGGAGTAAGCGGGGCTGGAAAGCTTCACAGCCCTGCGAGGCAGATCCCGCACTGGCTTATTCAGCTTGCCGGCCAGGAAATCCTTGCCGCCGCGGTTGATGGAAAGGGCGCCGCCGGTCAAATACACAGGGCTCCAGTTGCTCAGCCGCACACCGCAGGTTTTGATGGCTTCTTCCACTGCTTCGCAGATTTCTTCGGTCCGGGGTTCCAGCACCTTTTCCACGTCGTCGCGGCTGAAGGTTTTGGGATTGCCTTCCCGGTCGTTGGCATCGAAATTTTCCTGCCCGGCAGCCAGGCCGAAAATATAGGCGCGCTTGATTTTTTCTGCTTCCGTCAGGGTGATATCCAGACCATAAGCCAGATCCGCCGCCATCAGACCGCCGCCAAGGGGCAGGGTCTTGAGGTGGGTCAGCGCATCACCTTCCACTACCATCACTTCGGTGGTCAGGTAGCCCATATCCACCAGCACAGCCGTACGGTCACGCTCTTCATCGGGTACAAACAGCATGGCCTGGCCGGTGGGCGTGGAGAAGCAGCCGTTTACTGTGATGCCCAGGCTGCGGAAACGCTCGGTGATATCATCCAGAAAGAACTGATCGGCCACCACAAAGGAGATCATGCCGCGCAATTCATAGCCGCGCACACCCACGGGTTCCAGCGTTTTTTTGCTGTCGTCCACAATAAACCAGGCAGGGCTGCGGTGAATAATGCTGCCGCGCACATCGCCCAGCTGATTGGTGGCACGGTTGAAAAGCTCGTTAATATCCTTTTCCGTCACCCGGGGATCTGCGCCCTGCAGTTCCACCTTGGCTTCAACGGTATACACAGTGGAAAACGCACCGGGCACGCCCACATTGATTTCGCGGATACGGGTGTGGCTCTGTTCTTCCGCCTTCTGTACAGCATCGGAAATAGCCTGGTTCAGCTGATCCGGCGCATTCCACTGGCCCTCCAGGAAACCATCGTAAGTGGCAATGCCGGCGCCGATAATATCGCAGCGCTGACGGCCGCTGGTTTCGGCCACCAATGCGACAATCTTGCTGGTGCCAAAGTCCATTGCTGCTACTGTTGTTTTCATATGATTATCATCCCCTGTTCATCAGGCCTGACGCGCTACAAGCACACAGCCAGAAAAGCCGAACGCACAAAATATCTATTCGGTCACTTTATTGTAACCTTTTTGTGATAATTTGGCAAGTGAAAATCTAAAAAAACTTGCAATTTTTCAGGCTTTTTTCAGAAATTGCTCCATTTTCTCCGTCATATTTACAGATCAGCAGGCGTATAGGTGGCAATCGCAGGGACGGAAGCGTCAATCACACCGCCTTCATAACCCATAGCCTCCAGTTTTTCCACCACTGCACGGGCTGTACCGATCTTGGCACGCAGGTTTTCACCGTCCCCCAATTCGATGGTATATCCGCTTCGGGTCAACAGATACAGTTTCTCCGGATCGGATACTTTTAATTCGGCAATCTCCCCGGCATAGCCCTGAGCCAGCAATTCTGTCATGATGGCCTGATAGGATTTCAGCTGGTTTTCATTGCCGGGAATGATCATTTTTCCTTCCGTCACGCTGCGGGTCTGCATACCAGTCACTGCCGGCAGATCTTCCTGCAGGCCATCCGTGTTCTTCCTGAGCACCATGCCTTCTTCGTCCAGCAGGTAATTGATCCCCATCACATACACATTGGCCCGTTCTTTCCGCTCTGTGATATAGATGTTCAGAATGCCGGGCACCCGCTTTTCCATACCATTGTAAATGAAATAATGGTTCTGGCCGATATGATCCCTTATATATTCGTCCGTCACGGTGAAATAGCTGATGCCGTATGAAATACCGGCCTGCTGCATCACTTCCTCCGGCGTAAACCTTTCATTGCCGTATATCGTCACGGTTCTGATGCGGAACAGGCTGCCAAACACAAACACGGCCAGCACAGCCAGCACCACCAGGCACAAAAGGGCCGTTTTGATACCCGGTTTCAGTTTACGCCGGGGCGGCGGCGCTATTTCCTCCGCTTCCCACGGGACAAAATCCGGGGGCAATGGCTGTGTCATGTAATCCCTCCATCCGTTTTCAATGTCATCCTTTGTATCCGTCCGCCCAGTTCCGTCAGGGTTTTTTCCAGGGCAGCATACCCCCGGTCAATCAGCCGGGCATTTTCAATCACAGTTTCCCCTTCCGCTGCAAGGCCTGCCAGCACCAGGGCCGCACCGCCCCGCAAATCTCTGGCACATACCCGGCAACCGTGCAGTTTCCGCACGCCTTCGATCACTGCCACCCGGCCATTCACCCGGATCCGGGCGCCCATCCGGTTCAGATCGCTCACATGGGCAAAGCGGCTTTCAAACACATTTTCCACAATCACGCCGCATCCCCTAGCCAGGCAGCTGACAGCCATCATCTGTGCCTGCATATCCGTGGGGAACCCGGGATGGGGCTGCGTTTGCAGGGTGCTGAAGGATTTAAGCGTTTTGGGCGCAATCAGGTGCACGCTGTTTTCTTCATCATACATCCTGCAGCCCATTTCTGTCAATTTGGCTTCCACCGGAATCAGATCCCGGGGGCACACATGTTTCAGCGTTACTTCGCCGCCGGTTATGGCCGCGGCGCAAAGCAAGGTGCCGGCTACAATCCTGTCCGGCATGGGCCGGTATGTAATACCGTGCAGCGTTGGCACCCCTTCAATTTCAATCAGCTGGGTACCGGCGCCCCGGATTTTGCCACCCATGGCATTGATGAACCGCTGCAGATCCTCAATTTCCGGTTCTCGGGCCGCATTGTGGATATAGGTGGTTCCTTTCAGCAGTGCTGCCGCCATCATTACATTTTCCGTAGCCCCTACGCTGGGGTAATCCAGATACACATCCCCGGCGTGCATGGCGCCGCCGTCGCAGTAGAGAATACCTTCCCCATCCGTAATTCTGACACCCAATGCCCGCAAACCTTTCAGATGCAGGTCAATGGGCCGGATGCCGATCTCGCAGCCGCCGGGATAGGTAACGGTGGCCTTGCGCAGCCTGCCCAGAATGGGCCCCAACAGGAAAATGGAAGAGCGGATCTGCTTGGATATGGCGTCCGGCATTTCCCAGTTATGCAAACGGCTGCTTTCAATGGTCAATTCATCCCCTTGCCAGCGGCAGGCGCAGCCAAGCATTTTCAGCATGCTTTCCATGGCGTACACATCCATCAGGCCGGGGCAATGTTCAATATGCACAGCATCCTGGGTCAGAATCGCTGCCGCCAGGATCGGCAGTACCGCATTCTTGGCACTGTCCACACAAATGCTGCCCCGTATACATTCGCCGCCTTTTACCCAAAATCCTTCCATGGTCAGCTCACCTTCCTTCTTCTCCCAAACTATGAAGAAGAGAAAAAAAGGTGCGCTACATCCGATGGCTGGTTTCTGCCCGGCTCACATTCAATACAATGCCCACCGCCGCCATGGTAATGGAAAGGGACGTACCACCGGCGCTGAAGAAAGGCAGCGGCAGCCCGGTTGTGGGCAAAATGCCCACCACCACGCCCATATTGATAAAGGCCTGGGTGCAGATCATACACACAATCCCGGCTGCCAGCAAACAGCCGTATTTATCTTCGCACCGAAGGGCAATCCGCATCCCCGCAAACAGAAACGCCACAAACAAAAAGATCACCGCAAGACACCCTATCAGGCCGAAATCCTCGCCTACAATGGCGAAAATAAAATCGCTTTCCGGATAAGGCAGATAGGCAAATTTCTGCTTGCCCTGTCCCAGCCCCATGCCGTATAAGCCGCCGGAGCCGAAAGCAATCAGGGATTGCGACAACTGATACCCTTCATCACTCATCTGAGCAAAGGGGTCCAGAAACGATAGCAGCCTTTCCCTTCTGTATTCCGCACTCCAGGCATAATAAAAACCC
>JAFSGG010000074.1 GCA_017434775.1 Clostridia bacterium
CCTGCCGGATGCTATGCATCCGGGGAAAACAGAGAAACGGCGAAGGAGAAAACTTGTTTTCTCTCTCGCCGTTCTCTTGTTTTCATTACGCCCGTGGAGGGCTTGATTTGCTTTGTGTGTGCATAAGTTTTCCGAAAATAGGGACGAAGAAAAAAGGACGGCCTATGGCCGCCCCTATGGTATTCGTTTCTCACGCTTCGCGCGGAAACTTGTTTGTTTCACAAGTCAACTACTTCGCGAAGATGGGTGCAGGGGCAATGCTCCTGCCGGGGGGTACAGGGGGCGAGAAGCCCCCTGCGCCGTTCCTCCCTTAGCGGACGATCCATGACCGCCTCCGTCAGCCCGCATTGACGGTCTTAGCCACGTTATGGATCCACACGCCCTTTTTGACCATATAGAAGCCAAAGAGGCACTTGAGGAAATTGATCATATTGATGGCGAAGAAGATCCCCAGAATAGGAAGGGAAGTGGCATGCACCAGCAGATAGCACAGGGGGATATTCACCGCCCACAGGGGCAGGCAATCGAACATGAAAGTCATGATGGATTTACCACCGGAGCGGAGGATGAAATAGCTGGTATGGGCAAAGGCCATGAAAGGCATGGTAACAGCCACCACCAGCATGAAAGAAGTGGCCAGATTCCGCACGGCTTCATCCACATCATACAGCATGGGGATAAAAGGGGAAGCCGCAGCCAGTAGCACACCCGTCACCAGGCTGATGCAGATGCTGAAGGTAAGCAATCGCCAGGCCGTCTGACGGGCTTTTGCCATATCGTTAGCTCCCAAAGACTGGCCAACCAGCACGGCAGCCGCATTGCCCATGGAGAAAACAGCCGTGGTAAAGAGGTTGCTGATGGTATTGGAAATATTGGTGGCGGCCACCACGTCCAGCCCGCGTTCAGAATAGAGCTGAGAAATGAAGGTGGTGCCGATGGACCAGAGCAGTTCGTTGGCAAAAAGGGGTGCACCCATGATAAGGATCTTTTTCACCAGCCCGGCCGGTACCCGCAGGGTACGCAGCAGGCCTTTCATAAAAGGATAACGTTTTTCATTATGGGCATAAACGATCACAATGGCCATTTCCACATAGCGGCTGATGACGGTGGCCAAGGCCGCGCCTTCCACGCCCATGGCTGGTAAGCCCAGGTGCCCGAAAATAAGGATGAAGTTCAGCACGCAGTTCACGCCCACGGCCACAATACCGGCAAACATGGGCAGCTTGGTTTCCCCGGCTTCACGCAGGGTGGAGGCATAGCTCTGGGTGATGGCAAAGGGAAGCAAGCCCACCACCATAATGCGCAGGTACTTCATGCCCTCGTTCAGGGTAACGGCCACTTCTTCCGGCTTAGTATCGTCATTGAGGAAGAGGGACAAAAGCGTTTCACCAAAGATTAAGAAAGCCGCCGCACCCAGCACAAACACCACAAGGCCGGCATAGAGCTTAAACCGGGCGGCGGAGCGCATGTTTTCATAATCTTTGGCGCCGAAAAACTGGGCACCGAAGATGCTGGCCCCGGAAATGCTGCCGAAAATACAGATATTGAACACGAAAAACAGCTGATTGGCCACGGCCACGCCGTTGATCTGGGGTTTGCCCAGCTGGCCCACCATCACATTATCCAGCAGGTTCACAAAAGACGAAATGGTATTCTGAATAATAAAGGGAATAATGATGGCAAACACCAATTTGTAAAACGCTTTATCCCCGAAGAGATTGCTGCGCAGTTCTTTACTGATTCGCATAAAATACTCCTATTCTTTAGTCCTTCCACACAAAATGATAATTGATGCTTTCGCCACCGTCCACCAGAATACTTTGCCCGGTGCAAAAGCCGTTTGTTATCGTCAGGAAATAGGCCCATTCCGCCATTTCTTCCGCCGTGGCCCAGCGTTTCAGCGGCGTTTCTTCCATGATCTGCGCCCACAGCGCCGGATCATTCATCACGCAGTCATTGAGGGGCGTGATCACGCCGCCGGGGTCCAGGCTGTTGCAGGTGGCGCCGAAGGGAGCCACGCGCATGGCCACGTTTTTCGTGTACGCCATCACGCCGCCCTTGCTGGCGCAGTATTCAGGAAACTCCGCCCCGGTGTGGCCACTAGCGGAACCGATGTTCAGGATGGAGCGGATGGCCGGCTGAATGCCGTACTTTTCCGTCACCTGAATGAGCGCCTTCAGGTTGGTATCAATATCATTTTCGTTCTGGGTGCCGGCGTTATTGATGAGGATGTTCACGTCCTGAATATCCGGCAGGCAGGCCGTATCCCGCACGTCGCAAAGATAATGGGTGTATTCAGTGTGATAAATGGTGCTTTCCTGCCGGTCAATGCCCAGCACCTGATGCCCCTCTTGCAGGAATTTTTCCGCAATGGCCTTCCCGATGCCCTGGGAAGAACCCGTTACCAATACTTTCACAGCCGATCCCCTTCCTTTTCCCGATATTCCAGATACTCCCGTCCCACACCGCTTTGCCGCCAGCGCACCGTGATGCGATAGCTGATGGGGGAAAAGAAAATTTCCATCAATAGTTCCGCCACGGCGCCGGTCAGCGCGCACATGGCGCACTGCAATACCGTCCAGTGGAACCCATCCCAGAAGATGGGCGCAAACAGCACAAACACCATCACCGAAAACATAAAATTATCCATGAACTGGCCCACAAAGGTGGAAACATACGTGCGCACGGCAAAGGCCGCCTTGCCCTCCGGGTTCTTCCGGAAGGCTTTGCCAATCGCCCAGTTCAGCCGGTTATTGATCACCGCAGAGAGCAAAAACGCTACCGTGCTGCTGAGCAATATGAACCAGGTGCCCCCCAGGATGCTGTTGAACGCCGTATAATCCGCCGCATTGGAGGGGATGATGCTGGCCACAAAGAAAATCAGGCAGGTGAGCAGATTGATCAGACAAGCCAGCACCGATATCCGGTTCCCTGCCCGGGGCCCGAAATGCCGGGTAATCATATCCATGCACATAAACGACAGCCAGGAAATCAGAATGCCCCCGTCCAGCGCAATCCAGTCCAATTGCAAAAGGGTTTTGTTGGCCAGCAGGTTCATGGAAATCACGCTCACCACAAACAGCGTTACCACTGTGGCCGGCACACTGCGAAGCAATACCTGCATTTCTTCCTTCTCCCGGCGGAACCAGTTTTTCACCCGCTCACCCCCTTCTGCGCTTTCAACCGCTATTTTTTTATTATAACATAAACCTTTGTGCCCGGCAATGAAAATCGTCGGCCCCTCCTCTCTGCCAACACCGAAGGGGCTTGCCCCTCCCTTTGATTTGCTTTCGTATTGTTACAAGGGGAACCTTTTGTGGGGTTTCACCCCACGCCCCACAAGGGGCATTGCCCCTTGACCCTTCCTGCGGATGGAGTGGAAGGATCGTACAAACCCTGTGCCGCCGAAGCAGAAACATCCTGATATAAAAGGGAAGAAAAACAGCAAATCTCCAACGGATAAACACACCTTTATCTCTTCCAAATTCATGTACTAACTAAATTCTGCATTCTTAATTCTTCATTCTGAATTTTCCTC
>JAFSGG010000014.1 GCA_017434775.1 Clostridia bacterium
CATGGGCATGGATACGTTTTCGTGGCCGGTTTCTTTGAACATCTGGTCCAGCTGGTCATGGATCAGTTCCCAGATGCGGTTGCCATAGGGCTTGAGGGCCATGCAGCCGCGGACGGGGGTATAGTCCATCAAATCGGTCTGGGTTACCACATCGGTATACCACTGGGAGAAGTTTTCGTCCCGGGGGGTGATGTGCTGCACAAATTCCTGTTTCTTTTCCTTTGCCATTGTTATCCCTCCAAAAAATAAACCCTCCGTCCTTGCAGGGACGAAGGGATGCTTCGCGGTACCACCTTGCTTGGCGCAGATTGCGCCCGGCTTTCTTGCCCTGTAACGGGAGCAACCCGGCGGGGATTGGCCGCAGGCCCATGGGCGGGATTCCCATCCTGTGCGCACCTTTCAGCCGGGGATGCGCTTTCTGTCAGGCGGAGGGGATTGTTTCCCATGCAATGCCGTATGTATTGCCTATTATAGCGGAGAAAGAAAGAAAATGCAAGAAGGAATTCAGAATTAAGAATGCAGAATGTAGAATTTTGTTTTGCTGATATATGTGCCGGAAGATGGTCTCTATTCATTTTTTATTCTTCATTCTTCATTCTGAATTCTAAATTTCCTTTACCATCTGTCCATGTTCCGGCGAAATTTTTCTTCGTATGTTGTTTTCAGCTCTGCTTCGGTGATGCCGTAGCAGTTCATGATGTCACAATAGTACATCAGCACGTCCGCCATTTCTTCCACAAAATCGTGGCGGGTGGCGGTATCATGCATAATGCGATCCGTGCCCTGCTTTTTCACGATATCGATCACTTCGCCCAGCTCTGCAATCATCCATAAAAGCTTGCTTTTGCCGGTTTCGGGGCCGATGGGCTCCCATTTACCCTTGTACTTTTCCTGCAATTGGTTTTGCATGTCCAGCATGTTCTGCACGGTGAAATGTTCCATAAAAGCACCTCAAATCTGCTCTGCTTCGTCTTCCGTAAATACCCGGATCCCCTTTTCCTGAAAGAGGGCAGCTGTAATGCCGTGACCTGCTGTCAGGGTGCCGGTGAATGTGCCGTCATAAACACGGCCTTTGCCGCAGGAAGGGCTGCGGGCTTTGAGGATGGCACAATCGCAGGAAAGGAGGCTATACAGCCGCAGGGCTTCCCGGGCGCCTTTATTGTATTCTGCCGTCACATCGGCACCGTCTTTGCGGATCACCCGGTCTCCCTGGATTTCCGCAGGCAAACGGGGCGTGCATAAGCCGCCCAGCTGTTCCGGGCAGACGGGGATGAGGGTGTGGCGTTTCCCCAGTGCCAAGACCCTTTCGTCCGCTTTGCTTTTGCCGTCATAGCGGCAGCAGCAGCCCAGCAGGCATGCGCTCACCAGAATTTTCATCAATCATCCATCCTTTTTTCCAAATTCCACGGGCACACAGCCCATGGAGAAATGGCATGATCCATCCCGAGGATGTTTTCTTTGGGAGAGCGCGAGAGGGTATTTCTTTTTCATAAAAGAAATACCCTCTCGCATAAATTCTCCGTTTCTTACGCAATCTCCAATGCAATTTCCATCATCTGGGTGAAGGTGGTGCGTACTTCGTCGGGGGTGAGGCTTTCGCCGGTGAAGGGGTTATCGGAAATGGTGAGCAGGGCCAGGGCGTTCTTGCCGGCCCGGGCGGCGTTGAGGTAGAGGGCATAGGCTTCCATTTCCACGGCCAGCACGCCCAGATCCCGCAGGATTTCATCGGGGGAGGGTTTGGTGGCATCGTAGAAGGTATCGGTGGAATAGATGGGGCCTACGGGCATGGTGATGCCCATTTTCCGGGCAACGGCCACAGCTTTTTCCAGCAGCTCAAAAGAGCAGCAGGGGGCCATATTGCCCTTGAAACCGAACTGAGCGCCGAAATTGGAATTGGAATAGGCGCTCATGCCGGCTACGATGCTGCGCACCTTCAGGCTGGGGTTCAAAAGCCCGGCGCTGCCCACGCGGATGATGTTTTCCACGCCGAAGTGATTGAACAGCTCATGGGAATAAATGCCGATGGAGGGCATGCCCATGCCGCTGGCCATGACGGACACTTCTTTGCCCTTGTAGGTGCCGGTGTAGCCCTGAATGCCCCGGACGTTATTGACCAGTTTGGCCTTTTCCAGATAGGTTTCGGCAATGAATTTGGCCCGGAGGGGATCGCCGGGCATGAGAACGGTTTTGGCGAAATCGCCGGGATTTGCAGTGTTGTGCAGGGTTGCCATCAAGATTCCTCCTTATTTTGTGCCGGTGGAGCCGATGCCGCCCCGGCTTTCATCCGTCATATGTTCTACGGTGACCAGTTCCACAGCCGGCATCTTTTCCATAATGCGGAACTGGCAGATGCGGTCGCCCTTTTCAATGCGGGTGTCCCGGGTGGCCAGGGCAACGAAGTACCAGATATCCTCTTCGCCGCAGTAGCTTTCGTCCACTACGCCCACGCTGTTCACCATCAGGATGCCCCACTTTTTGAAGGTGGAAGACCGGGGGGCCACATGGGCTTCGTAGCCCTTGGGCAGCTTCATGGAAACGCCCAAAGAGATGGGCCGGTATTCCCCCTTTTTCAGGTCCACATCTTCTGCGGCACGCAGGTCAATCCAGTCCCCGGCGGGGATTTTTTCAATGGGCGGCAGGTCGGTATGGTATTTGATGAAAATCTGCATGCTTATTCCTCCGAAATTTCGTCCAGCGTCAGGGAAAAGCCGGGCACAAACTGGATCATGAAATCCTGCACTTCGGGCAGGTCGATCTTTTCAATGCTCTTTTTGACGGATTTACCAGCCTTGTCAAATTCCTTGTTGCCGCTCTTTTTTTCTTCCAGGCACTTTACATAGGCGCACAGCTTGTCCGCCGCCTTGACAATGCGCCATTCCAGGGAGGTTTCGTCATGGGCAATCAGGGGACGAAAATATTCATGCAGGTCCTTGGGCAGCATGGCCATCAACCGGTCGGCCGCCATGTCTTCCAGTTTGCCGTATTCCTGACGCAGGGCAGGATTGGAATGCTTGATGGGGGTGGGCATATCCCCGGTAATCACTTCCCCGGCATCGTGATACATGGCCAGGGCCATAACATAATTGGGATCATAGGAACGGGCATAACGGCGCTTGCCGATGACCGCAATGGCATGGGCAAAGAGCGCGGCCTGGGCGGCGTGTTCCAGATCATTTTCGGGCAGGGTATTGCGCATCAGGCCCCACCGCTGAATGAAGCG
>JAFSGG010000075.1 GCA_017434775.1 Clostridia bacterium
CTCAAAACCGATATCCAGTTCTTCATGCACGTCGCCGCGCTCGGCATTGGCTGTCATTTCCATGATGCCGCCGGGCTGCAGATGCAGGTAGATCAGGTTGTTCTTGCCTTCCCGGGCCATCAGGCTGCAGCGGTCAATGGCTTCGGAGAAAGCAGAGCGGGTCACCATCACTTCCGTAGCCCAGGTATTGGGCAGGATTTTCTGATAATCAATGAATTCACCGGTAAGCAGGGTGCCGTACACCTTCACGGAACCAAAGGTATACATGATGTGGGAGTGATTGAAAATGATTTCCACATTTTCATCGCTGTCGGGCAGCATTTTGCTCACTTCGCCCAGAATGCGGCCGGGAACCACGGTATTCAGCTGATTCCGGGCGCCCAAGTTGTTTTCCGCCTCAATGCGCTGCAGCGCCAGCCGGAACCCATCCAGGCCCACCAGCAGCGTTTCTTCCGGATGCACTTCCATCAGGATGCCGGTGAGAATCTTGCGGCTTTCGTCATTGGAAACGGCAAACTGCACCCGGCTGATGGCATCCCGGAAACGATTGCAGGGCAGATCCACATGGAATTCGCCGCTGATATCCCGGATTTCGGGATAGTCTTCCGCTGCCATGCAGCTCATGGACGTATTGCTGCCCCGGCTGCGAATGGCTGCACGCATGCGATCATCCACCCGGATATCCACTTCACCCACCGGCTGCTTGCGCATCATTTCGGCAAAAAGCTTGGCCGGAAGCAGCGCACAGCCTTCTTCTTCCACCAGGGCGTTCACCCGGGCTTTGATGGAAATTTCGCCGTCCGTGCAGGTGAGCAGCAGGCTGTTTTCATCCGTTTCGATCAGCACGCCGTCAAAAACTTGCTTGGCAGGCCGGGCCGCAATGGCACGGGTCACCATGCCCAGGCCGTAATTCATTTCATCCGTCTGTACCCGAAAATGCATAACAACATCCCTTTCCATGATGGAAGAAAAGCAAGAACTGCCTTTCCTTCAGTGGTAGTAGTATATATATATTTAGTAGTAGTAGTATGCCTGTGGAAACCGTGGAAAACCAGGATAACCCCTTGATACCACTCACTTTTTCCCGTGGATATTTCTTGGGATGAAACGGGATAAATTTGGGATAACTGCGCTTTTTGACCTTTTTCCCCAGCGCCTTCCTCCGCTATTCCCGGTTCCGTCCCTCCTATTTTCTCATATCATTACAAAAATTGCAAGCAAATTTCCACTTTTGCAACCAAAAACATGAGCATTTCTGCACTTTCCACACTGTCCACATTTCCGCTTTCCACGCTTTGGGGATAACCAAAGTGAGGCCTGCCAAGCATTCTATGCGAATGGATCCGGTTTTATCACAGGTTATGCACATTTTTATCCACAATTTTTTGAGGAATTTGAGACGAGGCAGGGGGCTGCTTGCCCCCTGTACCCCCCGGCAGGAGCATTGCCCCTGCACCCATCTTCGCGAAGGAATTGACTTGTGAAACAAACAAGTTTCCGCGCGAAGCGTGAGAAACGAATATCGTAGGGGCGGCCATGGGCCGTCCTTTTTTCTTCGTTCCTATTTTCGGAAAAACTTATGCACACACAAAGCAAATCAAGCCCTCCACGGGCGCACTGAAAACGTAAAAAAGAACGGCTGAGAAAATATATTTTCTCGCCGTCTTTTTTCGTTTTCCCCGGATGCACGGCATCCGGCCGGCGGTGGAACACCGCCAGCCCGTGGAGAATGAATGAAATTCAGAATGAAGAATTCAGAATGAAGAATTTGGTTGGTACATGAATTGAAAATCGGTAAAGGAGTGTTTATGCATGGGAGGCTTGCTGCTTTCTTCCAATTTGTTGAAATATTTCAGCTTCGGCGGCACAGAGTTTGCAAAATGAGTCTTCTCCATCCGCAGGAAGGGTCAAGGGGCAATGCCCCTTGTGGGGCGTGGGGTGAAACCCCACAAACGGTTCCCTTTTCTGCAATATGAACACAAAAAACGGGAGGGGTAAGCCCCTCCCCTACGGTGTCGGGTAGACACACATGGCTGGTAATTCCCGGCATCATCACAAACAAACTATAATTCTTCATTCTTCATTCTGAATTCTGAATTTACTCACAGATTGCTGAGTACGCCTTCCACTTTCTTGAGCAGTTCCCGGACGTTCAGGTGCTGGGGGCATTTCTTTTCGCAATAGCCGCAATTGATGCATTCGGAGGGAGAAACGCCGGGGTTCTTTTCGTTGGTGATGTAGCCATTCCAGGTGTTTTTAGCCAGGTCTTTGAGGCCGTAGACGTTGAGGTAGGTATAGGCCTGGAAAATGCGGGGGATATTGATGCCCTTGGGGCAGGGCTGGCAGTAAGCGCAGCCGGTGCAGTAAAGCTCGGAGAACTTTTTCAGGTTTTCCAGATTTTCGCCCACTTCCCGCCATTCCTTTTCGGTCATGGGCGTTTCCAGGGAGCCCACGGCGGCGTTTTTATCCACCATATCGTAGGTCTGCATGCCGGAGAGGGCGCAGCAAACGCCGGGGTTGCCCAGCACAAAGCGCAAGGCCAGTTCGTAGGTGTTCAGGTTTTCGCCGCCCAGTTTCTTTACCAGTTCGGTGGGGGCGGCCAGCCGTCCGCCGCCCACGGGGCCCATGACCACCACGCCCAGGCCTTTTTCGTGGGCGTACCGGATCATGTCTTCATTGGCACGGTCCAGCAGGTTGTATTGCAAGAGCACGCTTTCCAGGCCTTCGCCGTTGTCGATGATGTGCTTCAGGGCTTCGGGGCTGTCGTGGAAGGAGAAGGAGATGTGGCGGATGAGGCCTTCTTCCTTCAGTTTCCGGGCTTCGCCGATAAGATTCATGGGCACGATTTTTTCGTCAAAGGCTTTCTGATTGATGCCCCAGAAATGATAAAAATCCACATAATCCATATCCAGCTTTTTCAGGCTGTTTTCCAGGGTTTTGCGCAGATCGCCGGGTTCCTTCACGGTTTCCAGGGGGCATTTGGTGGAAACATACACCTTGTCCCGGATGGGCTTCAAGGCCACGCCCACGGCAATTTCGCTGTTGTGGTGGCAATAGTAGGGGGCGGTATCGAAATAATTGATGCCCAGGTCATAGGCATGGCGGAGCATTTCGGTAGCCTTTTCCTGATCCACTTCCCAGGTGCCGTCTTCGTGCTGAATTTCGGGCAGGCGCATGCAGCCAAAGCCCAGGGCGGAAATATTCACGCCGGTATTGCCAAAGGGACGATATTGCATATTCATTCTCCTCCTGCGTATTATAATAGGAAAGTTTTGTACTGTATCTTTTTCAGTATAGCAAAGGAAAATAGCAAAAACAAGGGCAAAAGCAGGAGAAAGAGTGATAAAAAACCCTTCTTTTTCCGTGATAGGGCGGAAAAAAAGTGTGCAAATATTGTTTGCAATGTATAAATTCAAAAATAAGTATTGATTTTTTATAAAAAGTGTGTATTATATACATATTACTCGCATTTTTATGCAACAGGAGGGACACCATGGCGAAGGTTTTCATTGACGGCAGCGCAGGCACCACAGGCCTGAGGATTTATGAAAGGCTGCAGGCGCGAGGGGATATTGAGCTGCTCATTCTGCCCGAAGAGAAGCGAAAGGATCCAGCTGCCCGAAAGGAAATGCTGAACATGGCGGATATTGCTTTCCTTTGCCTGCCGGATGCGGCGGCGATGGAAGCGGTAAGCATGGTGGAAAACGAACACACCGTGATCATCGATACCTCCACTGCCCACCGCACGGCGGAAAACTGGGTGTACGGCATGCCGGAACTGGTGGGAAAGGATGCGGTGAAAAAGGCCAAACGCATTGCCAATCCCGGCTGCCACGCCAGCGGGTTTGTGGCGCTGGTGGCGCCGCTGGTGAAAAACGGGTTGATCGCAAAGGACGCGCAGCTTTCCTGCGTATCGCTGACGGGCTATTCCGGCGGCGGCAAGCAGATGATCGCCCAGTACGAAGCCGAGGAAAGGGATCCCCTGCTTTCGGCTCCCCGGATGTACGGGCTTACCCAGCAGCATAAGCACTTAAAGGAAATGGCCAAGCTCTGCGGTCTGGATAACCCGCCGGTGTTCTGCCCCATTGTGGGGGATTTTTACAGCGGCATGGAAGTGACGGTGACCCTGAACAAGGAAGACGTGCAGGGTACCATGGACGATATCAAAAACGTGTACCGGAAAGCCTATCCGGACAGGCTGATTTATTTTGCGGAAGCAGCGGATGAAGGCGGCTTTTTGTCCGCACTGGCCTTGTCCGGCCGGGATGATATGGAAATTACCGTGCACGGCAATGAAGAGCGCATGCTGCTCACCGCCCGGTTTGATAACCTGGGCAAGGGCGCCAGCGGCGCTGCGGTGCAGAATATGAATATTGTGCTGGGGGTATGTGAAACCACCGGCCTTGTAACAGGAGGAAAATGATATGAAACTGATTTCCGGCGGCGTATGCGCTGCAAAAGGCTATAAAGCAAACGGCGTGCATTGCGGCATCCGCAAGAATAAAACGAAGAGGGATCTGTCCCTGGTGGTGAGCGACGTAAAGGCATCTGCCGCTGCGGTATACACCCTGAATCTGGTCAAGGGCGCTCCCCTCACCGTGACCAAACAGCACATTGCCGATGGCTATGCCCAGGCCATCATCTGCAACAGCGGCAACGCCAACACCTGCAATGCCAATGGCATGGAAATTGCGGAGCAGATGAGTGCCTTGGTTTCTCAGTACACCGGCATTTCGGCGGATGACGTGGTGGTGGCTTCCACCGGCGTTATCGGCCAGCCCCTGGATATTGCCCCCATTGCCGGCGGCATGGATGCATTGAACGGCGGCCTTTCCTATGACGGAAACGCAGCGGCGGCCGAAGGCATCATGACTACGGATACCGTGATGAAGGAAGTGGCCGTGGAATTTGAACTTTCCGGCAAAACCTGCCGTCTTGGCGGTACGGCCAAGGGAAGCGGCATGATTCACCCCAATATGGCCACTATGCTTGTGTTCTTAACCACCGATGCCGCCATTTCCCCCGCCATGCTGCAAAAGGCCCTTTCCGGCGATATCCAGTCCACTTTCAATATGCTTTCCGTGGACGGCGATACGTCCACCAACGATATGGTGACGGTACTGGCCAACGGCCTGGCCGGTAATCCGGAAATCACCGAAGAAAACGAAGGCTTTTCTCTCTTCATGCAGGCGCTCAATACCGTCACGGTGCAGCTGTGCCGCATGATCGCCGGGGACGGCGAAGGCGCCACCAAGCTGCTGGAATGCAAAGTGGACGGCGCAAAGGATATCCAGACCGCCCGGACGGTGGCAAAGAGCGTCATTTGCTCCAGCCTGCTGAAGGCCGCCATGTTTGGCGCCGATGCCAATTGGGGACGGGTTCTCTGCGCCATTGGTTACAGCGGCGCGCAGGTGGACGTAAACAAGATCGACGTTTCCTTCCAATCCAATAAAGGCGAAATTCTGGTGTGCAAAAACGGCGCCGGGGTGGACTTTTCCGAAGAAAAGGCCAAGGAAATCCTGCTGGAAAAGGAAATTGAAATTCTGGTTTCCCTGAACAGCGGCGATGCCTGCAGCTGCGCCTGGGGCTGCGACCTGACCTACGATTATGTGAAAATCAACGGCGACTACCGCACCTGAGGAGGTTACCATGGACAAAGTGTTTTCCAATAACGAACGGGCGGAAGTGCTGGTGGCCGCCCTGCCCTATATTAAAAAATATAACAACAAAGTGGTTGTGGTCAAATACGGCGGCAACGCCATGATCAATGAGCAATTGAAGCAGCAGGTGATGGAAGATATTGTGCTTTTGTGGCTCATCGGCGTGAAAGTGGTCTTGGTTCACGGCGGCGGCCCGGAAATCAGCGACCTGATGAAGAAACTGGGCAAGGAATCCACCTTCGTGGACGGCCTGAGGGTCACGGACGAAGAAACGGTGGATATTGTGCAGATGGTGCTGGCCGGGAAAATCAATAAAACGCTGGTGAACCTGCTGGAAATGAAGGGCGGCAAGGCCATGGGCATTTCCGGCATGGACGGACGGCTGATTGAAGCCAAAATGAAGGACGTGCGCCTGGGCTATGTGGGCGAAATTACGAAAATCCACATCAATCCCGTGCTGGATCTGCTGGAAAAGGGCTACATCCCCGTAGTGTCCACCCTGGGCTGCGACCGGCAGGGCCATGCCTACAACATCAACGGCGATACCGCGGCGGCCTACATTGCCGGGGCACTGCATGCGGAACGCCTCATCATGATGACGGATATTGCCGGTATTCTCCGGGATAAGGACGATCCTTCCTCCCTGATTCCGGAAATTAACCTTTCCGAAGCGGAAAACCTGTACAAAGAGGGCATTATTTCCGGCGGCATGATTCCCAAAGTGGATTGCTGCGTGACGGCGATTAAACAAGGCGTGAAAAAAGTGATCATCATGGACGGCCGGGTGCCCCATTCCATCCTGATGGAATTGCTCACCGATGAAGGCGCCGGCACCATGGTCAAGGGGGATGAAGCATGACGAATCTGCAGAATCTGGATCAGGCCTTTGTGGCCGGTACCTATAAGCGTTTTCCCGTGAGCATTGTTTCCGGCAAGGGAAGCACCGTTTATGACGAAAACGGAACCGCTTATATCGATATGGGATCGGGCATTGGCGTTACCGCCTTTGGCATTGCGGACGAAGCATGGAATGCCGCCGTCTGTGCCCAGCTGCAAAAAGTGCAGCACATGTCCAACCTTTATTACACCGAGCCCTGCGCAAAGCTGGCCCAATTGATCTGCGAAAAGACGGGCATGAGCAAGGTGTTTTTCGGCAATTCCGGGGCGGAAGCCAATGAATGCCTCATCAAAATTGCCCGGAAATATGCGGCGGAAACAAAGGGACAGGATCATTTCACCATCGTGACCCTGGAACAATCCTTCCACGGCCGCACCCTTTCCACCCTGGCCGCCACCGGTCAGGATCATTTTCATCAGCTTTTCCAGCCCCTGACCCCCGGCTTTGCCCACGCAAAGGCCAATGACCTGCAGGACTGCATCCGGGTGCTTTCCGAAACCAACGCCGCCGCCATGCTGATTGAATGCGTGCAGGGCGAAGGCGGCGTGCGGGTATTGGAAAAGGATTTCGTGCAGGGTTTGTATGAATACTGCAAGGCAAACGATATTTTGTTCCTGGTGGACGAAGTGCAGACCGGCAACGGCCGCACCGGGAAGCTGTACGCCTACATGCACTACGGCATCACCCCGGACGCTTTTTCCACGGCCAAGGGGCTGGGCGGCGGCCTGCCCATCGGTGCCTGCGTCATGAGCGAAAAGGTGGAAAAAGTGCTGGGCTTTGGGGATCACGGCTCCACCTTCGGCGGCAATCCCGTTTGCTGCGCCGGGGCGGTTTCCATTCTGGAAAGGCTGGATGCAGGATTTTTGCAGTCCGTTGCCGAAAAAGGCAGCTGGGTCTTTGATCAGCTGAAAGATGCGCCCGGCATCGAGGGCGTTTCCGGCATGGGGCTGATGATCGGCATCAAAACGGAAAAGCCTGCCGGGGACGTGGTCAAGGCCTGCATGGAACAGGGCGTTTTGTGCCTGACGGCCAAGGAAAAAGTGCGCCTCTTGCCTGCCCTCAATATTTCCATGGATGAACTGAAAAAGGCCATTGAAGTCATCAAGGCCGTCTGCGCCGCTTAAGGAGGAACCCCCATGAATTTGAAAAACCGGCATTTTCTGACCCTCTTGGATTTTACCCCCGAAGAAATTGAATACCTGCTGGATCTTTCTGCCCAGCTGAAGCAGCAGAAAAAGCTGGGCATTCCCCATAAAATGCACGAAGGCAAATCCGTTGCCCTGATTTTTGAAAAAACCAGCACCCGCACCCGCTGCGCTTTTGAAGTGGCGGCGGCGGACCTGGGCATGCACCCGGTGTATCTGGATCCTTCCGCCAGCCAGATTGGTAAGAAGGAAAGTATTCCCGATACCGCCCGGGTATTGGGCCGCATGTTTGACGGCATTGAATACCGGGGCTTTGGCCAGGAACGGGTGGAAGCTTTGGCCACCTACGCCGGCGTGCCGGTATGGAATGGCCTCACCAATGAATACCACCCCACCCAGATCCTGGCGGATATGCTCACCATCCGGGAACACTTTGGCAGCTTGAAGGGGAAAAAACTGGTGTACATGGGGGACGCCCGGTACAATATGGGCAATTCCCTCATGATCGGCTGTGCAAAGCTTGGCATGCAGTTTGTGGCCTGCGCCCCGAAAGCCTATTTCCCCGGCGCGGAGCTGATTGCAAAGTGTCAGGAAATCGCCGCTGAAACCGGTGCCACCCTTGCCTTTGAAGAAGACCCCAAGACCGCCGTTCAGGGCGCCGACGTAATCTACACCGACGTGTGGGTCTCCATGGGCGAGCCGGACAGCGTGTGGGAAGAACGCATCCGGGCCCTGAAACCCTATCAGGTGAATAAGGCCCTCATGCAGGCCGCCGGCCCCCAGTGCCGTTTCATGCACTGCCTGCCCGCCTTCCACGACCTGGATACCACCGTGGGCATGGAAATCTACAAAAAGTTCGGCATCAACTGCATGGAAGTGACGGACGAAGTGTTTGAAAGTGCTCAGTCCATCGTCTTTGACGAAGCGGAAAACCGCATGCACACCATCAAGGCCGTCATGGCCGCCACCCTGTAAAAGAAGAGAATAGCTTTCACCGCAGCTGGGTTTCCGGCTGCGGTTTTTGCTGCATTTCGCAGGCGGTATTGTTTATTGACAGGAAAGAATTGTCTCTGATATAATAATCGAAAATAATGTTCATATCGAAAAATGCTTACATGGTTTTGAAAGGCAGAAAAGAACATGAAAAAAGGAAGCATTTTGTTGGTTGTGCTGCTGCTGATGTTGGGGCTGTGTATTCCTGCCGCAGCGGAAGAAGGGGAACCGACGGTGTACACAAGCGGGGATTATCAGTATATCCTGCTTGCAGATGGCACGGCGGAAATTACAAGGTGTTACAGCAAAGAAGTTGAACTGACCGTGCCGGACACGCTGGACGGGCATTCTGTCACCAGCATCGGGGATAGGGCGTTCCACGGTTGCTACTCCCTGACCAGCATCACGCTGCCGGAAGGGCTGACCAGCATAGGGGATAGGGCGTTCTCCGGTTGCTTCTCCCTGACTGGCATCACGCTGCCGGACAGTGTAACGGAAATGGGGATCAATCCGTTCATAGGTTGCGAAAAACTGACAGATATCCGGGTATCCGCGGATCAACCAGTGTTTGCCACCATTGATGGTGTATTGTTTAACAAAGCAGAAAAGAAGCTGATTTGCTATCCCCGGGCTTTTACAGCAACGGAATATCAGGTGCCGCGAGGGATTTGTAGCATCGGAGATTATGCGTTCTCCGGTTGCTACTCCCTGACCGGCATCATACTTCCGGAAGGGCTGACCAGCATCGGGGATTATGCATTCTTCCGGTGCACCTCCCTGATGAACATCACACTACCGGAAGGGCTGATCCACATTGGGGATGATACGTTCTTCGGTTGCGACTCCCTGACCAGCATCACGCTGCCGGACAGTGTAACGGAAATGGGGATCAATCCGTTCATAGGTTGCGAAAAACTGACAGATATCCGGGTATCCCCGGCTCAACCAGTGTTTGCCACCATAGATGGGGTATTGTTCAACAAAACGGAAA
>JAFSGG010000076.1 GCA_017434775.1 Clostridia bacterium
AATGCAAAAGAAAGCGAGGCGATCCCATGGCCGAAAAACTGCATACCGAAAGCCGGGAAAACGCCTTGCAGCGTTTGATGGAGCAATATGAAATACCTGTTCACCGCATGTGCCTTGTCTATCTTCGGGATAAAGAACTGGCCCGGGATGCCGTCCAGGAAACCTTCCTGAAAGCTTATCTGGGGTTGGAAAAATTCCGAGGCGAAAGCAGCGAAAAAACATGGATTATGCGCATTGCCGTGAACGTATGCCACGATATGCGCCGTGACCGATGGCTGCGCTTTGTGGACCGCCGCATTCCGCTGGATAAGCTGCCGGAGCCTGCCGTCACTGCCGATTACAGCCTGACGGAACTGACCCTGGATATTATGCGCTTACCCAAGAAATACATCGATGTGGTTATGCTGCACGATTATCAGGGCTTCACTGTGCGGGAAACAGGGAAAATGCTGGGCATACCCCACCAGACAGTCATCAGCCGGCTGAAAAAAGCCCATCATCTTTTGCAAATTTCTCTGGAAGGAGGCACACAGACATGACCCAAATGAAAAACGATATCCAGACAGCTGTGGATACCGCTCTGTCCGGTGTGTCCCGGGATCCGATGCTCTACTGTAGCATCCTTGACGCATCGAAAGGAGATGTGCCCCCTGTGAAGAAAAAACTCACCCTTTCCCTGGCTCTGGTGCTGATGCTGGCCCTGGTTGCCGCATCCGCTGCCGTTGCCGGTGCTTATCACGGCATTTCGTATTTCCTCACTGAAAAATCCCCTTTGCCCATTGATATCGATGAAGACTACCTGATGAGCAATTTCAACCAGCATCACAACAGCAAGCACCTGAACGCCTCTGTAACGGATGCCTATTGGGACGGTATCCGGTTCTACATTGCTTACCGGATCAGCCCGGCCGATCCCACAAAAACCATTGCCTTGCAGTGCATGAATGCTTATCACAGCCATGCAACAACCACCGCCTCTGCCGATATATGGGTGCAGGAGCCGGAATTCATCATGCTCACCGCACCGGATGGTAGTGTGGAACATGAAGTGAATTTCGCCAGCCTTTCCACTTCCTACAACTGGGAATATGAAAACGACGGCAGCATTTCCATTATGGTAAAATTCCCGCTTTACAGCATGGAAAATATCGAGTCCATTTCCATTCCCATTTTCAACACAGTCACAGGAGATGCGAATCTTTTCCGTTCCGTGCTTCATTTCCGGCCTCCCACCATGGCAGACCCCATTCCGCCCCATGATCATGTTTGGGAAGAGGCCACCTGCGTCAGCCCCAGAACCTGCTCCGTTTGCCATCGCACGGAGGGTGGCCTTGGCTATCACGATTTCCTCATGGATGAAGACTCCGCTGGCAATACCCGCACCTGCCCCGTTTGCACCACCACGCTGGATGCCCCGTCTTCCATCTCCGCTTCCTTTACCCTGCAGCCGGGCGACTATACAAACCATGTGTGGCTTTTGCAAACCCGTCTGCATGCGCTTGGGTACTATAACGGCCCTTTCTCCGGCTATTACAGCGAAGACGTCCAGGCTGCCGTAACTGCGTTTCAACAGGATACCGGTCTCACCGCCGACGGCATCTGCCGCCCTGATACGCTGGCAAAGCTTTTCCCCACGGAATAAACCCATCACACAAAAAAACGCCGTCCTGAAAAGGACGGCATCTTTGTTTCTTTGCTTTATCAGCCCACGGTGCTGGAATAGTTGGGGGCTTCCTTGGTGATGGAAATATCGTGGGGATGGCTTTCACGAAGGCCCGCACTGGTGATGCGGATGAATTCGCCATTCTGGCGCAAATCTTCGATGGTGGCGGTGCCGCAGTAGCCCATGGAGGCGCGCAGGCCGCCCATCAGCTGGAACACGGTGTCCGCCAGCGGTCCCTTATAAGGCACACGGCCTTCCACGCCTTCGGGCACCAGCTTCTTGGCGTCTTCCTGGAAGTAGCGGTCCTTGGAGCCGTTGGCCATGGCAGCCAGGGAGCCCATGCCGCGGTAAGCCTTGAAGGAACGGCCCTGGTAGATTTCCATTTCGCCGGGGCTTTCTTCGGTACCGGCAAAGAGGGAGCCCAGCATGACGGCCTTGGCGCCGGCAGCAATGGCCTTGGGGATATCGCCGGAATATTTGATACCACCGTCGGAAATGACGGGGATGCCGTACTTATCGGCTTCTTCGGCGCAGTCGGCCACAGCGGTGATCTGGGGCACGCCGATGCCGGCCACCACGCGGGTGGTGCAGATGGAGCCGGGGCCAATGCCCACCTTCACGCAGTCAACGCCAGCGGCGATGAGATCGTGGGTAGCGGCGGCGGTGGCCACGTTACCGGCAAAGAGCTGAATATCAGGATAGAGCTTGCGGATCTTTTCAATGGTGCGCAGCACGCCCAGGCTGTGGCCGTGAGCAGTATCGATGGAGATAACGTCCACCTTGGCGGCAACCAGCGCTTCCATGCGGGCTTCGATATCGGCGCTGACACCAACGGCAGCGGCGCACAGCAGCCGGCCATTATCGTCCTTGGCGCTGTTGGGATACTTGGAGCGCTTTTCAATATCCTTAATGGTGATCAAGCCGCACAGGTTGCCATCCTTATCCACGATGGGCAGCTTTTCAATGCGGTGATTGGCCAGGATTTCCTTGGCCTGTTCCAGGGTGGTGCCCACGGGAGCAGTCACCAGGTTTTCCCGGGTCATTACCTGGCCGATGGGACGGGAATCGTCCGTTTCAAAGCGCAGGTCGCGGTTGGTCAGAATACCCACCAGCTTCTTGCCTTCGGTGATGGGCACACCGCTGATGCGGTAACGGGCCATCAGGGCCTTGGCATCGGAAATCAAATGTTCAGGAGAGAGGAAAAAAGGATCGGTGATGACGCCGTTTTCACTGCGCTTTACCTTATCCACATGAGCAGCCTGTTCTTCAATGCTCATGTTCTTGTGAATCACACCCAGGCCGCCTTCACGAGCAATGGCAATGGCCATCCGGGCATCGGTCACGGTATCCATGGCAGCAGTGAGCACAGGAATATTCAGCTTGATCTTTTTCGTCAGCTGAACAGCCAAAGAAACATCCTTGGGCAAAATCTCGCTCTTGCGGGGAACCAGAAGCACATCGTCAAACGTCAAACCTTCTCGCACAACCTTCTGAAGCACGGCAAATCCACTCTCCTTTAGTGTAATTTCGCAAATTATACACTAAATTCAGTGCATTGTCAATCACTTTAGCACAAATAAATTCTGGAAAGAAAAACTTTTTTCCATCGAAAAAAATGGTTGACAATCTTCGCCCATTGGGTTATAATAACACCGTTGCTCACGCAACATAGGGGTATGGTGTAATGGTAACACGTGGGTCTCCAAAACCTTTGTTCAGGGTTCGAGTCCTTGTGCCCCTGCCAAATAAGACGCTTCACCGTTTGGTGGAGCGTTTTATTTGTTTGATAAGGGCACCAAAGAATGAGAATGGGGCGGTAGTGAATGACGTGCCGGTGGCACGTCAGAGCCGCCCTGACCGACGAGCGCAGCGCGAGGAGAACGAGTCCTTGTGCCCATGCCAGAAGAACCGGTTTCGTAAGAGACTGGTTCTTTTTTTGCGTCATTCTCCGGAATGTCTTGGAAGCAGACTCTTGAAAAGTACACACATACCGTGTATACTTATTTGTATGGTACGTACGATGCAAAAGATTACATTTAGAAATCGATGGGAAGGGATAAGACTGTGGCTTCGAATTCAGATCATAGCTTCTTTGAAATCAGCAACGGCATATTGATAAAATA
>JAFSGG010000077.1 GCA_017434775.1 Clostridia bacterium
CGCTGCTTCTGGCCGCCGGATACGTTCACGCCGCCCTGGCCCAGGTCCATATCGTACTGTTCGGGGAAGGTGCGGATGAAATCGTCCGCAGCGGCGGCCTGACAGGCAGCCACGATTTCTTCGTCCGTGGCGTTTTCATTGCCCCAGCGCAGGTTATCCTTGATGGAGCCGGAGAAGAGTACGTTCTTTTGCAGCACCATGGCCACCTGATTGCGCAAAGCGTGCATGTCGTATTCCCGCACGTCCCGGCCGCCCACCAGCACTTTGCCCACGGTTACGTCATACAGCCGGGGGATGAGGGACACCAGCGTTGTCTTGGCGCTGCCGGTGCCGCCGATGATGCCGATGGTTTCGCCGGAGCGGATGGAAAGGTTCACATTTTCCAGAACCAGGTTCTCTTTGTCCCCGGCGTAGGAAAAGCCCACGTTTTCAAACACGATGGAGCCGTCCTTTACTTCCGTTTCGGCGCCGGTTTCGGGATTTTTGATTTCCGGTTCTTCATCCAGCACTTCGCAGATGCGGTTGACGGAGGCCCGGGCCATCACAAAGGAAACAAACAGGAAAGACAGCATCATCAGGCTCATGAGAATCTGAATCATATACTGAATGAAAGCGGACAGGGCGCCCATTTCCATATGACCGCCGATGATCTGATTGCCGCCCAGCCACAGGGCTGCAATGATGCAGGCATTCATCAGGATGGACATGATGGGACCGTTCCAGATGACAATCTTTTCCGCAGCACGCTGGGTGGCGGTCACGTCATCGGCGGATGCTTCAAACTTGTCTTTTTCGTGGGTGGCGCGCACGAAAGCCTTTACCACCCGGATGCCAATCAGGTTTTCCTGGACGGAGGCATTGAGGGCATCGTATTTTTTCATCATGATCTGGAACCGGGGGAAGGCCTTGCTCATGATCAGCACGATGGCTGCCAGCAAGATAGGCAGGGCCACCAGCAAAATGGGCATCATGGATGGATTCATGCGATAAGCCATCACAATGGCCATCACCATCATGATGGGGCTGCGCACTGCCATGCGTACCAGCATCATTACCACCATCTGGGTCTGGTTCACGTCAGTAGTGAGCCGGGTGACCAGGGAAGCGGTGGAAAATTTATCAATATTCTTGAAAGAATATTTCTGCACCTTTTCAAAAATGGCCTGGCGCAGGTTCCGGGAAAAGCCCATACCGCCCAGTGCGGAAAAGCGGCTGCCCGCCATGCCAAAGCCCATGGAAATCAGGGCCATGAGGATCATCAGCCCGCCATAGGCAATCACCCGGCCGATATGGCCGGTCTGGGCGCTTTGTGGGATGATGTTGTCGATCAGGTCGGCGGTGAGCATGGGCAGCAGCATTTCCATCACCACTTCGCCAATCATCACCAGGGGGCAGAGAATCAGATACTTTTTGTACTTCCCTGCGTACTTGAGTAAACGAAAGAATTGCACGGCTTATGTTTCCTCCTGTATTGTAATTGGGCTTTCCGCAGCCTTGTGCAGGCGGCAGATATTCAGGTTTCTTGTGGTTTCATCAGCCAGATTATCGAACATTTTGTCGCACAGGGATTTGAATGTTTCCATATCTTCCCGGGATAAGCCCTGGAACATTTCCCTGTCCAGCCCGTCCATATTGTTGCGGCCCTGCAACATTTGGGACAAGCCCATTTCCGTCAGGGACAGGCAGTTGCGCCGGCCGTCCTTTTCATCCTGCCGCCGCTTGACCAGCCCGGCCTTTTCCATGCGTTTGAGGCTGGAGGCAGCAGAAGCCGGGGTGATATCCAACGCCTGGGCCACTTCCTTCTGGGTACAGCCGGGATGAGCATGGATGTATTCCATCATCCGGGGCTGGCCGGGATACATTTTCCGTGCGGCCATCATGCGGTGGATGCGTATTTTCCGCAATAGTTCCAGCCGATGCATGGCACCTGCCACTTCCCTCTCGTTCATGGGAATACTCCTTTCCTGCAAAATAATCAAACGTTTAACATTATAGGCATTTTTCGCCTGCTCGTCAACCGGAAAAGCGGCTTTTGCCACACAAATGCCCTCTTTTCAGCCGGAAGAGGTTCCCGAAGGGGGAATAAAAACGTCTCCTTCATCGTTACTGTTTATGAAAAGAAAAAAATGCGACAAAATTGCGCATTAGTATTTACAAAATTATTAACAATATGTTATACTTTTGTGTACACCTTTATGCCTGTGGATAGAGAGAGGGAGTGCTCCGGATGAATGGAAATCGCGGTCATTATGCATTTGCACCGCTGAACAATATGAAAAACAAACGCTCGGTCCAGGCGGCTGTGCCTGCGGCCCGGGCTGCGGCTGCACCCGCACAGGAAGAAACCGTACGCCGCAGCGGCGTGATGAGCCTGGCAGTAACCCTTTTGCTGCCGGTATTGTTTGTGGTGGCGTTGCTGGTGGACAGCATTCCCCTCCGGCTTGTTTTCCTGGCCGTGGCAGCCATTGCCATTGCGGCCATGTGGCTGATGAATATTTTTGCCAGGGGAGCCCGCAGCACTTTGTCCATTGCTTATGCAGCGCTGATGGTGGTGATTGCCGTGGCGCTGGTGCTGAGCCTGCAGGCGCCGGAGGCCCGGCAGAATCCGGCGGCCGCTTCTGCCAGGCAACCGGATGTGCAGGACTGGACGGCTCCCTATTATGCCAGTACAGCGTCAGCTTCTGCCACGCCGGCAGCTTATGTAATAGAAGAAACGTCCACCTCGGTTGCCCAGAAACAGCTGGAATCCTTTATTCTGGGCTGGCGGCAGGGGGAAATTCCTGCCATGCTGCCCATGTGTGCGCCCTCCTGGGTGGCCAAGCAGCAATCACCGGAAACGGCCCTGTGGAACCTGATGCGAAACCGGGAGCCCGTGGAATATAAAATTGAAAGTGTGCAGGGCAGCGAAGCCGATACCAGCCGCACCATCACCGTGAAAGTAACCTTTGAAAACAAGGGCACCGGGGATGTGACGGTGGAAAGAATGCATGTATTGATGATCCGGGTGAACGATACCTGGTATGTGGATCCCCAGTCCCTCAACGGCACCAGAGTGGACGAAGCCGCGGAACAGGCCCGGGCGGAACAAGACAGTTACCGCATCCAGAGCACCAAGGTGCCCATGACCCCCACGCCCAAACCCACCGGTGAAGATGCCGTGCTGGTATATTACAATCCGGACGGCGGTCGTTTTTACCACAAAAAACCCAATTGTCCGGATGTGGCGGAGAGCTACTGGCCGCTGTCTTCCCTGTATTACAGCGATCTGGAAACCCAGAACTTCCAGCATCTGATGCAGTGTCCCACCTGTAATCCGCCGGCCCGCCGCCGCTGATTTATGGGTTCAGGAAGGCTACATATTCTTCCAGGCTGCAGATCAGAAAAAGCTGGCAAGCTTTGATGTGGCTGCCCAGCCGGACAGCGCCGGATGCCTGAATAGCCTGTGCAAGCAAACGATCCGTTTCCGAAAGGATGGCGCAAAGCCGCAAAACGGCTGCATGTTCATCCCGGGCAAAGCGGGCGGAAAGCCGGTTATTGAGGGCTTGCACCGTATCTCGCTGGGAGGAAAGGGCCTGCACTGCTTCCTGAAAAGTCATTTCCCCCTTGTCCAGCGCCTGGGAAAGGCTGGCCAGGGTGTAAGTCAGTTGATCACACAGCAAGAAGGCGTCTTCCAGGGCGTCCAGTTGTGCTTTTTGCCCGGTGAGCCGCAGGGTTACTTCGCTGCGTGCCAGAGGATAGAGATAAGCGTCCACGCCATGATGGAGGGCCAGTTGTGCCTGCACGGCCTGGGCGCTTTCTCTGCTTTCATAGGCAGCGGCCAGCACCCGGTAGGTATCGCCCGGATACACATGCCCGGCAGCGCCCCGGCTGCGGAAGGAATCGGCCAGGTTCCGGGCGCTTTTTTCCTCCTCAAAGGCGCCCAGCTGCAGGGCAAACCATTGGCCCCCGGGCAGGGTGATCACCCGGGTCTGTTGCTGCATTTCTTCAGCGGACAGGGCCGGAGCGGTGAAAGCGGGCAGGGTAAGGATATGCCGACCGTTGAGAATAAAAAGGGCGGCTGCCGCAGCGGCAAGGGCAAACAGTATCCAAAGCAGCCCCTTTCCACGCTTTACCTTATATCGTTTGATTTTGTATTTGCCGTTTTTCATGGTGCAATCCTCCCATCCGGTGGATTGTATGCCTGAAAATATGGCTTCATGCGCAAAGAATGGATGCAGGATGGGAAAAAGTGTGGTATGCTAATAGAGAACAAGATGAAAAGGAGATTTGCAGGCCATGCGTTATCATATCGATACCATTCCGGTGTGGGATGCACTGAAACTGAATGGAGAATGTCCTTTGTGCGCCCTGCGCCGGAAAGTGGAACTGATGGATGTGGACCGGTACCTGGGCGCATCGGTCATGGAACCGGATACCCGGCTGCAGGTAAATGAAAAAGGCTTTTGCCAGCGGCATCAGAAACTGCTGACAGAAAAGAAAAACAAGCTGGGCCATGCCCTGATGATGCATACATACCTGAAAACCACCATGAAGAAAACGGATGCGGCTTTTGACGCAGCCATCAACGGTGCAAAGGGCGATGCAGGTACCCCTGTGTTCAAGCGTATGCGGGGCAAGGGCGGCGGCAAGGAAGAAATTCTTAAAGCGGCCCAGGCTTTACGTGCTCTTTCTTCCACTTGTATTCTGTGCGACAGCATTGAAGACAATATGCAGCGCTATACCTATACCCTTTTGCATCTGTATCAGACGGATGCTTCCTTCCGCAAAGCTTTCGCCGCCTCCCGGGGCGTGTGTTTGAAGGACGCCGCCGGGCTGATGGAAATGGCGGCGGCGGAAATGAGCGGCAGCATGCTGCAGGATTTTATCACCGACCTGTGCAATGCTACCCGCAAAAGCCTGGTGAAGCTGGAAGGGGACCTGGAAGGCTTTACATTGAAATTCGATTACCGCAATGCAGATAAACCCTGGGGGGACAGCAAGGATGCACTGGAAAGAACGGTGACCAAGCTGCGTTCCTGGTGTATTGGGGAGGAGCCGAACCCGAAATGAAAAGAGCATGGATTCTGGCTGGGATGTGCCTGATGTGCCTGGTGCTTGCCGGGTGTTCCGCTGCGCCTGCCGGTCAGGAGGGGGAAGGGCAGCGCCTGGTGGATGCGGATGCATCCCGGCTGCCGGGACAGCAGCAAACGTACAGCCTGTATTTCCGTCTTGGCAGCAGCCCGTATCTGGCGGCGGAAGAAAGAGTGATTACCGTGGAGCGGGATGAAACCCTGGAAGCAGCCCTGATCCGGCAGCTGCTTTCCGGCCCTTCCGCCACCCAGACGGTCCTTTCCCCCCTGTTTCCCAAAGGGACGGAACTGATTGCCGTTTCCCGGCAGGGGGATGTATTGTTTGTCACGTTCAACGAAGCGTTCCTGTCCGGTTACGGCGCGGAAAAGGGTCCTTTGTCCGGCGAAAAGAAAACACAGGCTATCCGGGCGGAACGGCAAATGTGTCTGGATGCCCTGACGGCCACTTTGACAGATGCCGGCACCTGCAGCCGGGTACAGGTATTGATTCACCGGGTGAAACTGCAGGGCAATTCCCTGCGGCTGGAGGAAGATTATCTGTACCTCAATGGCAGCACCCTGCCGCTGGAGCCTGTTGTGCGCCGGGAAGAAAGCCTGTACACCCCCCGCAATGCGGCGGAGTATATGCTTTCCTTGTGGATGGCCAGGGACTTTGGCACACTGAAGGGCTGCATTGTTTCCGCCGGCAGGCCGGGGGATCAACAGCTGCAGGAAGAGATGGAAGTCAGCCCCGTGCTGACGGGGTTTGTATTATCCGGCGGCCAGCCGTCCTTTGACGGCCAGCGGGCTATCGTGACAGCGGATATCACGTTCTGTCAGGGTGAAAAAACCTGGACCCGCAAAGGTTACCCTTTCCGGCTGCAGCGGGAAAAGGGCGTGTGGAAAATGCATTATGACACCCTTTGTAATCTGATGACAGAGGAATGATGAACAGAATGAAGAAAAACAGGGCTGCAATCCTTTTATTGTGCCTGGTGATGGGGTTGACCGGATGTGCCTCCCAGGGTGTGGTGACGGAACAGGTTGCCCTGCCCGCCCCGCAGCTGCCGCAGGCACCCTATAATGACAGCCGGCAGGATGTGGAGCAGACGGTTTTGCTGTATCTGCCCTCTGTGGGCGGAGAAAAGCTGGTAACGGTGCCGGTGGAGGCGGCGTTTTCCGTTTCCCGGCATCCGGCGGAAGCGCTGTGCCGGCTTTTGTACGCCTATCCCGGTAACGATTACGCCGCTGCTTTTCCGGAAGACGTTACTTTGTCCGGCGCCCATCCGGTGGAGGTGTCGGGGAATACGGTGACCGTTATCCTGTCTGCCGGTGCGCTGCGGCTGACCCATGAAGAATTGTTTATGGTGTGCCAGGCTACGGCCAATACCCTGGGGCAGCTGGATGAGGTACAGTATGTGAATGTGCTCATCAACGGTGTGCAGCCCGGGCTGGATCTGGCGGCTACCCAGCCGGCCGGGTGTTACCAGCCGGTGGCCCAGCCGGAACTCAGCGCCCAGTGGAGCCGCGTTCTTTCCGGCAAAAGTGTATCCAGGCAGACCATCAGCACAGCGCTGTATTATCCGGCAGCCGGCGCCCGGGGAATTGTGTGCGAAGCGCGGCCGCTGTCCTTTGGCAGTCTGGAATATACGGATGTGCTGCAAACCCTTTTGTCCGCCCTTTCCGAAGGGCCGGAAGCGTTGCAGGGCGTGCCCCGGTATCCTGATTTTGCCCTGTATATGAGCCGGGAACCGGCTGTTGTGGAGGAAAACGGGACCAGGCGGGTGGTGCTGTATTTTGATGCATCCCTGAACGGAGCCATCATTGAGCACGGGATCACCCGATCCGTGATGGCGGCTTCCCTTGTGTATACGTTTACCACGTTCATTCCCGGCGTGGAGGGTGTGGAAATCCATATCGGCGATGAAATGATCACGTCCCTGACCCCTACGGCTACGCTCACCGGCGCCGGAGAAACCATTGAATTTGAAAACGGGCTGATGAAGCGCAGTGATCTTTCCGGTTTTCTGTTGAACGGATGTACGCTGTATTTTGCCGGTACGGACGAAAAACTGCATCGGGTGACCCGCACCGTGCCCTATTATGAAAGCAGGAATGTACGCTTCATCCTCGGCCAGCTGATGAAGGGTTCTCAGGATTTTGACAGTGAGGAAAAGTTGCAGCCGGTCCTGCCTGCAGGGCTGCGGGATGCGGACCTGATTGGCGTATCCATGGAAGGGGATACCCTTGTGCTCCATTTTTCGGAAAACCTGATGGCCATGTGTTCGGGGATGGATAAAACCCGGGAGCGGAATATGATCTACGCCGTGGTCAACAGCCTGTGTGAATTGCCCCAGGTGAAAAGAGTGCAGTTCCTGGTCAACGGTCAGCAGCCTGACACCCTGGCAGGCACGATTTATCTGCCGGGAAGTTTTCTGCCCAACTGGGATATTCTCTCATCCGAATGACAGAATCCTAAAGATTTGGTTACACGATATTTACACGGTAGAACGAAGATGTTCTAAATAGACAAATAAACACCGGAATCGCCCAAAAGTTACAGACGATTGCCAGGAAGATACAGCAAATGTAACCATCTTGTCGAAATTCACGGTTGACAAAAGCCGGGATTGGGTATATGATTAATCCGGATTGAAAAAGCAGATAAATCAAACGAAGGTTTGAATTATCCGGATATACGCATTACTGCTGCAACCTTTGTTGTTTGTATTGGGGGAATGGATGATGAAAAAATTCTGGAGTATGCTGGTCGCTGTTGTGCTGTTGCTGACGGTGCTTTCCACTGCCGCACTGGCTGAAAAGGGTCCCAAGGCCCACGGCCCCAGGGAAGTAAAGATTGCTGAAAAAGCTGAAAAGAAAGCCGATAAACAAGCCGAAAAGCAGCTGAAGAAACTGGAACAGATGGTGGATAAGGCCAACCGTGATATTGAAAAGGCGGTGCGCACTGCACAGAAAACGCCCTATAACGATATCGATTGGCTGCAGGCCCGGGTGGCTGCAATCACTTCTCCCGTTTTTGCCTATGCAGAAAGCATCGGCGCTCAGGTGGAATGCACCTACACCACCTACTATATTGACGGCCAGTATGTGGACGTGGATCCGCTGCGTGTCATC
The DNA here is from genome assembly GCA_017434775.1 of Clostridia bacterium. Taxonomy (GTDB): domain Bacteria; phylum Bacillota; class Clostridia; order Christensenellales; family Aristaeellaceae; genus RUG563. The sequence continues at coordinate 8,184 of JAFSGG010000077.1, forward strand.
AATGTGATTCCCAGCGACAGGAAAAACTGAACGAAAAACCAAATGCAGCGCCCCGGCAAAAGCTGAGGCGCCATTTTTTAAACAAGGGGCTTGGACAAAATGAAAGGGCTGTACTTGCACAAGGCGGATGAAAACCGGGCTTGTAAAGATGAAAACCAGTGGCTTGAGCTGCTGGCCAAGAAGGGAAACTTTGAGGTAATGACCCAGCGGGTAACCAAAGGAGCCACTGCCTGGCTGTATCCTGCCCGGGACAGCAATGATCTGGAATTCTATTTTGTCCATACCGGCGCCATGGAGATTGTCATTTCCGAAGATCATGTGCACAGGATCGGCCCGGGGGATTCTTTTTATACCCAGGGGCTGAGCCGGAATGTGCTGATGCGCTGCCTGGAAGACGCTATGCTTTTGTCCGTTTCCACCTGCCCTGCTTTTGATGAGCAGTATTATTGGCAGCATGAATTGCAGGCTTTGCTGCACCGGGTGGACCAATACGATCACAGCACCCAGCGCCACAGCCGTGCGGTGATGCACTATGCCGTGCTTTTATACAAAGCCCTGGAAGAGCATCTGCAGGGGATTCAGATGGAAGATTTCGTCGTGGCGGCGCTGTTCCATGATGTGGGCAAATGCAATGTGCCGGAACATATCCTGCAGAAGAGAGCCAGGCTGACGCCGGAAGAATATGCGGTGGTGAAACTGCATCCCCAGGACAGCGCCACCATCCTGCAGCCCATGTACGGGGAACGCATTGCCCGCATTGCCCTGATGCACCATGAGCGCATGGACGGCAGCGGCTATCCCATGGGCCTGAAAGGGAAGGAAATTCCGCTGGAAGCCCGGATCCTGATGGTGGCGGATTCCTTTGACGCCATGACCAGCAACCGGGGATACAATCAGGTCATGAGCCATGAAGCGGCTGCGGCGGAAATTGTGGAAAAGGATCAGCTGTATGATCCCATGGTGGCCGGTGTGCTGCAGCAGTTGGTGCTTTCCGGCAAAACAAAGGAAGCATCCCAGGACATTATGGAATAAATAACGGAAGGAAAGAGAATGCGGTGAAAGCCCGTCTCTTTCCTTTTTGTTCACAGAAGGAGGAATGTGCTATGCGTGCTGTTATCAGCAGCCTGGACAAGGGAATCTATCGGATTGACGATGCGGGGGAGAGCACCTGCTATCTGGTATGTGGCGAAAAGGAAGCAGCGCTCATTGATACCCTCAACGGGCTGGAGGATCTGAACGAAATCATCAGAACCCTGACGGATCTGCCGGTGACGGTGATCAATACCCACGGCCACTGCGACCATATCGGCGGCAATATCTTTTTCGAAAAAGCATGGATTCATCCGGCGGACGAGGCTCTGGCCCTGGAACATCTGGGGTATATGAAAGAAACCATGGAAGCCCTGGGCCGGCAGCCGGCCACGTTCCGCTTTGTGAAGGAAGGGCAGGTGTTTGACCTGGGCGGGCTTACCCTGGAAGTGGTGCCGCTGTACGGGCATACGGCAGGGTCTGTGGGCCTTTTGTGCCGGGAAAAGCGGCTGCTGTTCACTGGAGACGGCATGAATCCTCATATCTGGATGCAACTGGAGGAAAGCCTGCCCCTGGCCGTGCTCCATCAATCCCTCACGCATGTACGCCATACCCTGTGGGATGCTTTTGATTATGTCATGTACGGTCACGCTCACGGCATGGAAAAACGGGATAAAAAACTGCTGGATCAGCTGATTGCCGGCTGCGGGGAAGTGATGGCAGGGCACACGGAAAAAGACAGCACATACACATACTTCGGCGGCATGACCTGTATGCAGCATCCCTACGGCGATGCCGATGATCAGGTATTGGTATACCAGCCGGTGGCGAAATAAGGTGTTCTGTCCGCCGGTTATGTGCATAAAATGAAAAGGAATCCTTTGTACACAAAAAAACCAAATGAGAAAAGGGTGTTTATATTGGACAAAAAAACGCCGAAATGAGCGAAATATTTACGTTTTGTGTACAAATGTGATAAAAAAAGGGAGAACTTGTTGACAAAACTGGCGGATAACTCTATAATGAGTGTACATTTACCAGAGATGCGCCCGGTGTTAATTGCACGATTAATCAACGGGCGCTCATATTGGTGTGTGGCATTATAGCCGTTCAAAAAGGTTGGCAGAGATGTCAATGGAACAGGAGAGACGAGGGTATGCGGAAAAACTGGAAGCGGAAACTGGTCATCCTTCTGATCGTGGTGGCTGTTATTGCCGTTATTTTCTGGCCGAACAACAAGACAGAAAATTACGCCGGCAAGTACGAAGGTGTGAATCTGAAAGAAGATATTTCAGAATTCAGCCGTGCAAACACCTACTCCGATTATGAAGAAAAGCATGCAAATGTGGCATCCGGTACGGAAGAAATCGTACTGGATATTGCTGCGTTTGAAGGAGATGGCCGGAAGGTTGAAATGGAAAAGCAGGTGGAAGGCCAGACCGTTATGGTACCGGGCGTACTGACGGTTGACGGCGACTATACCACCTGGAAAGTGAACGTCCCTGCGGATGGCATGTACAACATCCGCATCGAATACCTGACGGAAGCTTTCTACCTCAAGGACGAAGCTCTGGGCGAAACCGATGACAATATGGTCATGAGCCGCGGCGTGGATATTGAACGCGCTGTGGAAATCAACGGGGAATCCCCCTTTGACGGCGCCAAGACCATTCGTTTCTCCCGTCAGTGGACGGATAAGGGCCCGGTGAAAAAGGATAACCAGGGCAATGATATCCGCCCCTCCCAGGTGGAAACCTTCGGCTACCAGACAGCTTTCTGCCGGGATGACAGAGGCTATGTTGTGGAACCCTATAAGTTCTTCTTCAAAGCCGGTGAAAATACCCTGTCCCTGCGGGCTGAAAACGAATTTGTGAAGATCAGCAACATCACCCTGGTGCCCGTGACCACCTTCCGGAGCTACGAAGAATATATCAGCGCTCAGCCGGCAGATGCGGTTATGACGGAAGAAGCCAAGGACTGGTGCCTGGCCATCGAAGGTGAAAGCGCACAGCTGCGTTCTTCGCCCTCTTTGTATGCCCGTTATGACCGTTCTTCCCCCGCCACCTATCCCAACGATGTGGCGCACACTGTGCTTAACTACATCGGCGGCGATCCGTGGAACCAGGCCGGCCAGTGGATCGAATGGTCCTTTGAAGTGCCGGAAGCCGGTTATTACAATATCACCATCAAGGGCCGTCAGATGTATTCCCGCGGTTCTATTTCCTGCCGCACGCTGTATCTGGACGGCGAAGTGCCCTTTGATGCAATGGCATCCGTAGCCTTCAAGTACAACACGGCCTGGGATCTTGTGACCCTGGCCGATGACGAAGGCACGCCCTACCGCTTCTACCTGTCGGAAGGCACCCACACCATCCGCCTGGAGGCCACGCTGGGCGAAATGGGCCCCGTGCTCAACGAAATGGAAGACAGCATCTATCGCCTGAACCAGATTTACCGCAAGGTGCTGGTGCTGACGGGCCCCAACCCCGACCGTTACCGTGACTATAACCTCAAGGGCGTGTACCCTGATATCATCACGGCTATGGAACTGGAATCCAAGCGCCTGTACAAACTGGTGGACGACACCGTGGCCCTCACCGGCCAGATGAATGACCGCGTGGCTGTGGCCCATACCCTGGCCCTGCAGCTGGAACGGTTTGTGGAAAACAATGACCGCATTACCCAGTCTTTTGCTAACTTTAAAGATAACATCACCAGCTTTGGTACCGCTGCCCAGAACATGGCCGAAACCAAGCTGGATATTGACCAGATTTTCATTCACGGCGAAAATGTGACCCCCGAAGGCACAGCCGATAATGCCCTGACCCGTGCCTGGCACGAAATCAAGGCCTGTGCTGCTTCCTACACGGTGGATTACAACAACCTGGGCGACGTTTATGACGAAGATGCAGAAAACATCATCGAAGTGTGGATTGTGACCGGTCGCGATCAGTCCACCATCCTCAAGACCATGGTGGACGATACCTTCACCCCCATGACCCGTGAAAACGGCAATGAAATCCTGGTGAACGTAAAGCTGGTGCAGGCAGACGCCATCCTGACCGCTGTGGTAGCCGGCAACGGCCCCGACGTGGTTCTGACGGTGGACGGCTGGTTCGCTGTGAACTACGCCATGCGTAATGCAGTGGAAGACCTGACCCAGTTCGAAGACTTTGACCAAGTAGTGGGCCGCACCCGGAATGAAGACGGTACCTACAATTACGATAACGCCGTCTTCTACGAAAGCGCCCTGGAACCCCTCATGTACAACAACGGCGAATATACCGGCGTGTACGGCATGCCTGAAACCCAGCTGTTCTCCGTGCTGTTCTACCGCGAAGACGTGCTGGAAGAACTGGGCCTGGAAGTGCCCAAGACCTGGGACGACCTGATCGCCATGCTGCCCACCATTCAGGGCAACAACATGAGCGTGGGCATTCCCTTCCCGGATATCAACAGCGTGGATATGTCCGGCTTCAACTCCCTGATCTATCAGAACGGCGGCACCATCTATTCTGAAGATGCCAAGCGCACCCTGATCGACAGCGAAGCCGGCGTGAAGGCCTTCAAGCTCTACACCAGCTTCTATAACGACTACGGTCTGCCCACGGTGTATGACTTTGTCAGCCGTTTCCGTTCCGGTGAAATGCCGGTGGCCGTTGGCCAGTACAGCCTGTACAACACCCTGGCTGTTTCCGCTCCCGAAATCCGCGGTCTGTGGGATTTCGGCGAATATCTGGGCACTGTGCAATACAACGAAGACGGCACCCCCATGCTGGATGAAAACGGCGAACCCGTGATCAACAACACCGTGCATTCCAACGGCGCCTGCTGTCTGATGATTGCTACCGATGATGAAACCGTCAAGCAGAATGCCTGGACGTTCATCAAGTGGTGGGTCAGCGCAGAAACCCAGGTGCGCTTTGGCCGTGAAATGGAAAGCGTGCTGGGCTCCTCCGCCCGTTATGCCACGGCCAACCGCGTGGCCCTGCGCCAGCTGGCCTGGAGTTCCGATCAGCTGGAAGTGCTGGAAACTCAGATGGCCAAGACCAAGGGCTTCCCGGAAATCGCCGGCGGCTATTCCACCACCCGTCACATGACCAACGCCATCCGCAAGGTCATCAACGAAAAGGAAGATCCCCGTGAAGTGCTGATGAACTACACCCGCACCATCAACGAAGAAATTACCATCAAGCGCCAGCAGCTCGGCCTGCCGGTGGATGAGTGAGAGGAGGGAAAGCAATGAGCAACATGCAGCTTGGTTCCTTTGGCCAGCGTTACTTCAATATGAAGGCCAATAAGCTCCGGTATGGATGGGAAAAAGCGAAGCGTTCGAAAGTGTGTTACCTCTTCCTGGCGCCCTACGCCATCCTGTTCTTCACGTTCTTCATTCTTCCTATCTGTATTTCCATCTACTATAGCTTCACTTACTACGACATTCTGCAGCCTGCCCGTTTTGTAGGCCTGGAAAACTACATCAACCTGGTGCTTCAGGACGACGTTTTCCTGACGGCCGTGAAGAATACTTTCGTCATTGCCGTCATCACCGGCCCCATTGGCTACATTCTCTCGTTCATGTTCGCCTGGTTCATCAATGAATTGCCCAAGTGGCTGCGGACCATCGCTGTTGTGGTATTCTACGCGCCCAGTATTGCCGGTAACGCGTATACCATCTTCAGTATCATCTTCCGCGGCGACTACTATGGCTACCTGAACTCCATCTTGCTGGACTTTGGCTTCATCGATGCGCCCATCCTGTGGCTGTCTAACCCCCAGTACATCATGCCCGTGCTGATCATCGTTATCCTGTGGATGAGCATGGGTACCGGCTTCCTCTCTTTCGTGGCCGGTTTCCAGGGCATTGACAAGAGCATGTACGAAGCCGGTTATGTGGACGGCGTACGCAACCGCTGGCAGGAACTGTACCACATCACTCTGCCCAGCATGAAACCCATGCTGCTGTTCGGTGCCGTTATGAGCATCACCTCCGCTTTCAACGTGTGCGACGTGCCCCGCGCTCTGGCCGGCTATCCCTCCACGGACTACGCCGCCCGCACCGTTGTGACCCACTTGTTCGACTACGGCTTCAGCCGCTTCGAAATGGGTTATGCTTCCGCTATTGCTACGCTGCTGTTCCTTGTGATGATTCTCAGTAAGAAGCTGATTGCTTCTGCTTTGGAAAAGGTAGGTACCTGATATGAGTGAAAATGCTATGATCAAATCCAAAGGTACCATCCTCATTGGCAATAAGAACATTCGCGGCGAACTGCGCTGCCAGGATGACCGCGCTGCCTTCTACAATGTCAAAAACGAAGAGGTACTGGCTATCGAGTATTCCCACATCCGCGCGCTGAAGAATGTGCGCAACGGCGGCATGGCGTCCACCATCACCATGAAGCTGGCGGATGAAAATCAGTACGAGCTCATGCTGAACACCGGCGTGAAGGTGTTCAACCACATGTATGCCGCCTGGCCCGGCAAGCCCACCCAGAAGAGCCGTGCCGACGAACTGCACCGCCTGGCCGAGCTGCGCGGCGAAAAGATCCAGAAGCCCAAGAAGCATCTGATCAAGCGCCGCCACCCCAACCGTTCCATCGGCGGCGACATCGGCGTGTATCTTCTGCTGACCATCGTGGCTGTTGCCATGGGCTTCCCGCTGGTGTTCGCCATCGGTTCCGCCCTGAAGCCGCTGGATGAATTGTTCCGCTTCCCGCCCACCATCTGGCCGCAGCATCCCACCATCGATAACTTCTCCGACCTGATCGTGACCATGGGTCAGAGCTGGGTGCCCTTCAGCCGTTACCTGCTCAACACCGTGCTGATCACCTTCCTGGGTACGTTCGGTCATCTGATCATTGCTTCCATGGCCGCTTTCGTGCTGGCCAAGTATGATTTCCCCGGCGGACGCACCTTCTTCAATGTGGTCGTCACCGCCCTGATGTTCTCCGGTTACGTAACGGGTATTCCCAACTACGTGATCATGAACAGCGTGAATATAATCGACACCTACTGGGCACTTCTGCTGCCCGCTTTCGCAGCTCCCATCGGTTTGTTCATGATGAAGCAGTTCATGGAAAGCCTGCCCACAGCCCTGATTGAAGCCGCGCACATCGACGGCGCCGGTGAATTCCGGATCTTCTGGAGCATTGTGATGCCCAACGTGAAGCCTGCCTGGCTGACCGTGATCATCTTCAGTGTGCAGAGCTTGTGGAACAACAGCGCCGCCACGGTCATCTATTCCGAAGCCAAGAAGACCCTGGTGTATGCTTTCCAGCAGATTCAGGCCGGCGGTATTGCCCGTACCGGTCAGGCAGCGGCCGTAACGGTTGTGGTTATGTCCGTGCCCATCCTGATCTTCATCCTGAGCCAGAGCCAGATTCTTGAGACGATGGCCAGTTCCGGTATCAAGGACTAAGCCGGAAAACGTCATTCCATTCATTTTAGAAGGGGGAACGATTGTGAAAGCGAAAAACAAGCTTCTGGCAATGCTTCTGGCCATTTTGCTTCTGGTCTGTTCATGCAGCAGTGCACTGGCTGTGGATGAAGGCTTTGCCAGTACTTATACCTATAACTACGACTATTGGAGTGATATCCGCGAATCACCCGATGCCTATCGCGTGGTGGATGTGCTCTACGGCAAGGACATCGCTCCTGTTCAGGACAATGGGGAAGACGGCGCGCTCAATGCGCCCCAGTCCATGTTTGTTCAGGGTCAGGACCTGTATGTTGTGGATTCCGGTAACAACCGCATTCTGCAGTTGACCCGGGACCAGGCCACCGGCAAATTCTCCCTGGTGCGTGAAATCAAGGAATTCACGGCCACGGACGGCACAGCCATCACCACCTTCAGCAATCCCACCGACGTGAGCGTGGACGTGGCCGGCAATATCTACATTGCCGACAACAAAAACGAACGGATTGTGAAGCTGGACAAGGACCTGAACCTGCTGATGGTTATCACCAAGCCGGATGATACCACCTTTGACCAGAACCTTTCCTTCCTGCCCAACAAACTGGTGGTAGACACCACCGGCCGTGTATTCACCCTGGCCACCATGGTGAACAAGGGCGTTGTGAAGTTTGAAAGCGATGGTACTTTCACCGGTTATGTGGGTGCCAATAAGGTTTCCTACAGCCTGTACGATTACATCTGGAAAACTTTCTTCATGACCAAGGAACAGCGGGCGCAGCAGGAATCCTTCGTTCCCACCGAATACTGCAATATCTACATGGACGAAGATTCCTTCATCTACGCCACCAATATTTCCTTCAGCGAATATGACCTGCTGTGGGACGTGGCGCAGCCCATTCGCCGTCTGAATGCTGTGGGTAACGACATTCTCATCAAGAATGACCATTATCCCCCCATTGGCGATCTGTACTGGGAAGAAGGGTCGCAGGACTATCATGGTCCTTCCAAATTCGTGGACATCACGGTGCTGGAAAACGATATCTATGTGGGTCTTGACAGAACCAGAGGCCGCATCTTCGGTTATGATTCCCAGGGCATCATGCTGTGGGCTTTCGGTAACCAGGGCAGCAGCGAAGGTACCTTCAACAACAACGGTGCCATCGCTCTGGACCACATGGGCCGGGATCTGCTGGTGCTGGATCAGCGCCGCGGCTGCATCACGGTTTTCGCTCCCACCGAATACGGCAACCTGATCTACGATGCTATCGGCGATTATTCCAACGGTAAGTTCGAAGAATCTGCCGCCAAGTGGGAACTGGTGCTGGACCGGAATGCCAACTACAACCTGGCTTTCATCGGCATCGGCCGCGCACTGATGCGTGAAGACACCTACGAAAGCTATATTGAAGCCATGGATTATTTCAAAATGGCTCAGGACCGCGATAATTACGGCCGTGCTTTCCAGCTGTTCCGTAAGATCTGGGTGGAAAGAAACATTGGCTGGATGATGATCGTGCTGGTGGTGATCATCGTCATTCCGCTGGTACTCAAGCAGATCAAAAAGAGAAAGATGGAGGTGGAAGCATATGAGCGCAACCAAGTTGCAAAGTAACGCCGCAAGCGCCCGTAAGGAAAAGTGGCAGCGCTACATTGAATCCGTCAAGTATGCCAAGTATGTCATCTTCCATCCCTTCGATGGCTTCTGGGATCTGGTGCATGAAAAGAAAGGCTCCGTTGCCGCAGCCACCACGTTCCTGGTGCTGTTCCTGATCACCCATGTGGTGAAGCTCATGTACACCAACTTCCAGTTCATCGCAGCCCCTCTGCAGTATGTGAATGTGCTGGAACAGGCGCTTTCCCTGCTTCTGCCTTTCATGATCCTGTGTCTGGCCAACTGGAGCCTGACCACCCTGTTTGACGGCAAAGGCCGTTTCCGGGATATCTACATTGCCATGTGCTATGCGCTGGTGCCCTTTGTGTTCATCCAGCTGCCCCTGGTGTTCATCAGTAACATCATCGCCTTTGACGAAGCGGCTTTCTACACGGTGCTCATGAGCGTATCGGTGGTATGGTCTGTGGCGCTGGTGTTCACCGGCTTGATGGAAGTGCACGATTACAGCCCCGGCAAGACGCTGACCTTCCTGGTGTTCACCATCGTTGGCGCACTGATCATCATTTTCCTGGTGCTTGTGTTCTTCAGCCTGCTGAGCGATGCATTGAGCTTCTTCATCTCCCTGTATCGCGAGATTGCATTCCGCTTGTATTAAGGAGGGAGTAAGAAAATGAAAAAGAAAAAGCTCATTTTGCGCTTGCTTCCGTGGATCATTACGCTGGCTGTGATCGCCGCTCTGGTTATCTTCGTGGGTATCCCGATGTATTCCCAGACGGAAGAGGAAAACCTTTATGAACCCACCGTGGTTTCCTATGACGGCGATACCAAAGCCAAGCTGGTGCTTTCCAACGAATCCCTCACTTTCGAAATGGATCCTGTGACCACCCAGTTCAAAGTGGTGGATAACACGACCGGTATGGAATGGCTGTCCAACCCTGTGACCACACTGGATGAAGCCAAGAAGGATCCCTACGCCAAAACGTATGCTCAGCAGTATTCCCTTTTGTCCACCCTGCTGCTGCATTCCCGTTCCACCGGTGAAGAAAAGGCGTGGAGCAATTACGAATATTCCATTGCCAACGGCAATTACACAATCGAATTTGTGAAAGCCGGCGAAGGCGCTGAAACCGATGAAATCCATGTGATCTATGCCGTGGGTAACATCGAAAAGGAATACATGATTCCTCAGGCCTGGACCAAGGAACGCTACGATGCTTATACCAAGGCGATGAAGGGCAAGGCCAAGAAGCAGGTGCAGTCCAACTACACCAAGCAGGGTCCCTCCACGCTGGCCAAGCTGGACAGCACGGATGCAGACCGTGAAAAGAAGGCTGAACTGCTGGCGCTGTATCCCGCCCTGGAAACCCAGGAACTTTATATCCTCAAGGATGTAAAGGATGAAATGAAGGCGAACATTCAGACGTATCTGACGGAAGTTGGCTACAATGAAGAAGAATTCGCTATCGACCAGCAGTGGGTTGCCCAGAAGAAAGAAACCAATAAGGAACTGTTCAACGTAACCATCATCTACCGCCTGGAAGGCAATGACCTGGTGGTGGAAGTGCCTTACGACCAGATCCGTTTCCGCACAATGGCAACGGTGACCGGTATCACCCTGCTGCCCGCCTTCGGCGCCGGCGGCCTGGATGAAGAAGGCTATATGTTCGTTCCCGAAGGCGGCGGCGGTCTGATTGAATTCAACAACGCCAAGGTCGGTGCCGACAACTACTATGCGGACGTGTATGGCTGGGACTATTCCATCGAACGTAAGGAATACATCAACGAAACCCGCGCCACCTTCCCTGTATTCGGCGTTGCCAAGGGAGACGCTTCCTTCCTGTGCATCATGGAAGGCAACAATTCCTTCGGCAGCATCTATGCGGAAAACAGCAAGTACAACAGCAGCTACAATGTGATCCGCGCCAAGTATCATGTGATGCACTGCGGCCAGTACAACGTTTCCAACAAAACGGCCACGCAGGTGTTCATGTTTGAAAAGGAAATGCCCGAAGGCGGCATCGTACATCGCTATCGTTTCCTCAACAGCGGCAATTACGCCGATATGGCCACGGCTTACGGCGAATACCTGCGTGAAAATGAAATGATGAGCCAGGCCAAGGCTTCCGAAGATGTACCCGTGTCTGTGGAACTGATCGGTGCCATTGACAAGACGGTTGTGAAGATGGGCCTGCCCATTGACTCCGTTGTGGCGACCACCACCTTTGCCCAAGCCAAGGATATCATGACGGAAATGAAGGATTCCGGTGTGGAAAACCTGAACATCCGTATGAGCGGCTGGGCCAACGGCGGCATCACCCAGCAGGTGTTCACCAGCGTGAATATCCTCAACGAGCTGGGCGGCCGCGACGCCATGGTGGATCTGATTGCCGCTGCCAAAGAAGACGGCATCAATCTCTACTTCGACGGTATTTCCTGCTTCGCTTATGACAGCGGCATGCTGGAAGGCTTCACCCCCTTTGGCGATGCTGCCCGCTATGCCACCCGCGAACAGGTGTACATCGAGCCCTATGACGTGGTTTATTACAAGCCCGTCGATTGGCTGGATCCCTTCTATCTGGTGCAGCCCCAGTACGCACAGAAGTGCACCACCAACCTGATCAACGCTCTTGATGACGTGGATGCAGACGGTGTTGCTTTCCGTGATCTGGGCAACCTTCTCAGCGGCGATTTGAACTCCAAAAACCTGGTGACCCGTGAAAAGGTCAAGGCTATGAACATTCAGAGCCTGCAGGAAGCCAAGGCTGCCGATCAGAAGGTCATGATCAAGATGGGTAACGATTATGCGCTGCCCTATGTGGATATGATCACCGATATGGATCTGTCCGGTACCAACTATACCATCATCGACCGGCACATTCCTTTCTATCAGATCGCGCTGCACGGCATGAAGGATTACACCGGCAAGCCCATCAACCTTTCCGGTGAATACGTGACCGAATTCCTCAAGTGCGTGGAATACGGCAGCGGCCTGAACTTCACTTTCATGGCTGAAAATGCCTGGGTGCTGCAGGATACCACTCATTCTTCTCTCTTTGGTGCTGCTTACGACGCCTGGAAGGGCGACGCTACGCAGATGATCGTCGATTATCAGGCCAAGATGAAGGGCCTGAACCAGCAGCGTATCGTGTCTCACGAAATGCTGACGGATGACGTGGTCGTAACCGGCTACGAAGACGGAACCAAGGTATATGTCAACTATGCGGAAATCGAATATAGCGGCAACGGCGTGGTGGTTGCACCCCGCAGTTACCTCGTGGAAAGGGGGCAGTGATCCATGGCAAGAGAAAAAGGTCTTCATGACCATTGGTATGACGGTATTGTAGATGCGTTCAGAATCTACATCCCCGGCAACAGCACTTACCATACCATGCGCGCCCGCAATGCCCGCACCGGTACCTGGTTCATCCTTCCTTTCATCATTGGTTTCCTGCTGTTCATGCTCAAGCCCATCATGGAATCCTTCTCCATGAGTCTCAGCGACGTGGTGCTGCTTCCCGGCCAGGGCTATCATCAGACCCCGGTGGGCTTCAGAAACTACCACACCGCCCTTGCCGTTGACCCCGAATTCAATAAATACCTGGTGGAAGAAATCGGTCAGATGGCCATCAACACCATTGCTACCCTGGTGCTGAGCTTCGTCATCGCCGTGATCCTCAATCAGGAATTCAAGGGCCGCACCCTGTGCCGTGCCATCTTCTTCCTGCCGGTTATCCTTTCTTCCGGCGTGCTGCCCGGCATTGAACACCAGAACGAATTCTACGACATGATGGGCGGCCTGGCCGAGTCCATGGCTGAATCTTCCGGCATGGATATTTCGGCCACATTGCAGGACCTGCTGGGTGCATCCGGCGTGGCCGGCAGTGTGTTCGAAGTGGTGTTTACCATGATCGATTCCATCTACGATATCGTCATGGCTTCCGGTATCCAGATCATCGTATTCCTCTCCGGTCTGCAGTCCATTTCTCCCTCTCTGTATGAAGCGGCGGATGTGGAAGGCTGCTCCGGCTGGGAATCCTTCTGGAAGATCACGTTCCCCATGGTCAGCCCCCTGCTGCTGGTGAACTGCATTTACACCATCATCGACTTCTTCATGAAGAACGATAACCGCGTGATGGAACTGATCTATCAGGTCACCTATCAGGATGCGAAGTTCGGTGTTTCTTCTGCTATGAGCTGGATCTACTTCGGCGTTGCTCTGGCCTTCATTGGCGTCAGCAGCTTCATTATTTCGAGGATGGTGAAGTCTTATGAGTAAGAGTGAAACCGTATTTATCGGCAAGAACAAAAGCTTCTGGGAACGCAACCGCCGCAGCGAAGGCTATTTGCTGAAGCGTAAGGTGCGCAGCATTGCAGGCTCTGTCATTCGTGCCCTGCTTCTGTTCGGCCTTTGCTTCATGATCATCCAGCCCATCCTGATGCGCATCACCACCGGTTTCATGCCGGAAAAGGATCTGTATGATACCACGGTGGTCATGATGCCCCGCAGCGTTACCCTGGATAACTATAACCTGGTGTTCCGGCTGACGCGCTTCCCCAATTCCATGGTCAACACCCTGTGGACGTCCCTGCTGATGTCCGTACTGCAGGTTATCAGCTGTACGCTGGTGGCCTACGGCTTTGCCCGGTATGAATTCCCGCTGAAGAAGCTGTGGTTTGCCTGCGTGGTTATGCTGATCATCATTCCGCCTACCACCATCCAGACGGCATTGTACATGAACTTTGTAAACTTCGATATTTTCGAAATTTTCAAAGTGACAACAGGGAAGACAGTCAACCTGCGTACCTCTTTCATTCCCTATGCCATCATGTGCCTGACCTGCATGGGCCTCAAGAACGGCTTGTACATCTATATGCTGCGCCAGTATTTCAAGGGCGTGCCCAAGAGCCTGGAAGAAGCAGCGTATATCGACGGCTGCGGCACCATGCATACCTTCACCAAGATCATGCTGCCCGATGCTATGCCCACCATCGCCAGCTGCTTCCTGTTTGCGTTTGTGTGGCAGTGGACGGACGTGTTCTACTCCCGCAACTTCCTCAGCAGCTATTCCATCTATGCTGTGGAACTGAGCTCCATCGTCAGCCGCATGAGCCGTGAACTGGCACCTCCCGGCCAGCCGGCCGTCATCGTATCCAACGGCCGCTCTCAGCAGCTGATCTCCATCGGCGTGCTGGTGTGCTGCATCCCGCTGATCATTCTGTACTGCTTCACCCAGAAGACTTTCGTTAAGTCTCTGGCCATGACGGGCAGTAAGGAATAAAAAATCAGCAAATATACACAAAAATGTCTTGCCAAGCTGCAAAATCTGGTGTATAATAAGCCAAGAAGTAGCAGCTTGGCTGCATTTTCCCATCGTAACTATATGAATGACTTGCGTGAAAACGAATCATTCATATGGAAAATAAAAAGGAGGAACTCCAAAATGAAGAAACTGGTTGCTCTGCTTCTGGCCGTGCTGATGCTCTCCGTGAGCTTCGCCGCTCTGGCCGAAGTGCCCGAAGGCTATCCTGAAATCAACGAAGCTATGATTCAGGCCGAACCCAAAACCATCACCATTTATGACTACTGGTCTGGTGACGGCGCCCGCGTTGCTGAACCCAATGACGAACAGCAGGCTCAGTATGACTATCGCGATTGGATCGAAGCCACCTACAACGTGAAGATCGAACAGAAGCAGGGTGGCGACTGGGGCACCTGCGCTCAGGAAATGATCGACTTCTACGGCGCTGCTGATGGCTCCTATCGCGCCTACATCATCGAACCCGGCAAGGTCGGTTCTCTGGTTGCCAGCGGCTACGCTGCTTCCTGGGGCGACTATGACTTCTCCAACGAAAAGTGGAATCAGGCTACCATCGCTGCCTGGTCCAAGAACGGCGAAGCTTACGGCGTGTCCACCGGTGCTACCGAACCCCGCGGCTGCCTGTACTTCAACAAGCGCGTTCTTGAAGAAGCTGGCATCGACTGGAACACCATTTATGACATGCAGGCTGAAGGCACCTGGACCTGGGACGTGTTCGAAGGCATGCTGAAGCAGATCACCAAGGACGTCGATAACGATGGCGTTAACGACATCTGGGGTATGCTGGGCTCCGGCGACGATATGTACGTTCTGTCCGTGTTCTCCAACAAGGGCTCCTTCTTCGATTTCGACGAAAATGGCAAGCTCTATCCCTCTATGAACAGCCAGGAAACCATCGACGCTCTGACCTGGGCCAAGAGCCTGATGGACAACTACTTCTACAAGCAGCCCGCTGACGGCAACTGGGACTACTACAAGGCTGCTTGGAAGCAGGGCTTCTGCGGCTTCTATGTATACCAGACCTACGGCGGCTTCAATGACAACAGCGAAATGGCTGACATGGAAGACGAATGGGGCTGCGTTGCTTGGCCCGTGCCCAAGCCCGTCTCCGAAGGCTATGACTACATCCACGTGATGAGCGAAAACACCACCCTGATCCCCAACGTCTACACCGCTGAAGAAGTTCAGATGATCGCTTTCTTCATCGACCTGTGGACCAACCCCACCCCCGGCTATGACGATGAATTCGCCTGGATCGGCAACAAGTACAACTTCACCGACGAACGCGCTGTGGACGAAACCTATGCCATGCTGCGTGAAGCTGATCATGCCCGCGACAACAAGGTCGTGCTGCTGGGCACCCAGAACGACGTGCTGGGCTCCTCCCTGCTGTGGGGCATCGCCGGTGGCGATCCCGCTGCTCTGATCGAAGCTGGTATGCCCGCTTGGCAGGCTCTGTGCGACACCTATAACGCTAAGTAAGGTTCGCCGGCTGAATATCAGTCAAAGCTAAATAAAAATGGGCCGCTGTGTGCAAGCACAGCGGTCTTTTCTTTTGTTCATGCCATGAGAGGAAAGAAGAAAACAGGATACAGTTGATCCTGCCGCTGCCGGAACGGGCAGCGTGGTTTTTCTGTCGAAAATAAGAAATAAGTGGTTTCGTCAACGCAGATACCGTTTCAGCACACGGTACAAAAACAGCAGCAGACAAGCCCCCAGCACGGAAATCAAAAGGCTGTACAGATTAAACCCACTGATACCGCCAAGGCCCAGCATGATGGCCAGCAATCCGCCGATCAGGCTGCCGGCAATGCCGACGGCAACGCAAAGCAATATATTTTTTTCCTGTAAGCCCATCAAAAAACGGGCCAGATAGCCGGAAACGGCGCCGAGCGCCAGGAAGATGATCAGGTTCATTTTTTATCGCCTCCGATGGTATAGTATGCAAGGATACTGAATTTGGTGAAAATGGAAAAAATAACATCATATAGGCCATTGAAAGTTGACGATGCGCGGCATAAAATGTAAAAATGTGCAAAGGAAATTTTTGAATGAGGTGACAGTATGCAGGTATTCATCTTTGTTTTGAACCGCACGGAACATTTGGAGCATCTTTTGCAGGAATTTGAAAAGAACGGCATCATTGGCGCCACGGTGCTGGACAGCAAGGGCATGGCCCGCATTCTCCACAGCGAGGATGAAATGCCGGTGTTCTATGGCCTGCGCAGCATTCTGACCCCCGAACGCCGCAGCAGCAAAACGATCTTCACCATCCTACCGGACGAAAAGGTGGAATTGGCCCGGAAGATTGTCAATGAAGTGACAGGCGGCCTGGATCACCCCGATTCCGGCATCATGTTCGGCGTGCCCATCTCCTTTGCGGAAGGACTGGTAAAAAAGAAATGAATATTCTGCTTGTAATCGGCATTGCCATGGCAGCAGGCCTTTTGATGAGCCGCGTGATTCGGCTGCTGAAACTGCCCAATGTGACGGCTTTCCTGCTGGCCGGCCTGATCATCGGCCCCTGTGTGAGCAATCTCGTTACCAAAGAACAGGTGGAAAGCATGCATGTGATCACCGAAGTGGCGCTGGGCTTCATTGCCTATGCCATCGGCGGCGAATTCAAGCTGAGCTACCTGAAAAAGATTGGCAAAACGCCCATTATCATTACCATGTTCCAGGGTTTGGCTACAGCATTCTGCGTGGATGTGGGGCTGATTTTGTGTGGCTATGACGTGCCCCTGGCCCTGTTGCTGGGCGCCATTGCGCTGGCTACGGCGCCCGCTGCCACGCTGATGGTGGTGCGGCAGTACAAAGCCAAGGGCAATGTGACCCAGATGCTGCTGCCTGTTGTTGCCATGGACGACGCACTTGGCCTGATGGTGTTCAGCATTTCTGCTTCCGTTGCCGGGGCTATGCTGGGCGGCGAAATGACGGTAAGTAGCATGGTGCTGGAACCGCTGTATGAAATTGGCGTGAGTTTGCTGGTGGGCGCTGCTCTGGGTGCCGTGCTGGCGTACAGCAGCCGTTTCTTTGCTTCCCGCGGCAACAAGCTGGCGCTTTCCATTGCGCTGGTACTGGTGGGCGTGGGCTTGTGTGATGTGCTTGGCCTTTCCAGTTTGCTGGTGTGCATGATGATTGGCGCGCTGATGGTGAACCTGTCTCAGCAGCATGAAGTGCTGATGGAGCAGTGCGACCGGTTTACACCGCCCTTGTTTTTGCTGTTCTTTGTGCTTTCCGGCGCGGAACTGGATCTTTCCGTGCTGCCCACGGTGGGCTTGATCGGTGTATTGTATCTGCTGTTCCGCTCCCTTGGCAAATGGGGCGGCACGCTGCTGGGCGCTGTGTGCGTGAAGGCGGACAACAATGTGAAAAAATATCTGGGGCTGACTTTGCTTCCCCAGGCGGGTGTGGCCATCGGTATGTCCCAGATGGTGGCGATCCGCTTTCCGCAGTTGGCAGGCACGGTGACCACGGTGGTGCTGGCCTGCGTGTTGGTGTTTGAACTGATCGGCCCGGTGGTGACCAAGATTGCCCTGATCAAGGCCGGGGAAATCAAAAGGGAGACAAAAAAGACGGTAAAGGCCGCTTCTGTATAAATCAAAAAAAGCCTTCGCAGATGGATGGATCTGCGAAGGTTTTGCTTTTTGGATATTCTTTTTGATCGGGCACCGGATGAGAGGTGGGTTTGGGTCAGTTGCCTTTGGAAAGGAGAGCATTTACTTCTTCCAGCGTAGGGGGATGGAGGGGCAGGGGGAAGCGGGAAATGGCAATGCCGGAGCAAGCGCTGGCAAAGCGTACGGTTTCTTCATCGCTCATGTTATGCAGCAGGGCGTACACGCAGCCGGCTTTGTAAGTATCGCCTGCACCCAGGGTACTCTTTACTTCCACATCGAAGGGCTTCATGCGCTTGATATCCTGACCTTTCCGGGCATAGAGCATTTCGCCGCCGCCGGAAGTGATGATGGTAAGGCCGTCGGTATTTTCCTGCATAAGGGCCATGACTTCTTCCTTGCTCATGCCCTGATAATGCCAGCGCATGCATTCGCCGGATACCACATTGATGGCGCAGTGCTTATGCAGGAAGGAATTGTGCATGCTGTCAATGGTTACATAAGGGATATGGTGCTTGACGCACAGCTCGGCCACCCGGTCGGATTCGGCCCGGAAGAAAGGATCAATGGAAGCGGCCTGGCAGCCCAGCAGGTCTTCTTCCCGGGGAATGCTCCACCAGCGGGTATCATCGCTGAAGAGGGTTTGGAAGCGGCCCATGGGGGAGCGCACCAGCCCGGCGATCACCACATAGTCCATCACGCCGTCCCCTTCCACAAACTGCAGGGGAGACAGATCCACCGTTTTATCTTTGTAGAATTCTTTCAGCATGGGGGCCACTTTCCGGCCGATATGGGTACCGTCCATGCGGACGTTGACCCCCAGGGAAGCCAGCACCGTACAGGCTGTACCGGTTTCGCCGCCGGGGAGGAAATACTGGGCGTCAATTTCGGAATATTCATCCGGCTGCAAAAAACCGCCCCGCAGAAGGAAAGAGTGGGTACCCAGTACCTGACCGAAAAGATAGGCGTCTGCTTTCATGGAAATAACCTCCTTGAATGAATATCTGATCGGGATTTTCCCTATGGATTTGGGAATGCGTGGGTCAAAGGCGGATCAGGGTTTCCTGACACCAGGCAAAGAGCAGCGAGAAAGCCTGCTCAAAAGGAAGGGATGTTCCGTTTTGCAGAGCCATGGCCGTTTCCAGCACTCGCCTGTCCCGGCCGGAAAGAGTGGAAAGCAGTTCCGTTTTTGTGAGGAAGAACCGGCCGCATCTCAGGTAATGCAGGTTTTGCAGGATGAAAAACACGCTTTTATAGGAGAAGGAAAGGGCCTGCTCGTTCTCTTCCATGGTTGCGTGGATGCGGCGGTGGCAGATTTCGTGATAAAGGTTGCCAAGGCTCATTTGCACAAAGCAGCGAACATCGCCTTCTGTGTATTCAGGAACCAGTTCTTTCAGGGAACCGAAATAATCCTTTGTGGTGTGCACCAGATGGCCGATTTCCAGCGGGTTCCAGTGCTGCAATTCTTCCGTGCCGCAGATGAAACCGCAGGATTTTTCCGGGTGTTCCAGCGATTTGATCACAACCCGGTACAGCGCCATATCCGCAGGGGAAAAGCCGTCGATGACCACCATGATGTCGATATCGCTTTCTTCTGTTGCTTCTTCCCGCAGGTAGCTGCCCTGCAGGCCGATGTAACGCAGCCGATTCCGGAAATATTCTTTCAGCAGGGTGGTGAGGGAATTGAGGTATTCTTTGGGATCCAACATATTGTTCTCCTTCAGGGTTCAAAAGGAACAAGTGCACAGTGAGTGATCCAATCCTTTTCGGTAAGAAGACCAAAATTCAGCAGGGATACCTGCCCCAGCACATCTTCTGTGTATCCCCAGGAAAAGCCAGCCAGATAGCCCAAACGATAACCATTGATGATGGAAGGGATGTCCACAAGATAGGTGTAGGCCTGCCAGATCAGCTTTTCGCAGCTGTGCAGATTGCGGCAGGGAGCATCGAACAATTCCGCCGGATAACCCGTGGCGAAGTAGGGAGTATTGCGCTTGCGGAAATGCTCCGGCACATCCAACTGATAGCCAATATGGCAAGGGACTGCATCCTTCATGGATTTGTATTCTGTTCGCCGGATGAATTGAATCCAGCCACAATAGCGTTCATACCCTTGTAAATCCGTTTGTTCAAAATAGGCATGCAGCATGGGATATCCCTTGCATTTTTCCGGATCAAAGGGGAGGGGCAGCACACGGAAACCGGAGGAAAGGCTGTTTTCCATGGGGCTGTATTCCACGGTTATTTGCTGCGCTTTCCCATGAAATGTAAATGGGATGGAATACTGCATAGCATGTACCTCACAGGAAGGAATGAATTTTTCTTTACTGCGGAGCATGACTGGTGAGAAAATAGCGGATATAGGTTTCCATTTTATCAAAAGCTTCCGTTGTTCTGCCTGGTTCACGGTCGCACAGGTGAATGAATGCAGAAATGGGCGCAGTGAAACTGATGGCCAGCATGGCAGGATCCTCTTTTTTCAGCAGGCCTTTTTCCATCATGCTTTCAAATACTTTGGTATAAATACGGGCTGTGCCTTCCAGAAAATGCTTGGTGGCCAGTTTGCATACCCGGGCATCGTGGAACTGTTCGGTAAGCAGCAATTTTCGGGTAAGAATAATTTGCGGATCGTGGGCGGTAAAGCGGATCATGCCAAGCGCCATCTGGAAAAATTCTTCCGTGGAATCCGGCATTTGGGGCAAATGATCCATGGACCCGAACCGGGCGGCGTAGTAGGCTTCCATTTTGTCCAGCAGGGCATTCCAGATGGCTTCCTTGCTGTCATAGTGCTTGTACAGGGCGGATTTGCTCAGGGAAAGCCGGGCGGCCAGCTCCCGCAGGTTGGTGCCCTTATAGCCTTTTTCGGCAAACAGCACCAGGGCTTCATCCAGTATTCTGTCTTTGGTTGATTGCTCCATAATCTACACTCCATTGATAGGGTGACCATTTGGTTACCATTATTATAGTGACCAATTGGTCACTTGTCAAGAGAGGAAGGGCGATCCTTTCTCTTTTTTTGATGAAAGGATAAATTTTGCTATACAAATTTCTGTTTTCTGGTATAATGGAGGGTGAAAATGCCCCATGGGAGGAAAATGAAATATGAAAACGGATGAATTCCTGCGCCAGGTAACGGCGCTGCCCGGCGTGACGGGCAATGAAAGGGCGGCGGCGGATTTTATTGCCGAAGCTTTCCGGCCTTTTGTGGACGAAGTGGAAGTAACGCCTCTCAACAGCGTGATCGCCCATAAAAAAGGCAAGGGCCCCAAAGTGATGATCTGCGCCCATCTGGACGAAATCGGCATGATGGTGAGCAAGATTGAAAAGGACGGCTGTCTGCGCCTGCAGAGCGTGGGCGGCGTGGATCCCCGGGTGCTGCCCGGCATGCGGGTGAAGGTGTATGCAAAGGATGAAGTGCTGCTGGGCATTGTGGGCGCAACGCCGCCCCATCTGATGCGGGAAGCCGACCGGAAAAACAATTATACCTTCGAAACCCTGTTTGTGGACCTGGGCATGAAGAAGGAAGATGTGGAAAAGAAAGTGTGCATCGGCGATACGGTGTGCTTTGAAAGCCGGTATGTGGAACTGAAAAACGGCCGTGTGGCCTGCAAGACGGTGGATGACCGGGGGTGCGTGGCCATTATGCTGCGGGCGGCGGAGCTGATCAGCAAAATGCACCACGAAGCCGACCTGTACTTCGTTTCTACCTGCCAGGAAGAAATCGGCTCCTACGGCGCGTGGACGGCCGGTTTCCAGGTGGACCCGGATTTCGGTGTGGCCTTTGACGTGTGCCATGCAGAAACCCCCGGTGCACCCCGGCTGGCGGTGAATAAGATTGATTCCCTGGTAGCATCCAAAGGCCCCTTCCTGCATCCTTATCTGGTAAAGAAGCTGGAACAGGCGGCTAAGGAAAACGGTGTGCAATTGCAGTGGGCTATCGATCCCCGGTATACGTCCACCGATGCGGACGAATTGTCCCTGGTTCGCGCCGGTGTGCCCACGGTGCTGCTGTCCCTGCCCCTCAAATACATGCACACCAATGTGGAAACCTTTGATATGCATGCGCTGATGGAAGGCGGCAGGCTGCTGGCCCATTACCTGTGTGAAATGGATGGGAGCTGGGAGGAAGAATTATGGAACTGAAACAATTGTGCGAAATCAACGGCGTTTCCGGGGATGAGCGGGAAGTAAGAAAGGCCATTATGGAAGCTGCCCGGCCTCTGTGCGATTCCGTGAAGGTGGACCGGATGGGCAATGTGATTGCCTTCAAAAAGGGCAAGGGCGACGGCAGCCGTCACATTCTTTTTTCCGCCCACATGGACGAAATCGGCTTTATCATCATGGATGCCACGGAAGACGGGCTGCTGATTTTCCGCCCCGTTGGCGGCATTGACCCCCGGGTGTGCGTGAGTAAATATGTGGTGATCGGTGAAAAGAAGGTAAAGGGTGTGATCGGCGCCATGGCTATCCATCTGCAGTCTGCGGAGGATCGCCGCCGGGTGCTGCCCTTTGACGGGCTGTATATCGATATCGGCGCCAAATCCAAGGACGAAGCGCTGGCGGATTGTCCCCCCGGCACCTATGCCTATTTTGACAGCGTGTACGAAACTTTCGGCGACGGCTTTGTGGCCTCCAAGGCCCTGGATGACCGGGTGGGCTGCTACAATATGCTGCGCCTGATGGAAGAAACCTACAATGCCGACGTGACCTACGCCTTTGTGGTGCAGGAAGAAGTGGGCTGCCGGGGTGCTTCCGGTGCCGGCTTTGCAAGCGATGCGGATACCGCCATCGTGCTGGAAGGCACCACGGCCGGGGATATGGGCGATGTGGAAAAGGTGCGCCGGGTGTGCGAAGCCGGCCTGGGCGTGGTGATTTCCTTTATGGATAACGCTTCCATTGCCAACAATCAATTTTTCCACGAAATGGTGGCCCTGGCCGAAAAGGAAAATATTCCCCATCAGGTGAAGCGGGGCGCCACCGGCGGCAATGATGCCGGCGCCTTCCAGCGCAGCGGTTCCGGCAAAAAGACCTGTGTGCTGTCTGTGCCCTGCCGGTATATTCACGGCCCCAGCTCCATCATGAAATGTAGCGATATGGAAGATCAGTTTGCCCTGGCTCAGGCCTTTGCCCGGCAGGCGTAAGAAAGAGAGGAAAGAATTATGTTGCTGGATACATTGAAAAAAGTATTGCAGGTGTACGGCCCCACCGGCCGGGAAAAGAATGTGGCCAAGTGCGTGGCAGAGATGCTGAAGGGAAAAGTGGACACCATCCGCACCGACGTGATGGGGAACCTGATCGTGGAAAAGAAGGGTCAGGAAAACGGCAAAACCATCATGTTCTCCGCCCATATGGACCATATCGGCCTGGTGGTGACGGATATTGAAGACGACGGCTACCTGCGGGTGACCAATGTGGGCGGCGTAAGCGTCGCCATGAGCAAAACCCGCCATGTGGTGTTCCACAATGGGGTGGAGGGCGTGGTGGTTTGCCAGCCCACCAAGGGCGAAACCGAAACCCTGGCCCATTTGTTTGTGGATATCGGCGCGGAAGATAAGGCTGATGCCCTGACCAAAGTGCAGCTGGGCGATACCTGCGTGTATGCGCCGGATTGCTTCATGCTGGGTGAACACCGCATTGCTTCCCCTGCCATGGACGACCGCTGCGCCGTGGCTCTGCTGGCGGAACTTTTGTGTGAAACGGAAAACCCGGTGAACACCATCGTGGGCGTTTTCTCCACCCAGGAAGAAGTGGGCCTGCGGGGCGCCAATGTGGCGGCCTTCTCTGTGGCGCCGGATCTGGGCGTGGGCATTGATGTGACCGGCTGGGGCGACACCCCCGAAGTAAAATTGCCTGCGGTGAAGCTGGGCAAGGGCGCTGCCGTGAAATTCATGGACCGCAGCATGATCGCCACCCCCATGGTGCGGGATGCCCTCATTGCCGCTGCCGAAAAGGCCGGTGTTTCCTATCAGCGGGAAGTATTGCCCTACGGCGGCACCGACGGTGCGGCCATCCAGCACAGCCGTTGCGGCGTGCCGGCGGGCACATTGTCCATTCCCTGCCGGTATGTGCATTCCGCCTGCGAAATGATTGATATGCGGGATATGGAAAGCGCCCTGGCCATTCTGAAAACTTTTGTGAATATGGCATTCTGATATATTCTCTGCCCGGTAGCTGCTTACGCGGCTGCCGGTTTTTTCATCGTCTTTTCCCGGAAAATTCATGGAATTCTAAGCGCTATCACATTGAAATGCGGTGAAATGTGTGGTATGATAAAAGATGGATGATCATGGGTCTTTTTTCAAAAGGAAAGCCCCGTGCTCATGAACGGAAAAGTGCGGCATTCAGGCGGAAAAAACCTGTTTATGTGCATTTTCTCCATCCCGGCCTTTGGATTGTGTTATGATTTTTCCGTACAGAACGGAAGGAGGATGTTCCCTTTGCAGAATAAAAAGAAAAAGAAATCCGGCCTGAAGCCTGGGCTCATTGCTGCCGGGATCACGGTGCTGGCATATGCCATGCTGTTCAAATTCAAGGGCGGCTGGCCCAGCTACATCGTTGCCGGCGCGCTTGCGTTCCTGGTGGGAAAAATCGTCAGCATCATGGCCCAGGGCGTGGATACCAGCAAGAAAGCACCGTCTCAGCAAAAGCCCATTGAAAAGACCGGCGATGCGGCTGTGGACGGTATGATTGAAAAGGGCATGGAAATGCTCAAGGCCATTCAGGCAGAAAACGATAAGCTTCCCGGGGAAGCCATTTCCCGGAATATCGATGAAATTGACGCCACGGCCCGGGAAATTTTCCGTACTGTGGCGGAACAGCCGGCCAAAGCGCCTCAGATTCGCCGCTTTATGGAATATTACCTGCCCACCACGCTGAAAATGCTGGCCGGGTACAGCAAAATGGACGAACGTAACGTGACCGGCGCCAAGGCCGATGCAGCCCGCAAACAGATTGAAAACGCCACGGCGGTGGTGGTGAAAGCGCTGAAGAGCCAGCTCAATAACCTCTATCAGGACGATATTCTGGATATCTCCACCGATGTGGAAGTGCTGGAGACGCTGCTCAAATCCGAAGGTCTGGTGGATACGGGCCTGGGTTCCATGGTTCAGGGAAGCAAATAAAACCGGTACCAAAATCCAAAGGGATTTATGTATAAATGAATTGAAGGGGGATTTTCACCATGTCCGAACAGAATACCGCTCAGGCTGTACAGAATGTACCCGTGCTGACCCTCAAGCCCGATATGGGTGATAAGCAGGTCATTGAAAACGCTGTGGAACTGCTCAACGAACTCAAGGCTCCCGCTGCGCCCGAATCCGCCGATGAAGTGATGGAAAATCTGGATGCCACCCTCACCGAAGAAGAAAAGGTGCAGGTTGCGGAATTTGCCAAGACCATCGACGTGACCAACCCTGATCACGTAATGCTCTACGGCGCCGATGCCCAGAAGAAGATTTCCACCTTTGCAGATACCGTCCTTGGCAATGTGCAGACCGCCGATACCGGCGATGTGGGCGATATTCTGGCCAATCTGATCACCGAACTCAAGGGTTTCAATACCGCCGGTGATAAGCCCAAGGGCATCCGCGGCTGGTTCTTTACCGCCCGCAAGCGCATTGCCGCCATCACCGCCAAGTATGAAGAAGTGTCCGTTAATGTGGAACAGATTGCTTCCACCCTGGAAGGCCATCAGGTGCAGCTGCTCAAGGATGTGGCCATGTTCAACCACCTCTACGAACAGAACCTGGAATACTTCCATGAACTGACGCTGTACATCGTGGCCGGCGAAAAGCGGCTGGCGGAAGTGCGCGCCACCGACCTCAAAGCCCTGCAGGATAAAGCGGCCGCAAGCGGCGATGCCATGGACGCCCAGGCTGCCAAGGACCTGGCCGATCAGTGCGACCGTTTTGAAAAGAAGCTGCATGACCTGAAGCTCACCCGGCAGGTATCCCTGCAGATGGCGCCTCAGATCCGCCTTTTGCAGAACAATAACGCCCTGCTGGTGGAACGCATTCAGTCCACCCTGGTGAACACCCTGCCTCTGTGGAAGAACCAGATGGTGCTGGCTCTGGGGCTGCATCATTCTCAGCAGGCCATGAAGGCTCAGCGCGCTGTGACCGATATGACCAACGAACTGCTCAAGAAGAATGCCGAAACCCTGAAGATGGGCACCATCGAAACCGCCAAGGAATCCGAGCGCGGCATCATCGATATGGAAACCCTGGTTGCTACCAACCAGAGCCTCATCGATACCATCGACGAAGTGAAGAAGATTCAGCAGGAAGGCCGCCAGAAGCGCTTCGAAGCCGAAAAGCAGCTGGCTGAAATGGAAAAGACCCTCAAGAACAAGCTGCTGGAAATGTAAGCACATATTGGATATGAACTGCAGGGGGAGAGGCAGAGATGCCTCTTCCCTTTGCAGGCTAAACGGTAGAATTTCGTGCTTTTTCGGGAGAGGAACGAATGAAGAAGAGGCTGTGCATGATTTCGCTGGATGCTGCATCCCATGAGGATGCGGAGCAGTTGTTTGCCTTGCCCAATTTGCGGGCATTGCAGCAGGGCAGCCTTTTTTGCAGCCGAGTCAATACCATTTACCCCACCATCACCTATCCCATCCATGTTTCCCTCATCACCGGCTGTTACCCCAATAAGCACGGCATTCCCCATAATCAGCCCCTGCAGGCGGATACGCCGCCCGTCCTCCGCAAATGGTACTGGGAAGTGGGGCAGATCAAAGTAAAAACCCTGCATCAGGCGGCGAAAGAAGCCGGGCTGGATGTGACATCCGTTTTGTGGCCGGTCACGGGCAAAAATCCTTACACCCGCCGCAATTTTCCGGAAATACTGCCGCTGCCTGGGGAGAATGCCGCACTGAAAATGCTGCGGTACGGCACGCCGCTTTGGATTTTGCAAACGGAACTTTCCATGGGCAAAAAGCGGGAAAGCATCCTGCAGCCTCATCTGGATCGGTACGCCGCTCTTTTGTGTGAACAATTGTATGCATCCAAAAAGCCGCCGGACGTGCTGACGGTGCATTTGGTGGACCTGGATTATATGCGCCACAAATACGGTGTTCACAGCGTCGAAGCCCGGCAGGCCATGGAAAGGCTGGATGAAAATGTGGGCCGCATTGTGCAGGCGGTGAAAGAGGCCGGGCTGTATGAGGAAACCTGTTTCTGCATCGTTTCCGATCATGGGCAGCAGGATGCGCCAAACGGCGTGTATCTGGATGCCCTGCTGAAAAAACACACCGGCTGCCGGGCCCAGACGTTGGGCATGGGTGCTTATGTTTTCGGGGATAATCTGCAGAAAGCCAGAAAATATCTGGATGAAAATATGGAGCCGCTTGGCATCAAACGGCTTTATAATGCGGACGATATCCGGGCCATGCAGGGGCCGGAAAATGTGCAGCTGGCAGTGGATGCCCGGGAAGGGGTTTGCTTCCTGGATGAAGGGAAGCAGAATTTGGGTGAGCATGGCTTTGGGCTGGATTGTCCCCAGGCGAAAACCCTGTTTCTTTTGAAAGGCCCGGGGATTCGGCCGGGTACGCTGCCGGAAATGGATCTGGTGCAGATTGCGCCCACTCTGGCGAAGGTGCTTGGGCTTTCTTTGCCGGATGCTCAAGGGCAGGCATTGGAGATATAAGCAAAAGGATATGCGGGAGGAATTTACATGAGCGCAGGGGCGATGGTCACCTTTTTTCACCATGCCGGGTTTATGGCGGCGGTGGAAGATACGCTGATGATATTTGACTACTGGCGGGGGGAAAATGGAGAAATCAACCCGGAAAACCAGCTGACGGAACGGGATTTGGAAGGATACAAGCATATTATCGTGTTTGTGTCCAACGATGATCCGGATCATTTTGATCCGGCTATTCTGGAGCTGGATGATAAAAAATTCCCCATTCAGTATGTGTTTGCTGCGGACATGAAACGTTATCCCGCCCTACAGAAGGATGGTCTTTTCCTGGCGGAAGGGGATGCGGCGGAAATTGGCCCGGCCCAAATCCGGGCTTACGCTTCCACCCACAAAGGCGTATCCTATTATGTGACGGTGCACGGGCTGAATATTTTCCATGCCGGTACGCTGAATATGTGGCACTGGCGGGATGAAAGCACATTGCGTGAGATTGTGCGGGCGGAAGAGGATTTTTATGCGGCTGTGGTGCCCCTTACCCGGCTGCCCATGGATATCGCCATGTTCCCGGTGGATCCCCGGATGGGCGGTATGTATGAAGCCGGCGCCAATCATTTCGTCATGGCGGTGAAACCCCGGCTGTTCATCCCCATGCATTTCCAGAACCGGCCGGAAGTGGCTACCAGTTATGCCCGGCAGGGCCGTACCAATTATACGGAAATTCTGGCTATGACCCGGCCGCGCCAGCGGGCGGAACTGACCTTTGATGATATGACGCTGCGCATCCATGTGTTCACCCTGAAGGAAATGCAGCAGGAGATGGCTAACCGGGACGTGAAACTGGATTCTTACAACAAGGACGATCCCTTTAACGATACCGATCTGCCTGTGACATTATAAAGAAAAGTGCCCTTCCGGAAAAGGGCATTTTTGTTATTCAGACGGATTATGGCAAGAATGCATGGTAAATATTTGCGGTATAGAAAAGCCGCAGCTCTTTGTGTATACTGATTGCGGAAAGGAGGCGTGCCGGATGAAGTACGAAAATGCCCAGGACATTTTGCCGGAAGCCTTGCTCCGGCAATTGCAGAAGTATGTATCGGGGAAGCTGATCTATGTGCCCGCCCGGGAAAAAAAGCGCAAATGGGGTGCGGTCAGCGGTTACCGGGCGTTTTTGCAAGAGCGGAATCAGCAGATCCGGGAGCAGTTTGCTCTGGGGAAGCCGGTGGAAGAACTGGCAGATGAACACTTCCTTTCCTGTGAAAGCATCCGGCGAATCGTTTACAGCCGAAAGGAGACAAGGACCATGCATTATCAGGGAACACTTTCTTCTGCCCGGGAATGGGCGCGCTATAACAAACTGGAAGAATGGGTGCATGAATATTTGCTGTCGGACGGGCGGAACAAGGCCTTTTCCGATGGGCTGAAGATTGTGGATCGCATTTTCCTGGGCCCGGTGGTGATGCCGCTGGATATATTCAGCCGCTGCACCGGTCCGGTGGAGGAGGGATTGAAATATCCGATTCCCCCGGACGTGTGGGAAAAGCGGGTGCAGCAACTGATGGAAGCCGTGAACCGGAAAAAGGATCTGGCGCCGCTGATTGTGCACTATCTCATTCCCGAAGGAGAAACGGAAGGTACCTTTGAACTCAACGACGGCAACCACCGTTGGGAAGCCTACAAGCGTCTGGGCATCCGGGAAGCCCATGTGATTGTGTGGATCACGGACCGGGAAGAATACGATCAGTTCATGGAACGCTATGGCGCATACATGAAATAAACGCGTAAAGAAAAGCAACGGCCCCTTCGCATACGCTGCGAAGGGGCCGTTTTGTAAGCTGCTTTTGGATCAGTACAGGGCGGTTACGATGTCTTCCTTGTCCTGCACGCCTACCATGCGGTTTACCAGCTGGCCTTTTTCGAAAAAGAGCAGGGTGGGGATGGAGCGCACACCGTATTTGATGGCCAGTTCCGCTTCTTCATCCACATTTACTTTGCCTACATAGGCTTTGCCTTCGGCCTCCTCGGCAATTTCTTCAATGGTGGGGGCCAGCATACGGCAGGGCATGCACCAGGGCGCCCAGAAATCCACCAGCACGGGCTTATCGGCGTTGAGTACCAGTTCTTCAAAATTATTTTTCGTAAAAGTCAGTTCCATTATCGGTTTTCTCCTTCCTCATGCACGGCAACAATATGGGGTTGCCAATTGTGTCTTTGCTGCAGTTTCTGTTCCACCAGCTTCAGGATGCCATAACTTACGGCCATGCAGCCGATGCCAAAGAGTGCCGAGAGGGCTTCATTTTTAAAAATCAGTGTGCCCAGCCACAGGCCCAGGAACAACAGCACCATGGGCACCACATAGGCAAGCAGGGAAGCTTTGAACACTTGCCGGGCCGGCATATCCACGTCCACCATGCTGCCAAGGGGGGCATCGCCCGTGATGGTCACCAGGGTTTCGTGCTTTTGCCCGGCACAGCCGCTGCAATGATCGCAGGCTTCCGGCCGGTTAAAGCATACGTTTACCAGCCCGTCTTTCACATCCACTACCCGTCCGGTTCTGATCATGGCGCATCCTCTTTCGCTTTCATGGTTTACACCCTTATTATACCACGAAAACGACGTTTGAAACAAGTGTTTCTCCCCATTCAGGGCACCATCAGGCGGATTTTTTCCGCTGGCAGGCCGGAAAGGTCCGCGGCGGACTGGATGATGGGCATCACATCCTCTTTCTTTACCGCCGGTTCTGTAAACAGCAGCATGCCGTCTTTTTGCAGGATGCATACATTTTTTTCATACCCCATGGCGGTGAGCAGGCTTTCCGCAGCGGTTTCGGTATTTGTGGTTTCCTGCAGGGAAAGCAGGGCGGCCTGGGCTTGGGGCTGCAAGCCGGAGGCTGCATCCTGAGAAAGCCAGGCGAGGGATTTTTCGGCTTCCTTGCGCTGCGCATCCCGTTCCTTTCGGCAGGCATCCAAAGGATGGAGCGTGGGGGAAGGGGCAGCGGAAACAAAGGGGTTTTCCATGGATAATGCCGGCGCAGTTTCCGGCGGACGGCTGCTGAGGGTAATGCCAAGGCAAAGGAGCACCACCAGAATCAAAAGAGTGTTTAGTATTTTTTCTTTCATTTTTCTTCCTCCATGGGGAATACGGCAATGCTGCCGGCATCCAGCCCCAGCAGCGCCTGGGCGGCTTCCATCAGCCTGAGGCGAACCACCATGTTTCCGGCTCCCCGGGATACAATCACGGCGCCGTCCGGCACTTTCCGCCCGCCGGATAATGTGCCGCTTTCTTCCCGATAATGCAGCACAATCCGGGTTTCCCCGGCGCCCTCAATGGCGGAAAGGGCACGGCTGATGCGGCTTTCCTCTTCCGTCATGGCGGTGGAAGCCGGGCCCGAGGGCAGCAGCAAAAACACCCCGGCACAGATGACTGTGAGCATCAGCAAATAGGGCAAAGCCTTGCTGCTTTTCATCTTTTCCAGCAGTTTATTCATGATTACCTCTTATCCGGGCAGGTGTAATATGCGCTGCATGGTCTGGAGCAGGCACAGCATCATGCACAGCCCGGCCCCTAAATCCACATAACGTTTCAGGTCGTTTTCCGGCAGGATCAGATCCATGATCATCCGGATCAGCGCCAGGGCGGCGGATTGCAGAATCATCTCTTTCATCGCAGCATCACCGTCAATTGACCCACGGCCAGCATTTGGGCAACAAGCAAAAGGAACATGGCGCTCACCGATAATTGAATGATGAACAGCATCATCAGAATATCCGAAAACTGATGGATGCTGCCGCTGATACGGCTGTCGGAAACAGGCTCCAGCAGGGCTGCGCAGGCCCGGTATACCATTACGGAGGCCAGGGTCTGCATCATGGGTTGTGCAGCGGCGGCAAGTAATAGCACAAGCCCTGTGACCCCCATTGCATTTTTGATCAGCAGGGACGCGCCCACCAGGGTGTCCATGGTATCGGCCACCATGCCGCCCACCACCGGTACAAAATTATCCACCATATATTTGGCGGTGCGCAGGCTCACGCCGTCTGCTGCGGCGGCTCCCAGAGCCTGCAGGGCAGTGACGGATAAAAACACCGTGAATCCAATCCCCAGCGTCCAGCTGCTCAGGCTTTTGAGCAGGGAAGACAGGCGGAAAAGCCGCACCTTGGGGCTCAGTTTATCCAGCATGCCGGTAACGGCGGCGCCAAGGGTCAAGGGCAGGGTGAAGCGGTGCACCAGGGCACACATCACCCCGCAGGCGGCTACCGTGGCCGGCTGGAAAAAGGCTGCGCCGGCAGTGCTGCCAACGGCCGCCAGCAGGGTGAGCAGCAGGGGAAACAGGGCCTGCATGATGCCGGCCATTTTGTCCACATTGTCCCGGCAAAGCTGCATGTGGCTGCCCAGATCCCTGGCCATCACGGCGGCAATCAACAGAAAACAGGCGGCGCACAGGGTTTCTCCCAGGGCGGCGGAAGAAAAGCTGCTTTTCAGCCGTTCCATCACGCCGCACATAATGGCAGGCAGAAGAAGGCCGGATATGCGCCAGAGGCTGCCCGTCAGAGTGGAAAGAAAGGCTTCCGCCAGGGCTTTCAGCATTTGTTCGCTGTTCAGTATTGCTTCGCCCCGGGTCAATTTTTCCACAAGGGTACGCATGTCCTCCCCGGGAAAATGCTGCTGCCAGGCGCTTTCCATTTCGTCCAGGGAAAGGCTGTCCAGCTGCTGAGCGATTTCGTTGTTTAATGTATCTGCCCGGGCTGGAAAAATGAAAAATGAAAGAAGAAACAGGCAGATGATCCATTTTTTCATGGCAGCATATCCATGGCCAGGGAACCGATGGCGGTGATGAGGGGCACGGTCTGGGCAGCCAGCAGGATTTTGCCGGCCAGGGCGGTTTTCTGGGCCAGCCCTTCTTCCCCCGCATCCCGGCAAGCCTGTATGGAGAATTCCGTCAGGTAAGCCATGGAAATGAGCCGCAGAAGCAGCGCAATGGTTTCGCTTTGCAGGCCGGCTTCCCGGCTGAAATCCTGCAGAGCCTGTACCACCGGGGTAAGCTGGGTTACGGCGGCGCTGAGCAGCATCATTCCGGCGCACAGGGATACCAGCCTGCCGGCCTGTTTCTGATGGGCATGCACCATGAGGGCGCACAGAGCGCTGATGAGGGCAAAAACGCATACTTTCCATAGGATTGTCATGGGAACAGGAACACATCCTGCACCCGGCTGAGCAAATTTGCCGCCAGATCCACAATGGTAAAGAGCA
This sequence comes from Clostridia bacterium, assembly GCA_017434775.1. Lineage (GTDB taxonomy): Bacteria > Bacillota > Clostridia > Christensenellales > Aristaeellaceae > RUG563. Next base: position 41,061 of record JAFSGG010000077.1, read on the forward strand.
CCACAATGATGCCGGCAATGGTGGCCAGCGTGGCAATATCTTCCCGGCCGGCCTTGGTGAGCACCTGGCACACAATGGCGATGATCAGGCCAAACCCGGCAATTTTGATGATCACATCCGGTTCCATTTTGTTTCCTTTCAGCACAGCAGGATGAACAGGGCGCAGCCGGCAAGCAAGCTCAGCCGGATGGCAAGCGAACCCTGACGCATCAGCTTTTCCCGGGCGTTGTCGGTTTCGTTTTCCCAAAGGGCAAGGGTGTGGTTCATGACGTTCTGGCGGTATTGGGGATCGGGCAGTGTCAGGCTTTCCAGCCATTGCAGCAGCGCTTTTTGCATATTGGCAGAAAGCCGGGGCGGCGTGCCGGCTTTTTCGAAAATCTCCTGCACGGAAAGGGCGCCGGCTTGTTCCAGGGTTTCCCCCAGTTTGTGGAGGTAGTGATGTTCGTCCGGCGCACAGTTCTTCAGCATTTGGGGCAGGGGACAGGCGGAAAACTGCAGCCCGGCATCCAGCTTTTTCAGGGCCGGCAGGTAGCTTTGCAGCTGTTCCCAGTCTTCTTTCATCTTCGTGTATCGCATGACGCCAAAGAGCATGCAGGCGCAGGCACTGCACAGGGCACCCAGCAGCCGCATCACAGCGCCACCACCCTGGCCGGTGCCAGCGGATGAGACAGCAGGATGCAGTGAGAAAAAATGCGGTTCTCCATCAGCAGAGAAAGGCCTTTTCTGCTTTTTGCATCTTCCGCATCCCTGGCATGGGCAGTGGCCATTACGCCCACGCCGCAGCGGCTGATTTCCATTACGGCCAGTGCTTCTTCTTCCGTGCCCAGTTCGTCGGTTGCCATCATTTGGGGACACATGCTGCGCAGCATCATGATCATCATTTCGTCCTTTCGTCCGCCGGTCATCACGTCGCACATCGGCCCCACGTCCATTTGCGGCGTACCCTGAAAACAGGCGGCTATTTCGCCCCGTGTATCCACAACGGATACCTGCATTTCGCCGGCTGTGCGGCGTACCAGATCCCGCAGCAGGGTGGTTTTTCCGCTGCCGGGCGGCCCCAGAATCAATACATTCTTTCCTCTGATCAGGGGGAAAATATCCTTTGCGGCCTGGGGGATGGGCCGGGCAATGCGGATGCACAGGCTGGACGGCGCCAACAGCAGATGGTTGCTCCGTTCACCGCATACACCCAGCCTGTGGCCGCCCGGCAGTGCTAAAAAACCTTGGGATAAGGCTTCCTCCCGGTGGGAAAGGCTGTGGCCGCACAGGGAAAGCAAGGCAAGGCGGATGTGCTCCTGGGTCAGGGGGTAAGACCCCTGGCGGAGGCCCCACGGGCCGGTAAGCTGCAGGGGGGAGGCGCAGCGCAGCCGCACTTCAAAGGCTGTGGCGATTTCTTCCTTTGTGAAGGCCCCGTCCGGGGGCAATGCCTGATGCCAGTCCATGGTTCACTCTATGTGGGAACGACGGAATTTATGCCGGCCGGCAGGGGGAAGAATGGATTTGCACATGCGCAGGAAAAAAACAGGGAAAGCGAGCTTTTTTGTGGGTTTTTCCGTGAAAAAATACCAGTCCTGCCCTTGTCAAGAATGGAAAAACATTGTATAATCGGAGAGATGGGTGGGACAGGCCCTTGTTGCTTGCGCCCTCCCAGGAAACCAATGCCAATCCAATTCCGAAAGGAGCAAATATTCAATGGCAAAGAAGTATGTGTACCTGTTCAAGGAAGGCGACGCCTCCATGCGCGAACTGCTGGGCGGCAAGGGCGCCAACCTGGCCGAAATGACCAAGATCGGCCTGCCCGTTCCCCAGGGCTTCACCATCTCCACCGAAGCCTGCACCCAGTACTATGAAGACGGCCGCCGCATCAATGATGATATC